>NZ_JBITCT010000004.1:0-313722 GCF_044453465.1 Streptomyces sp. NPDC051677
AGCGAGTACTTTCTGGGGGCGGCCATGGTCGATGTTCCTCTCATGAGAACCATCTGACCCTCTGTCAACACACTCCGCATCTCGGGGGAACCTCAGGCCGCGCAGATCAACCCCGTCTGGCAGTACGGGCCCTACCGCGCCGACCAGGTTTCGGCCGGGTCGCAGCCCGACTGGTACATGGGCGTGGCGGACGGACTGCTTCGGGTGATGCCGGGCTGGGAAGTCGACGTCTGGGGTCACACCCTGGCGCTCGACAACCTGATTCCGTTGACCGTGGGCGTCGGTCTCTTCCTCGCCCTGGGCCTGTATCCGTTCGTCGAGTCCTGGGCGACGGGTGACACGCGCGAGCAGCACCTCCTGGACCGCCCGCGCAACCGTCCCGTGCGGACGGCACTGGGTGTCGCATGGCTCAGTTTCTACCTGGTGTCCTTGGGCGGCGCCGCGAACGACATCATCGCCATCCGCTTCCATGTCTCGGTCGAGTCGGTGACATGGGCGGTCCGCATCGGACTCTTCGTCGTTCCTGTCGCGGCTTATGTGCTGACCAAACGGCTGGCGCTCGGCCTTCAGCGCAGCGACCGCGACAAAGTGCTGCACGGACGCGAGACCGGCATCGTCAAACGCCTGCCCGACGGCGAATTCATCGAGGTGCACGAGCCACTGCGTCAGGAAAAACTCCACATCCTCACCCAGCACGAGCAGTACAAGCCGATCGGTCCCGGTGTCCGCCTTTCCCAGCAGCTGCGTTCCCGGATCAGCGTGATCCTTTACGGAGAAGGTACGCAGATCGCCAAGCCGACCGCGCAGGAATACCAGGCGCTGGAGAGGGGGCGCAACCAGGCGCTGAAGAGGGGGCGCACCGACGACCATGTCTAGGCCGACGCCGCCTCGCCCGCCAGCCGTATGGTGCGGATCTCCTTGCGGGAGGTGATGCCGAGCTTCGAGAACACCTTGCGCAGGTGCCATTCCACGGTGTGCGGGCTGATGAACAACTGGGCGCCGATCTCGGGATTCGTGAGACCGTCCCGGACCAGGCGGGCGATCTGCTCCTCCTGAGGGGTGAGGGCCGTCTGCGCAGCGGCGGGATGCTTGCGGACCCGCGCTCCCGTCGCCTGGAGTTCGCGGCGCGCGCGCTCGGCGAAGGCCTCGGCTCCGATGTGGCTGAGCATGTCGTGGGCGATGCCCAGGTGCGCACGGGCGTCGGCTCGGCGGTTCTCGCGGCGCAGCCATTCCCCGTACAGCAGGTGGGTCCGGGCGAGATCCATCCGCACGCCCGTGCCGCCGAGCCGCTCGGTCGCCTCACGGTAGAGAGCATCGGCGATCTGCCCCTCGCTCACCAGAGCACGGACGCCGGCAGCGGTGCCAAGAGCCCACTCGGTCCCGCTGGCCTGCGCCATGTCGCTGATTCCGCGCACCGCCGCGGCTGCCTCCGTGGGTCTGCCCAGTCGTACGGAAGCCTCGATCAGCTCCACCGTGGACTGGAGGGAGAGCCCGAGTTCCTGCGGATTCTCGCAACCCCGCAGAGCGGCCGCATACGCCTCCGCGTACCTGCCGAGGCCGTTGTAGAGCACTGCTGCAGCCCACTGCGTGGCGGTCTCCACCTTGCCTTCCCCGCGCAGGAGGAGGTCCTGGGTGACCGCGTCGATCGCCTGCCGGGTCGTGGCCTCCCTGCCCTTCCAGGGCTCGACGACCAGCGCGCTGTAGTGCGCGAAGAAGCTGCTGCCGGTCGCCTCACCGATCGCCGTCGCCTCCGCGACCAGAGAGCCGGCGCCGGCGAGATCACCGGCGAAGACCCGGTTCGACAGACGGAGCAGCAGTGCCGACGGCAGCACCGAGAGGGCTCCCGTCTCGCGTGCGAGGTCGACCAACCGTGCCGAGAGCACGGACCAGCTCTCGAAGTCCCATGTGCTGTGGGCCAGGCGGCATGCGAGCGGGAGCCAGCCGAGCCCTTCCTTCGGCGGGATCTGCTCGGCACGGAACGCGGCCAGCGCCTGACGCAGCAGTGGTGCGCCCGCGGCATAGCCCTGTGTGATCAGCCGCGCCTGGCCGTCCAGAAGGAGGTCGTCGCGCGTCGGTTCGGCGGGCGTGGGTGTGGCGAGAATGGCCTGGGCCACTTCGGGGATCCCCTTGCCGTGTGGCAGCCGGCCGGCGGTGAGGGCCGCGTAGATCGCGTCCCGGTACGTCTCACGGGCGAGCCCGGCGTCGAGCGGTTCCAGTCGCCGGGCCGCTTCGAGCAGCAGCGGCAGGCCGGCGCCGGCGCTGTTGGACGCGGTCATGATCCGACCGCGCAGGAGCGTCGACCGGGCGACTCCGAAATCGTCGAGGGGTCCCAGCTCGGCCGCGCCCGCCAGCTCCCGCGCGACGTCGAAGGCACCGGCCTGGTACTTGGCCTCCGCCGCCGCCAGTGCCCTGGTTCCACGGCGCGCGGGGTCGGGTGTCAGCTGGGCGGCCCGGTCCAGAAAGGCCGCCGCCGCGGCGGCTCCGCCACGCGCCCGCGCCCGGTCCGCCGAACGCTCCAGCTCGGCGGCCACCGCCTCGTCGGGTCCCGTCGTCGCACGCGCCAGATGCCATGCCCGACGGTCCGGATCGAGCCCGGCGTCGGTCACATCCGCCAGGGCTCTGTGCACCTCGCGCAGGTCGTCCGGGGCTGCCCCTCGATAGGCCGCCGAACGCACCAGCGGGTGACGGAAGCGCGCCCAGGCGCCGAGGGTGATCAACCCCGACGCCTCGGCGTCCGCCGCGGCCGCGTCCACGGCGATCCCCAGCCGCTCCGCCGCCCGCCTGAGCAGCGTCACGTCGCCGACCGGCTCGGCAGCGGCGAGGAGCAGCAGACGTTGCGTCTCGGCCGGCAGCGCCCTGACGCGGCGTAGAAAGTCCTGCTCCAGCCGGTTCGACACAGGCCCTGCGGCGGCGCGTCCGAAGTCGCTGGTCAGGTCCAACGCCGTGAGCGTGTGGGGCAGCTCGATCAGGGCAAGTGGGTTGCCGCGGGTCTCCGCGACGATGCGGTCACGCACCTTGCGGTCGAGCGGGCCGGTGACGACCGAGGCGAGAAGCTTTCGGGAGTCGTCCTCGAACAGCCCGGTCACGGGCAGTTCGGGGAGGCCTGTGAACATCTCACCGGTGATGGGCTCACGCACGGCGACGGCGAGCACGACCGATTCCGCGAGCAGCCTGCGGGCGACGAACTCCAGGGTCTGTGCGGAGACGCGGTCCAGCCACTGCGCGTCGTCGACGACGCAGACCAGCGGCTCACTCCCGCCGGCGTCCGAGAGGAGGCTCAGCGTGGCCAGTCCCACCAGGAACCGGTCGGGCGTGGCTCCGCCCTGCAGCCCGAACGCCGTGCGCAGTGCGTCGCGTTGAGGCTCCGGCAGGTTGTCGAGTCCCGACAGCAGTGGCGCACAGAGCTGGTGCAGGCCGGCGTAGGAGAGCTCCATCTCGGACTGCACGCCGACAGCGCTGACGGTCCGGTTTCCGGTGGCCCGCCCCAGCAGGTACTTCAGCAGCTCGGTCTTTCCGATCCCCGCCTCGCCACGCAGGACCAGGACTCCGCTGCGCCCGTCCCTGGCGCCGGCCAGCAGGTCGTCGAGGGCCCGACGCTCGTTCCGTCTGTCGAGGAGCCCTGCTCCGGAACCGCGGCTCGTCATGGCAGTCTCCCGCGTCAGATCCTCCCGGCGGCGCGTTGGCCGGTGCGTTGCCGGATCACTGCGGCCGCGGTGCGGCCGAGGCGAACCTGATCCATCGTAAACGGCTGCGAAAGCGGAGAACTTTCGGCTTTGACCGAACGCAGTGGGTCGAGCGCTGCCCGGAACGACGGCCGGACGAGTCGGCCACGGACCTCCCACGGCAGGACCACGCAGTCCCCTACGGCCTTCCAAGGGCGCGCCGGGCTGACCTCCGGCGCGACATTGGTGCCGGCTGCCCTTCGAGCTGCTGACCCACGAGGCAGAGGAGCCGGACGTGGACACACATCTGACCGAGATCAGGCAGAGCCGGGAGACGGCGGGCACGTCCGTCATCGCGCTGGACGACGCGATCTGGGTGTTCGTACGGGCCAGGCCCGGACTGCTCACCCTCGCCAGGCAGATCGTCGGGAACGCGCACGAGGCCGAGGACGTCATCCAGGAGACGTGGCTGCGGTGGCAGGGCGCCGACCGCACGGCTGTCTCCAACCCGTCGGCACTGCTCAGGACGACCGCCGTCCGGCTGGCAGTCAACGTCGTCCAGTCCGCCTGGAAGCGCCGGGAGTCGTGCGTCGGCCCCTCGCTCCCCGAGCGGACGGACTACGACGCGAACCCCGAAGCGGTGGCCGAGCGTCAGGACGCCGTCGAGCGAGCGGTCCTCCTGATGATGGAGACCCTGACGCCGCGGCAACGTGCGGCGTACGTCCTGAGGGAGGGGTTCGGCTACCCGTACGACCGGATCGCCGAGATTTTGCACCTGAGCGTCGTCAACACGAGGCAGCAGGTTGCTCGCGCCCAGCGGCGTCTCACCGGGGACCACCGCAGGCAGCCGGTCGACTCCGTCGCGCACCGGCGTCTCGTTCAGGCGTTCTTCTCGGCAGCGCAGACCGGTGACCTCGGGCATCTGGAAAGGATGCTGTCGACCGATGCGGGCGGATCAGGATCTCGTTGATCGCAGTGCGGTCGAGATGACGTTCATGCGGTCGCCGAGATCCGCGAGTTCCTGGCGAAGTTCCGTGACCCGGATACGAAGCTCGGCGGCTTCGGCGGTCAGCGACAGGAATGTGGCAGCGAGGTCGACGCGGTCCTCATCGATCAGGGACATCGTGTCTCCATGAATGTGCATGCATGGGGTGGCCCTCTCCTTCCGGTGAGGGCCACCCCGAGAAATTACTTCTGCTGCGCGAGCCAGTCGGCGAACCGGGTCTTTGCGATGTGTGCGTCCGGGCCGGGCAGGAGCGTGTTCTCCTGCAGCGGGGCGCCCCAGTACGTCGCCTGTGGGTCCGTGACGATCTTGCGCGGGTCGTCCAGGGCGGTCAGCCCCATGCGGATGAACTCCTCCAGCTGGAACACGTCGGGGCCGCCGACCTCCACCACGCCGTCCACCGGTGCGCCGACCGCGGTGCGGGCGACGGCCGCGGCCACGTCGTCCGAGACGATGGGCTGGATGCTGGCATCGGGCAGGTGCACGGTGTCCCCCTGGGTGACGCCGTCGGCGAGGCCCTTGGCGAACTCGAAGAACTGGGTGGCGTGGACGATGGAGTAGGGGTTGCCGGACGCCTTGATCAGGTCTTCCTGGACCTGCTTGGCGCGGAAGTACCCGCTGCCCTGGAGGCGGTCGGTGCCGACCACGGACAGCGCCACGTGATGCGCCACGCCGGCCTGGCTCTCGGCCTTCAGCAGATGGGTCGTCGAGGTGCGGAAGAACTGCATGACCGCCTCGTCCTCGAACGAGGGCGAGTTCGACACGTCGACCACCACCGACGCACCCTCCAGGACCTCGGCCAGCCCCTCGCCCGTAATGGTGTTGACGCCGGTGTTGGGCGACGCCGCGACCGCCTCGTGCCCGTGCTCGCCGAGCCCGGCGACCACCTTCGAGCCGATGAGCCCGGTTCCACCGATCACTACGACCTTCATGACGGAATTCCTTTCGAGTTTTCCTGATGCCTGTGTCAGTAGAGACCGGGCACCGGGTCTGTTTGTGACACCTTCTATTCGACCAGTTTTCCCGTGGTCGAGACTTCCTCCATGAGGGGGGAAATCTCGTCGGGGACGGCCGGAATTCCTTCGCGGGTGACACCCGTCGTGGGGGACCACACGAGATTCACCTGTAGAGCGGAATCCAGGCCGGGGTAGTCGCTGCGGTTGTGACAGCCACGCGTCTCGCGGCGCTCCAGCGCCGATTCGAGGGTGGCCCGGGCGGCTAGCGCGGCGGACTTGAGGTCGAAGGCGTGCGCGAGGTCCTGGTAGCCGGCGATGTCCGGGTGGATACCGACGTCCTGCATCCTCTTCTCGATCACCGCGAGTTCCGCCAGTCCCGCGCGCAGTCCGTCTTCGTCGCGTACGACACCGGCGTGCTCGGTCATGGTGTTGCGGATGGCGCGTTGCAGGGCACGCACGTTCTCCGGCCCGTCGGCAGCGAGGAGCTCGTCGATCTCCGCGCGGGCCTGCGCGATGGCGGACGCCGACCGCGGCTGCGCCTCCAGGGACCGTGAGTAAGCGGCGGCGGCCTGTCCGGTGAGGCGGCCGAACACCAGCAGCTCGATGAGGCTGTTCCCGCCGAGGCGGTTGGCGCCGTGCAGCCCGCTCGACGCCTCACCGATGGCATACAGGCCCCGCACGTCCGTGCTGTGGTCGCCCGGGCGCACCCACACCCCGCCCATCGAGTAGTGCGCGGTGGGCGCGATCTCGATCGGCTCGCGGGTGATGTCCAGCATCTGCAGGTCCAGCAGGGTCTGGTAGACGCGGGGCAGCCGCGTCATGATCGTCTGCCGGGGCAGGTGCGAGACGTCGAGCCACACACCTCCGTTGGGCGTGCCCCGGCCTTCCTTGATCTCGGTGTACGCGGCCAGGGCCACGCGGTCGCGGGTGGACAGCTCCATGCGCTCGGGGTCGTAGCGGGCCATGAAGCGTTCCCCGAGCGCGTTGCGCAGGATCCCGCCCTCGCCCCGGGCGGCCTCGCTGACCAGGGTGCCGGCCGCGTTCTCCGGCTCGATGATCCCGGACGGATGGAACTGCACCAGCTCGGCGTCCCGCAGCCGGGCGCCGGCCTCCACGGCCAGCCGGAAGGAGTCGCCCGTGTTCTCGTCCCGCCGCGAGGAGGTGCGCCGCCAGATACGGGTGTGGCCGCCTGCCGCGAGGATGACCGCGTCGGCGTGGATCAGGTAACGCCTGCCGCTGGTGAGGTCGAAGCCATAGGCGCCGAACGCGGCGCCCTCGTGCACCAGCAGCCGGGTGATGTACACCCCCTCCAGCACCGGGATGTCGAGCTGTTCGGCACGCCTGATCAGCGTGCGCTGGATCTCCAGGCCTGTGTAGTCACCGGCGAACGCGGTCCGGCGGAACTTGTGCGCGCCGAAGAAGCGCTGCGAGATCCGGCCGTCGTCCTCGCGGGCGAAGGCCATGCCGTAGCGCTCCAGGTCGTCGATGCCCCGGGCGGCGCCCTGGGTGACGATCTCCACGGTGCGGGGATCGGCGAGCAGGTAGCTCTCCTTGAGGGTGTCGGCGGCGTGCTGCTGCCAGCTGTCCTCCGGGTCCATGGTGGCCAGTGCCGCGTTGATGCCGCCGGCCGCCAGTGCCGTATGGGCGTCCTCCTTGGGGCGCTTGCCGACGGCCAGGACGTCGATGCCGGCCTCGGCCAGTTCGATCGCCGCGCGCAGACCGGCACCTCCGGTGCCGATCACCAGCACCATGGTGGCGAGACGTTGTTCGGTGACGGGCACGGTCCACTCCGATCGCTGGGGTCTTCATCCAGTACGACCGGACAGTCCCGCGATCTGTGACACCGGCCGGCCTTCAGGAGGCCGGTGTGGGCCGGCCAGTCGACGACCAGGTCGATGTGCGGGGTCGAGCGCGGCCTGGCGTGCGACGAGAATCGGCGCGCCGTGGAAACAGGCCGCGAACCCGGCGGCGAACAGCTGCTGTGTGTGGGGTCTCGGACCACTGGGTGACCGACGAGTGCCCGGTGGTGTGACGACCCGGCCCGTTCAGGCGCCCAGCGATGCCACGTAACGTGTCAGCTTCTCCGGGTTCATGACCCACATGGCCCGCTCGATGCCGCGCTCCGAGATGTCGAGGGTCAGCAGGACCACCGGCGTCCCGCCGTCCGAGACGAGAGCGGCGGGCCCACCGTTGGCCTCGACCCACTCGATCTCCTTGTGCGGCCAGAAGCGCGGACCGAAGGCGGCGAGGTACCTGGAGACGTGCACCGGGCCGACGACCGGAATCCGGGACGCCCCGCGCAACCCGTTCCCGTCGGTGTAGCTCACCACGTCCTCGGTGAGGATGTCCTCCAGCACGGCCAGATCGCCGGTCTGCGCCGCTGCGAGAAACACCTCCATGAGCCGTCGGTGCTCGGTGGCGTCGACGGGCTTGCGGCGCTCCGAGGAGATGCGCTTGCGCGCGCGGCTCACCAGCTGGCGCGTGTTGGTCTCGTTGGTCTCCAGCATGTCCGCGATCTGCTGGTACGGGTAGTCGAAGGCTTCCCGCAGCACATAGGCGGCCCGCTCCACGGGGTTCAGCTTCTCCAGCAGGAAGAGAACCGCCAGGTCGAGCGCCTCGGCCCGCTCCGCGCCCAACTGCGGATCGGCGCGCGTGTCGATCGGCTCCGGCAGCCAGGGACCGGTGTACGACTCGCGCCGCACCCTGGCGGACTGGGCCAGGTTGATCGCCAGCCTGGCGGTGACGGTGGCGAGGAAGGCCTTCGGCTCGCGGACCGCGACACGGTCGGTGTGCTGCCAGCGCAGCCACGCCTCCTGGAGGATGTCCTCGGCCTCCGCGGTGCTGCCGAGGACGCGGTAGGCGATGCCGTAGAGCTGGGGCCGCACCGCCATGAACACCTTCGTCGCCTCGTCGAGGGAGTCCGCGCCATGGAGGGAGTCCGTGCCGTCCCGCATGCCCATGCGTGCCGCCTTCAGTTCCGACCCGTTCCCGCAAACGCCTGCCCATGATATGCGGGCGGATCACGACGCCCAGGAGAACGACGAGATGATCGCCGCTCCGGCGGCGATGAACACCGCGCGCAGCACCAGGGCCACGAGCACGCCCGCCATCAGCACCCGCTGCTGGTACACAGGCGACGGTGTTGTGGCACACGGCCACGTCGGCGACCCCGTGCAGCCCCGTCTCGTCGAGCGTCTGCGGGTGCACGGTCACCCGTGTCGTGAGCTCCGCGCCCAGGGACGCCAGGCGCGTCATCAGCGAGGTGCGCATCGACCGGGCGGGCTCCACCGCGTGCACGGGGACCCGCGACTCCAGGAGACTCATCAGCGTGACCCGCCCGGCGCCCGCGCGGCGTGACACGCGCACGACCGCATTCCGGGCCCCTTCCCGTGGAGGGGTCGGTGACCCCGGTGGCTGACGGCTTCGTGAGGCGACGGTGTTGCCGGTCCCCCACAACACCTAGGACCAGGACTCGTACCAATGTTGTGACACTGATGTGGTCGCGCGTGTCACAGATCCGTCCGGAGCCCGGTCATCACTGGAGACGGCCATGGCGGCCATGGCCGGGTGTGAATCCAAGGGAGGCCGACCCATGTCGGACAAGGACTCAGCGCAGGGGACCGGAGTGCAGACCCGGTCAAAGGGCTGGAAGACGGCGGCGAACCTGCTGCAGGACACCGCTCCGCTCACCGTCCCCGAGGGCGCGTCGGCTATGACCATTTTCGTCGAGTGGGAGCCCGGAGATCCGGGAACCCCGCCCCACCGCCACACGGGACCGGCGTTCGGCTACGTCGTCGAGGGCGCCGTCCGTTTCGAGATGGAAGGCGAGCCCGAGCGCGTGATCGAGGCGGGCGGGACGTTCTGGGAGCCCGGCGGCGACGCGATCCACTACCAGGACGGCAACGCGCTGCCCGACGCGCGCACGCGGTTCGTCGTGACGATGCTGTGCGCGCCGGGCAAGCCCATGCTCGAACTGGTCGAGGAGGAGGAACTGGCCCAGCGGGCCCCTCGCCGCGCCCCACGGCCCACCGGCTGACCGCCCCCGTACCAGCCGGTTGCGAGGAGACCGTCCGTCCGCGGGAGGCACGGTGCGGCATGAGCGCCACTGATGTCGTGAACGGCATGCTGACAGCGCTGTTCGCGGCCGCGGCTGTCTACGCGCTCTGGCATGTCGTGCTGCCACGCGGCCCCGGATGGCTCGGCCGAGGCGACACTCTCCTGCACACCGTCATGGCGTCGGCCATGGCGGTGATGCCGTGGCACCCGATCGGCGAAGAGCCGCCGGGGCGGACGACCCTCTTCTTCGCCGCCGCGGCGCTGTGGTTCCCGTTGACCGCTGTCGTCAGCCGCCGCGGCCCCGGATCGGCCGGCCTCGTGCGCAGGTCACCCCAAGCGGTCGGCATGGCCGCCATGGCGTGGATGCCGGTGCGGCACGGCGGCGTCGCGGAGGCGGGGACCGACGACGTGGTCACCGGTGTGCTGACGCTCTGTCTGCTGGCCTACGCTCTCCTGTCGCTGACCCGGGATATGCCCACACTGCGCGGAACGCAGGGCGGCGTGGGCGTCTCCACCGACCTCGGCGGGCCCTGCGACCGCTTCTGGCACGGATCGACGGCGATGGGCACGGCCATCATGCTGCTCATGCACCACTGACACTGAACACAGGACAACCATGTCTTCCTGGACAGCCGGTGCCCAACGGTGTCACACATCGTGTAGCAGTCCGGTCCTAGTGGGAGAACCAGTCCGATTCGGCGCCCATGGCGAGAAAGGCGGCTCCCGGACATGATCATCGGAACCTCGGTGGGCGCCCACGCCTACGTCCCGGGCACCGCGTGCACCGCGTGCACCGCGTGCACCGCGGCGGAGCTGTTTCTGGACGGGCTGTTCATCAGTGGGCCGGGGCTGTACCGGGTCGACGAATCCTCGGCGACCTCGGCAGGCCCGGGCCAGGCATCCATTTCTTCCCTGGCGGAGGTCGGCCTGTGAGCACCATCGCGTTCCTCAGCATCGGCATGCACGGGCATGTCAACCCGACGCTGCCGGTCGTGGCCGAGCTCGTCCGGCGCGGCCACGCCGTCACGTACCACACCTCGCCCGCGTTCCGTGCGGAGATCGAGGCGACCGGCGCGACCGTGTACCTGTACCCCGGGGGTGATCAGCCGTTCCCCGATCCGCCGACTCCGGTCTCGTGGATGGAGTCGCTCGCGAGCACCGCCGTCCACTTGCTGCCCGCTGTGCTCACCGACCTGCGCCGCGAGCGGCCCGACCTGATCGTCCACGACAGTGCCTGTCTGTGGGGCGCGGTGGCCGCCCGTGAACTCGGGGTGCCGGCAGCCTCCTCGTTCACCACGTTCGCCCTGGACCGGCATGTCCCCAGCCCCACCCGCGGCTCCTGGGACCTGCTGACCGCGGCGACGGCTCAGCCCCGCAGTGTCCGGGGCTACCTGCGGTCCCGCTGGGCGCTGCACCGCCGCTTCGACGCACGTGGGTTGCCTCTGCTCGACCTGGCGAACATCCGCCAGCCGCTCAACCTGGTCTACACCTCACGGGCGTTCCAGCCCGCCGTCGACGGCTTCGACCAGTCCTACCGGTTCGTCGGCCCAAGCATCGGCGCCCGGCCGGCCGACCCGTCGTTCCCGGCCGATCGGCTGCGGGACCCCGTGCTGTTCGCCTCACTGGGCACGGTGTTCAACGCCGCCCCTCGGCTGCTGCGCGCCCTGGCCACCGCGCTCGCCCCGCTGGGCGGCACCGTGGTCGTCTCCACCGGGCAGACCGATCCCGAGACGCTGGGCCCGTTGCCGGCCAACGTGCTCGCCCGTCGCTTCGTGCCACAGCCGGAGGTGCTGGCCCGCGCGGCGCTGTTCGTCACCCACGGCGGGATGAACAGCGTCAACGAGGCCCTGTACGCCGGGGTTCCGCTGCTGGTGGTCCCCCAGGGCGCCGATCAGCCGATGGTCGCCCGGCGCATCGTGGAGCTCGGCGCCGGTCTGTCGATCCGTACCCAGGACGTCGCAAGGGGCTCGGCGCACGCCCTCGCCCGGCAGCTGCTCCACGACCCCCGGTTCCGAACAGCCGCCCGCGCCCTGCAGGTCGCCCAGCGCGAGGCGGGGGGATACCAGCGCGCCGCCGACGAACTCGAGCGGTATCTGCACGCGGCCGGCTCGACCGGTCAGCCGTCTTTGCCGGTCCGGCACAGCGAGGCCGAGTGATGTCCCCCGCCGTCTTCGTCCTGCTGCTGTTCGCCGGGCTGTCAGAGGCCGCCGGCCGCATCCTGCCTCTGGTGGCACGCCGGCCCGGTATGCCGCGCACTCTCGTGGCCGCGTTGCTGCTGCCCGCCGGCCTCGTCGAAGGTGTGGTCTTCGCGCTGTGGCCGCTGACCGCGTGGACCGTGGCCGACTTGGTGCTGGCCTCGCCCCCGCCGGGAACGGGCCTGGTGTGGACCCCGGGCGTGGTCGCCCCGCTGGTGCTCGCCGCGGTCCTCGCCTTCCCGTTGCTCGGTCCGCTGTTCCACCTGGTGCTCTTCGTGGGGGTCGGGGCCGGTCTCGTCGGCCCGCTCACCGCGGAGAGCGGGCTGGGCTGGTGGAGCGCGGCCGGTTGCGTCGCCGTCGCCGGGGCCGCACTCGGTCTCGCTGTGGAAACCGTTCGGCGTCTTGTCGTGAGGATCAGTGCGACCGAGGCACCGGAGGCGATCACATGAACGGTTTCTTGCTCTGGGCCTGCTTGGTCGGGCCTGCTCTGCTGGCCGAAGCCCTGCTGGCCCGTTATGAGCTTCTGGCCTATGGCGCCGGCTGGCGGGCCCCTGTCGACGAGCTCCCGGAAGGCGTTCCCTACGCCCGGGGCGCGGCCCCTGACAGCCCGCCGGGCGCCTACCTGGTCTACCTCGACGGCATTGGCAAACGCCGCGTACGTGACAGCCGGGACGGCGGCCAGCTGGTCCAGGCCCTGATCGCGGGAGCGCCGGAGCTTCGGGTGCTGGGACAGGTGCAGCCCTATTCACCACTGGCCGACCCGCTTGCCGACAGGCGGGTGTGGGCGTGGCTGCGCCGCCACATCGGGCTGCTGCTGTTCCTGCACAACGTCGTGCAGACCTTCGTCGCGGCCGACCACCGCTACCGGCCCCTGTACAACCGGGCTGTCGGCTCCCAGATCGCCACTCAGCTCCGGCTCGCCGGCTACCGGCCCGACAGCGGTACGCCCGTGGTGCTGCTCAGCTACAGCGGCGGCGCCCAGGTCGCCACGGGCGCGGTTGACGAGCTGCACACCCAGTTGCGCTGCCCGCTCCTGCTGATCACGCTCGGTGGGTTCCACAACGGAGCCAACGACCTCTCCCGTGCCGAGCACCTGCATCAGCTCACCAGCGCGAACGACCGGATCGAGCAGATCGCCGCCTGGATCTTCCCTCAGCGCTGGCGGCTGTTCCGCCGTAGCGGATGGAACCGGGCCGTGCGCGCGGGGAAGATCACCGTGCATCGGCTCGACCCTGCCACTCACTTCGGTCCGCAGAGCTACATCAGCCCGACGGCTCTGCTGCCTGACGGCCGCAGCCACCTCGACCGCACCGCCGACACGGTCATCGCGGTCATCCGCGCCCACCACGGCTCTGCCCTCGTGCCAGGCGACCCGCTGCCATGACGCTCCCTGTTTCTCGCCGCCTGTCCGCGGTCCTGGCGGCCCACAGCCTGGGCCGTGGCCGCTCTCGCGGTCTCGGAGTCGTCCACGGCCCGTGAACCGGCTCCGGCGTCTTCCGCGGCCGTGGCTCAACCGTCGCGCTCGGCTCCGATGAGGACGAAGGCCATCGTGGCCGGTTCGTCGCTGTGGTTGCGCCAGGCGTGCCGGGTGCCGTTCTGGATCACGATGTCCCCGGCCGAGAGCCGGGTGCAGTGGCCGCCGTCGAGTTCGAGGACGATCTCGCCCTGCAGCACGATGCCGTAGTCCACGGTCGGCGTCGTGTGCATGCCGTCGGGCTCGATGAGGTCTGCGATGCCGGGCGAGTCGGCCCGTTGCTCGCGGTCGAAGGCGACGGGGTCGAACGCCGGGTCGGCCAGCGCGGTGTCCGGCGGGAAGGTCAGCACGATGAACCGTGTGCCGCCGGGAGCCGGGAGCAGGTTCGTGACCTTCGGCGTGGGGTCCTCCCCGGTTCTGCTGACCTGCGGGCCGGGCTCGGTGGCCCAGGGCAGGCGGGACACCCAGCCCGGCAGACTGGTGAACTCGCGGCTGCGTGGGACGGGGCCGTCGCTGATGACGACCGACTTGCCGTTCTCGTCGTGTCCGGTGACGACTCTGCGCATGTCTCGCATGTGTCTCTCCTCGGTCGGGCCGCCTGTAGAACCCGCTTGTCCGTTGGGTCAGTTGAGCCGGCCGCCGTGGGGCTCGGTCGGGGCCTGGAGCACGGTGGTCCAGGCGTCCAGGACGTCTGCCACCGTCGGGGCGGGCGCTCGGAGCAGGCCCGATGCCACTGTGCGGACGAGCAGCCGATGCCGGTCGTCGGTGAGGTACTCCACGGGGGACTTGCCGTCCACGCGGGCGAGCAGCAGGGCCGGGAGGAGCGATGCGGCTCGCCCCTCGATCACGGCCAGGGGCTCCCAGTCGACGCACCGGAGGTATTCCTCGGCCAGTACGCGGGCGGATCGCAGCAGGTCGGTGCGCCGCCCGTGCAGCACCAGGCTCTTGAGCAGCAGATGGTTGATGCAGAAGGCCAGGTCGAAGGCCGGATCCCCGTACCAGGCGCACTCGGCGTCCAGCAGCACGGGCCCCGACGGTCCGACGAGGATGTTCTTGGGGCTGACGTCGCCGTGCACCAGGGCCAGGTGTGTCGCGGCCGTACGGTCGGCGAGGGTCTGGAGGCGGTCGCTCAGGCCGGGGTGTGCGGCGGCGGTGGCCAGCAGGTACGGCTCGATGCGCAGCGCGTGGAAGTTGTCGTCGGTGGCGAACTCCGTGGCGAGGGCGGCGTCGCCCGCGCTCGCTGTGTGCAGGGCGCCGAGCGTTTCCCCGACGGCCGCCGCGGTCGCCGGCCGCACCTCGCCGGCCAGCAGTTGGGCCTTCCAGGTGGGGTAGCGCTCGGGGGGCAGGTACGCCATCGCGAAGAGCCCGGCTTCGGGGTCATGGGCCAGCAGTTCGGGCACACTGTCCGGCCGGTGCCGGGAGGCGAAGCGCATCCACGCCCATTCGTAGGCGTTGCGCGACACCGGCGCGTGCCAGTCCGCCGCGACCCTGAGCTTGGCCAGGGCGCGTTTGACGCACAGGGAACGTCCTGGCAGGTCCACCCGCCACAGGTCGGACGAGACGCCGCCGGCCAGGGGCGTCCAGCGGGCCGCTTCTCCTGGTGCTGCGAGCTTGTGGGCGACCAGGAAGTCGGACAGGGCGGGGTCCGGGCTCGTCTGCGGGGCGGTGGGGTTCATCGCCGTTCACCTCTGCCCGGTGGTCAGCGAGCGGGGGCTGTTGCAGGCATGGGCGGGCGCCTCGCCGGCCAGGATGCGTACGACCTCCTCGGCCGCGCGGCGGCGCAGTTCGGCGACCGAGGCGTCGGAGGAGAAGGCGACGTGCGGAGTGAGGAGTGCGCCCGGCTGGTCCAGCAGTCGTGCGGGGACGGTCGGTTCGCTCTCCAGGACGTCGAAGGCGGCGCCGTCCAACTGCCCGCTGTCCAGCGCCTTGACGACGGCGTCGGTGTCCACCAGGCCGCCGCGGCTGACGTTGACCAGCAGGCCGCCCGGCTTCATCAGGGCCAGTTGCTCGGGGCCGATGAGGTGGTGGGCGCCGGGCGTCAGCGGTAGGTGCAGGATCACCACGTCGCTGTGGCGCAGCAGTTCCTCCAGGTCCGCCGGCTCCACTCCGGGCGCGTCCCTGGGTGGGTGCGGGTCATGGGCGAGGATCCGGCAGCCGAAGGCGCCGAGCTTGCGTGCGGTGGCGCGTCCGATGCGCCCGTACCCGACGATGCCGCAGGTCAGGGTCGACAGTCGGCGCAGCCGGGCGCTCGCGGGGCGCCAGTGGCCGGCCCGGACGTCCCGGTCGAACAGGGCCAGGCCGCGGGTCCAGGCCAGCACCATGCCGACGGCGTGGTCGGAGACCTCCTCGACGCAGTAGTCCGGCACGTTGGTCACCCACACGCCGCGCTCGGTGGCGGCGTCCACGGCGATGTTGTCGAGTCCGACGCCGAGTCTGGCGACGATCCTCAGCTCCGGTGACGTCTGGACCGCGGTGGCGGAGACGGGCGCCCAGCAGGTGAGGATCCCGGCGGGCCGGTGTTCGGCGACCAGGTCCTCGACCGCCTCCGCGGAGGCGGGTTCTGCGGGGCCGGTGACGAGGATGTGGCCGGCCTTCTCGATGACCGATCGCTCGACGGAGTCGTCGGGCCAGGCGTGGTCGGTGAGCAGTACGGCGCCAGGGCGGCTCGGTGGTTTCATGGCAGGTCGTCCTCGCAGAGTCGTGCGGCAGATGCGGACGGCCGGGCGTCCCGCCCGGTCGCGTCCGGTCAGCAGGTTCGGTTGTCACCCGGAGCGCGGCCGACGGCGTTGTCCGATGGCCGTGGGCCGCTGTGGGCGAGGTGGAGAGAGCCGGTGGTCTCGGGTCGGATGCCGGCGCTCGCCGACTTGTGGTCGGTGAGGGCGCCGCGGTGGGCCCCTGGAACGGGTCACGAAATGCCGGGGCATGTCGAATCACTCTGTCACAGCCACGCGATGCTAACGATAGCACTCGGAGTCTTCGACAGGTCAAGCGTGCGACGTACGCGCCGGTCGTCGACGCCCCGCGGCAGGCCCGCCCGGAAGCCGAGGCGCCCGGTCACCCTGGGGAATTCAAGGGCATCCGAAGAAATCCGGTGACGCACCTTGACGCGCCGGGGACTTCCCCTCATGGTTTCTGCCAACGCCGACCCCGTGGCGACAAAAGGTCCGCACGAGGTCCGGCTGTCGAAGACTCCATAGCCACGGATGTCCCCGACAAGCGATTCACGGCTGAATTCCGCATGCGGCGTCCGACCGCGCGTCAGCCCGTCGCCCCCATTCCGTCAGTCGGCGGCCCCATCGCCGTATCCGGCTGAATCACGCCCGCGTTCGACTCACCGCTTCTCGTCATCGCCGTACGGCCCCGTACCCGCGATGAATCCGCCGCGGCCTGCCCCGGCCCACCACTTCCCAGGAGCCTCCATGTCTCAAGCAGCGCAAGTCGACGTCAATGCAGTGCCCGCTGAGGGCGCCCGGGAGAGCAGCCGGTCGCCCGTCTCCCGGGTCATGATCGCAGTGGGCTTCCTGCTGGTGGTCCTCTCCTACATGGTCAACGCGATGGACCGTCAGGTCTTCCCCCCGCTCCTGCCCGACATCCGTCAGGATTACGGGTTCTCGTTGGAGCAGGGCGGGCTGCTGGCGACGAACTTCACCCTCGGCATGGCCCTGGCCGGCCTGCCCGCCGGTTATCTGCTGGACCGCTTCCGACGCAAGACCGTGCTGCTGGTCAGCATCGTGATCTATTCCGTGGGCACGATGGCCACTCCGCTGGCGACCGGTTTCGCCGACATGACCCTCTACCGGGTGGTCTCGGGCTTCGGCGAGGGCATGCAGTCCGCGGCCGTCTTCGCCGCGGTCGGGGCCTTCTTCGCACATCGGCGGGGCCTCGCCTTCGGCGTCATCGGCGCGGGCTACTCCATCGGCGTGTTCCTCGCCCCGCTGATCGGCGTGCAGCTCATGAGCATGCACGGCACCTGGCGCTCGCCGTTCTATCTGTTCGGCACGGCCGGGCTGCTGATCGCCGCCGCTTCGCTGTTCCTGGTGAAAGCCGGTCTGACCGAGCAGTCGACCGCGAAGGCCGTCTCGACGAGGACCTACGAGTTCATGCCGGCCTCCGCCTACAACCGCAACACCATCGCGCTGGCGGTCCACTCGGTCGTCAGCGGTGTGGCCGTCTACGGTTTCCTCGGCCTGTACCCGACGTACCTCATCACCTCGCTGCACTACACCGCGGGGCAGGCCGCACTCGCGATGAGCCTGCTCGGCTTCGGCGGCATGACGAGCGTCCTCGGCGGCTGGCTCGGCGACCGCATGAACCAGCGCAACCTGCTGATCGCGAGCCTGTCGGCCGTCTCGGTCATCGCCGTGTGCATCTACGAGACACAGGCCGGCGTCGGCGTGCAGTGCGTGTTCGCCTTCCTCATGGGCGCCTTCGGGCTGGGCTTCATCTATCCCAACAGCAACAGCGCGATGCAGCGGGCCGTACGCCCGGAGCAGATCGGACGCGCCGCCGGCCTCTTCGTCACCAGCTACTACGGAACGGCAGCGTTCTCGGGCCTGCTCTTCGCCGCCCTCGTGGACTCCTTCGGCTGGAGCCGGGCGGGGTTGTTGCAGGTGACGGTCCTGCCGCTGGTGGGCGTCGCCGCCCTGGTCTTCGTCCATCCCTCGCGGTTCAACAACGCGGTCCGCTAGCGAAGCCCGACCGGGGCCCTTCCGGCAGGACAGCATGCACCCCCCTGGACGTGCGCCGGGCCCGCCACCGTCGAGCGGTGGCGGGCCCGGGGCACGTGGCCGTCCGGCGGGCGTCCGAGGTCAGCGGTTCTCGGCCACCACCGGGTTGCGCAGGACGCCGATGCCCTCGATCTCGACCTCGACCTCGTCCCCGGGGCGGATCGGTCCCACGCCGGACGGCGTGCCGGTCATGATCGCGTCTCCGGGCAGCAGCGTCAGATAACGGCTGAGATAGCTGACGATGTCGGGAACGGCGAGCAGGAGGTCGGCCGTGCTCGCCGATTGCTTGACGATGCCGTTCACCCGGGTTGTCAGCGCCAGTCGTGACGGGTCGAGAGCGGTGGCGACGACCGGCCCGAGGGGCGCAAAGGTGTCCTGCCCCTTCCCTATCAGCAGCGTCCCGAACGCGCTTTCCCTGCGTTGGACGATGCGGTCGCTGACGTCATTTCCGCACGTATAGCCGAGGATGTATTCATGGGCCTCGGAAGGCTTCACATGACGGGCCTCCTTTCCGATGACGACAACCAACTCGCCCTCGAAATGGATGAGTTCGCCATCCGCCGGGTAGACGATGGCGTCACCCGGTCCGATGACCGCCGTACTCGGCTTCATGAAGCACACGGGAACTTCCGGAACCTCGCGGTCGGTCTCGTCGATGTGCGACGCGTAGTTGTAGGCGAATCCGAAGATCCGGGGCCGGTCGAGCGGCGGGAGAATCACCACGTCACCGACTTCGTCGGCGTGGCCCGTGGGGGACAGCCCGGTGTAGGGATCGCCTTCGTATCGCGCGATCCTGGCGTCACCCGCTTCCAGTTCTCCGTAGTGACGCTCGCCGCCGACGGCGTACCTGACGATCCGCACGGGCACCTCCGCAACTGGGCAGCCGGGGACGGCTGCACGGTCCATCCAGCAATGCTAACGTTAGCACAACCGAATGGATCAGCTCCGACCCCAGCCTGGACGACCACGGAGCGCGACGATGAATGCTATCGTTGGCATACGGAAAGTGGCGGCACGGGACCAGTGAGTCGAGGGGGACCCTTTACGTGATCACGACCAGGGACATCGCCGAACGCCTCGGGATCTCCGTCTCGACCGTCGGCCGGGCACTCGCCGACGATGCGCGGATCAGCGAGGAGACCAAGTTCCGGGTCCGGCAGGCCGCTTCGGAGATGGGGTACGTCGGAAACCGCGCGGCGCGGATGATGCGGGGCGCGTCCAGCAATGTGGTCGCGCTGGTGATCCCGGACATCCGCAACAGCTTCTACTCCACCATCGCGCACGAGCTGTCCAAGAACATGGAGGCCGAGGGCTTCCAGCTGATGCTCTCGGAGACCGACGACGACCGGATGGTGGAGCTGCGCCATCTGCGGGAGCTGTCCGCGAACCGTGTGGCCGGCGTCATCATCGTGCCCACCGCACGCCCGCACAACGAGTCCGTCAAGCTCCTGCGCGCCCTGCCGCACCTGCAGTTGCTGCGCCGCCACCCCTCGCTCGGCGCGCAGTGGTTCGGCGTGGACGACCACGAGGCGCTGCGCCAGGCCACGGCTCACCTGGTGACGCTGGGCCACACCCGCGTCGCGTACCTGGGCGGCCCCGAGGAGCTGCCCACCGGCACGGAGCGGCTGCGCGGCTTCCGCACCGCCCTGCAGGAGGGCGGCCTTCCGGTCGATGCCGGGCGCGCGGTGCTGGGGCCGCCGTCGTCGGTGCACCACGGGCGCGAGGCGGTGCGCCGGCTCCTGCGGGAGCCGGCGGCGCCCACCGGGCTCGTCCTGGGGTCGATCCAGCTCACCCTGGGCGTCCTGGAGGAGTTGTCCGCGCAGGGCGTCGAGGTGCCCGGCGACCTGTCCGTGGTCGGGTTCGGGGACGAGCCCGGCTTCTCCTGGTGGGGCCCCGGGCTCACCACGATCGGCCTGCCGATCCAGGAGATGGCGACCGGCTGCGCACTGTGGCTGCTGCGCCGGCTCAAGACCAAGGCGGGCAACGACGGTCCCTACACGTCGGTCTCCCCCGGATCCCTGGTCCTGCGCGGCAGCACGGCGCCCCCCGGCGGAAGGGCTCCGTCCCCGACCGGTTGAGCCGTGGACGGGACCGCCCGCACTCGCGAAGGCTCCCGGAGCATTGCGTTCAGGGAGCCTTCGTGATGTCGGCGCCCGCTCAGGAACCTGGCCGGCTCAGTACGTTCCGTCGCGCAGCAGGCGCATGACGCGCGCCGTGCGTGCGAGTTCGTCGAGCACCTGCTCGGCCGCGGCCTCCTGTACCTTGCCGGGCCGGAAGGCGCCGTCCTCGACGAGTTCACCGACGAAGGGGACGCTCACGGTCGGACCGATCGGCAGCATTCCGAGGTTCGCCACGACCTGCTTGCCCGTCTGCACCGCCCGGGTGCCCGCCGAGACGCCTCCGTAGCTGACGAAGGCCGCCGGCTTGTGCCGCCACTCCACGACCAGGTAGTCCCACGCGTTCTTCAGCGGCGCGGGGAAACTCCCGTTGTACTCCGGGGTGACGAAGACGAACGCGTCCGAGGCGTCGACGATCCGGCTCCATGCGCGGGTGTGGCTCTTCGTGTACCGCTGGAGCGCGGGGGGATGCGGCTCGTCGAGGAAGGGCAGGGCGAGTTCCCGCAGATCGACGGTGTGCGACACGAAGTCGTCACACTCCGCGGCGCGCGCGATGAACCAGTCCGTCACGGATCTGCCCACCCGTCCGGGGCGCGTACTGGCCACAACGGCGGTGAGGGTCATGGGCGTCGCCGAGGACTCGGGGGCCATGTCGGGCTCGCTTTCCTGTAGGGGCGTGATCCGGTCCGGCGGGCCCGCCCCGACCTGTGCTGTCCGTCCGTTCAGGAGGAGCGGGCCCGCCGGAGTTCCTGCCGGACATCACCGGCAGTGCGAACGATAGCACTAAGGACTACGAAGGCCGACGAGCTCAGAATGGGCATTGCACTCGCGACATTCGCCCACCGCACGCCTCTTGACAGAGCCGCCGAGTCTGCGCACGATTGCGCTATCGTTAGCACTGCGGAAAAGTCGCAGACAGGCCAGGCTTCGGCGACGCCGAGCGGCCCGCTCCGATCCGGATGCCGCCGCACGAGGTCCGTCGCCGCCCGTCAGCCGACGAGGACATTCCGGCCACCCGGCCGCAAGGACATTCCTCCCGCAGTGACCCGCATGACCGCGGGACCTCCCTCACCGCCTCGACGTCCCGACTCCGAAAGGTTCCACCGCTATGACAGACGCGCGGATCGCCGAGCTCTACGGACGCAGGGTGTGGGACTCACGCGGCCGGCCGACCGTCGAGGTCGAGGCCCGCCTCGCGGACGGCGCGATCGGGCGGGCCATCGCGCCGGCGGGCGCGTCGACGGGCCAGGGCGAGGCGCTCGACCTGCGCGACGGCGGCGACCGCTTCGGCGGACTCGACGTCCGTCGCGCGGTCGGCTCGGTGAACCTGGAGATTGCGCCCGCACTCCTGGGCCTCGACACGACCGACCAGGAAGCCGTCGACCGGCTGCTGGTGGACCTCGACGGCACCCCCGACCGCAGCCGCCTCGGCGGCAACGCGATCGTGGCCACGTCCATGGCGGTCCTGCACGCCACCGCCGCCTCGGCGGGCGTACCCCTGTGGCGGCACCTGGCCGGCGGCCGACCGGTCCGCATCCCCCTGCCGGAGATCCAGATCTTCGGCGGCGGCGCGCACGCGGACCGTCGCGTCGACGTACAGGACTTCATGGTGGTCTGCCCCGCGGCACGCAGCTTCGCCGAGGCCCTGGACTGGACGGCGGAGATCTACCGGGCCGCCGGAAGCCTGATGCGCGCGGCGGGCAAGGCACAGGGCGTGGCCGACGAGGGCGGCTTCTGGCCGGCGTTCGACACCAACGAGGAGGCTCTGGAGACGCTGACCCTGGCCATCGAGACCGCGGGCTTCGCGCCCTCCGCCCAGGTCGGCATCTCGCTGGACGTCGCGGCCTCGCAGTTCGGCAGCGGCGGGCGGTACACGCTCGCGCTCGACAACCGCACGCTGGACACGGCGGCGCTGATCGACCTGCTGGGCGACTGGATCGAGCAGTACCCGATCCTGTCCGTCGAGGACCCGGTGGGCGAGGACGACCACGAGGGGATGGTGGAGTTCACCCGGCGGTACGGCCGGCGCTGCCAGGTGATCGGCGACGACTACCTCGTCACCGACGCCAAGCGGGTGGAGGCGGCGGCCACCGACGGGGCGGCGAACGCCGTGCTCGTCAAGCCGAACCAGGCGGGCACGGTCACGGAGGCCTTCCAGGCCCTGCGCGCCGGCAAGGAAGCCGGTTTCGGCACCATCGTGTCGGCCCGCTCCGGTGAGACCGAGGACGTCACCATCGCCCATCTGAGCGTCGGCTGGGACGCCGGCCAGTTGAAGGTCGGCTCGTTCACCCGCTCCGAGCGAATGGCCAAGTGGAACGAGGTTCTGCGGATCGAGGAGTCACTCGGAGATTCCGCGGAATTCAGCGGCTGGTCTGCTTTCGCTTCCACCGTGTCCAAGTCCTCCACGAGCAGGCCGTAAAACGCCTTCACGGCATTACATTCATCGAAATCAAGAGCCGATCGGAGCACGGAGACCAGCATGCTGCCACCCGTCAATCTGCGCCCGAGTTTCAACATCACCCGCTCCAGCCACGTCCGTCTCACGGTGGCCGATCTTGCGGAGAGCCGGAACTTCTACGTGAACGCGCTGGGGCTCGTCGTCAGCGACGAGGACGAGCGCACCTGCCACCTGCGCGGGCTGGGCGAAGCCTGCCACCACAGCCTCGTCCTGGAACTCGACGAGGAGGGCGCGGGCACCTGCCGCAGGATCGGCTTCCGGGTCTTCTTCGACGAGGACCTCGATCTCGCGTACGCCTGGTTCCGTGAGCGGGGGCTGCCCGCCGAGTGGGTCGAACTCCCCTACCAGGGCCGCACCCTGCACGTCAGCGACCCCATCGGAACGCCGCTCGAACTGTGCGCGCACATGGAGACCCGGCCGCGGCTGCACATCGACTTCGCGCAGCACAAGGGCGCCCACGCGCAGCGCCTGGACCACTACCAGATCTTCGCGCCCGACACCTACGAGCTGTGCGCGTTCTACAGCGAGCTCGGCTTCCGCAACTCGGAGTACCTGGAGCACGGCGACAAGCTGCTCGGCGCGTTCATGTACCGCAAGGGCACCTGCCTCGACCTCGCGATCGTCGAGAACACCGGACCCGCCCTGCACCACTTCGCCTACACCGTCTCCGAGAGCCGCGACATCTTCAGCGCCTGCGACTGGGCGGGCATCCTCGGCTACGGCGACGGAGTGGAGCGCGGCCCCGGCCGGCATGGCCCGGGCGGGATGCTCTTCGCCTACCTCCGCGACCCCGACGGCCACCGGGTGGAGGTCTTCAACAGCCACTACCAGACCATCGACACCGAGGTCGAGCCCGTGCGCTGGGACGCCGCATCGCTGAGCACCAACGCCCGGTGGGGCCTGCCGGCTCTGGAGAAGTGGTATTTCGAGGCATCGCCGTTCACCGGCGTGTCCCGGACCCCGCCCGCCGAGCCGCCCAAGCCGATGTCGCTGGAGCGGTTCCTGCTCGAGCAGCCCTTGCCCTGACCCTTTCGCATCGCCGTCCCTCAAGGAGACGCCATGGCACGAGTCCCCTATCTTCGCCGCGAGGACGCGGACGCATCACTCAAGCCCCTCTACGACCGGCTGGAGACCGAACGCAAGGTACCGACGGCGAACATCTTCCTCGCCCTCACCCATGCGCCGACGCAGCTGGACGCCTTCCTGACCTACGCCAACTCGCTGCGGGCCGCCGACCTCAGCCCGAAACTGCGTGAGCTGGCGATTCTGACCGTGGGACACGCGACGAGGTCCGCGTACGAGGTCGCGCACCATCAGTCGCACGGCCTCAAGGCCGGGCTCACGAAGGAACAGCTCGCGGCAGTGGCCGACTTCGAGTCGTCCGACCGTTTCGACGAGCGGGAGAAGGCGGTCATGCGCCTCGCCAAGGAGTCCACCCTCCGGGTCGATGTGTCCGAGGAGGCCTGGCGCGCCGCCGCAGAGCACCTGACGGACCAGCAGATGGTCGAACTGTCCTTGTCCATCGCCTGGTACAACTCCGGCGTCCGCGTCATGGGTCTGCTGGGCATCGACCTTGAGGACAACTACCCGCACCCGTTCCCGAATTCGTAGTTCTCGGCGCCGTACGGCTTATCAATTCAGGAGTATTTCAATGGCGAAAATGCTCGCTGCCCGACTGCACAAGCTCGGTGAGCCGATGTCCGTGGACACGATCGATGTGCCCACACCGCGGGCGACAGACGTGCTGGTGCGGGTCGAGGCCTGCGGAATCGTGCCGAACATGGCCAACGTGATCAACAACTGGCCCACCTGGTACCCACATCAGCCGCTCCCCGAGCTGCCTGCGATCTTCGGCCTGGACCCCGCGGGCGTGGTCGAGGCGGTCGGCGAGGCGGTGCTCAACACCAAGCCCGGCGACCGGGTCTATGTGAGCCCGCTGCGCTCCTGCGGCAGCTGCCAGGTGTGCCGCGGCGGCGAGTTGAGCCGGTGCCGCCATTTCACCCTGAACGGCTACTTCAGCACCTCCCACGACGGCCAACGGATCTTCGACCTCTACCCCTACGGCGGCTTCTGCGAGTTCATGACGGCGCCGCAGTACTCGATCGTCAACCTCCCGGACAGCATGACGTTCGAGCAGGCCGGCAAGCTCGGCTACATCGGCACCTCCTACGGGGCCCTCGCGCACGCGGCGGCCGGCCCCGGTCAGGTCGCGCTGATCGACGGCATCACCGGCACCCTCGGCGTCGCGGCCACCCTCCTCGCGCTGGCCTCGGGGGTCTCCAGGGTTCTCGGGACCGGCCGCAACGAGGAGTTGCTCAAGCGGGTCAGGGAGCTGGCCCCGGACCGGATCGAGGTCATGCGGCTGGGCGAGGGCTCCACCGGCGAGTGGGCGAAGTCCCGCACCGGCGGCGAAGGTGCGGACTTCGTCATCAGCGCGCTCGGCGCCAAGGCCCCGGTGGAGACGATGCTGGACTCCCTGCAGGGCGTCCGCCGTGGCGGAAGAGTGGTCAATGTCGGCGGCGTGGCCGACCGGCTGCCCGTGGACGTGAAGTGGCTCATGGACGAGCAGGTCCAGCTGATCGGCTCCAACTGGTTCACCACCGCGCAGGGCCAGCAGGTCGCCGACATGGTGGCCACCGGGACCCTGGACGTGTCGTATCTGATCACCAAGCCCTTCCCGTTGTCGAAGGTCAACGAGGCGATCTCGGGTCGCGCGACGGACCACGACGGCGGATTCAGCAACTACGTCGTGATCCCCTGAACCGCGGATCCCCCCGTACTCACCCCGCGGCCGTCCTGTTCTGCCCTGACAACGCCGCGGGGTGTTCATTCCCGGCAGGAGGACGGAGGAGCCGATGGAGCTGCGCTGGCTGGAATCGTTCGTCGTCGTGGCGGAGGAACTGCACTTCGCGCGGGCCGCGGACCGTCTGCACCTGGCACCGTCGGCGCTGAGCGCCCAGGTCAGAGCGCTGGAGTCGCATCTGCGCGTACGGCTCATCGACCGCGGACGGCGTACCCGTCCGGTCCTGACCAGCGCCGGGCGGCTGTTCCTCGAAGAGGCACGGCTGACCCTCGCCCAGGCCGCCCGGGCCGAGACGGTGGGCCGCCGCGCCGGCCGCGGCGAGCTGGGGCACGCCCAGATCGCCTACGTCGCCTCGGCCGCCTTCTCCGGGGCACTGACCGACGTCCTCACCCGCTGCGCCGCCCCCGGAACCGAACTCACGCTACAGGTCCGCGAGTTGGAGACACCGGCCCAGCTGGAGGCGCTGGCCTGCGGGGACATCGACGTCGGCTTCCTGCGCTGGCGGCCGGAGTATCCACCCGAGGTCACGGCGACCTGCCTGCTCACCGAGGACGTCGTCCTGGCGCTGCCGGCCGGCGCGCCACTGGCGGCGTACGAGGCGGTGCCGGCGGCGCAACTGCGCGACGAGAACTTCGTGGCCCCGCACTTCGACGAGGAGTACGGCTGCCGCGACCAGATCTTCGAAGTGGCGCGGCAAGGGGGCTTCAGTGCGCGGTGCGCTCCCCCGGTGCGGGACTTCATCGCCGCTCTCACGCTGGTGGGCGGTGGTCTCGCGGTCGCTCTGGTCCCCGACTCACTGCGCCGCGTGAGCATCCCGGGGGTGGCCTACCGTCCGCTGGCGGACGTGGCGCTGACCACCCGGCTGGTCGGCGCCTACCGCAAGGGCGAGACCTCACCCGCGGTTCGCGGCGTGATCCGCCGACTTCGCCAGGCGGCTGCCGCCACGGTCGCGGCCGGCCGGCGGCCCTGATTCCCAACACACGGAGAAGACACATGACATCGTTCAAGCGCGTGGGCGTCGTCGGCGCCGGCCAGATGGGGCGCGGCATCACCGAGGCGTGCGCCCGGGCGGGGCTGCAGGTCACCTTGTGCGACGTGTCCGAGGACCGGGCCCGCGCGGGTCTGGCGGGCGTGGCGGACTCCCTGCTCCATGCGGAGAAGCGCGGCACTCTCACGCCGGAGGAACGGGCACATGCCCTGGCCGGAATATCAGCCACCGCCGACCTCTCCCAACTCGCCGAGGCCGACGTGGTCGTCGAGGCCGCCACCGAGAACGAGCAGGCCAAGACCGCTCTGTTCCGGCAGCTCGACAAGGTGGTCACCGACCCGGCCGCCGTACTGGCCAGCAACACCTCCTCGATCCCCATCGCCCGCCTCGCCGCCGCGACCGGACGGCCGCAGGCGGTGGTCGGCCTGCACTTCTTCAACCCCGTGCCGGTCATGCCACTGGTCGAGATCATCCCGTCGCTGCACACGTCGAAGGACACGGAACTGCGCGTGCGGGCCTTCGCGGGCGAAGTCCTGGGCAAGAGGACGATCGTCGCCCAGGACCGGGCGGGCTTCGTGGTCAACTCCCTGCTGATCCCCTACCTGTTGGCGGCGGTGCGGATGGTCAGTTCCGGCACGGCGACAGCGGACGACATCGACACCGGGATGACCGCCGGCTGTGCCCACCCCATGGGCCCGCTGCGCCTCGCCGACCTCATCGGTCTCGACACCGTGGCAGCGATCGGCGAGGCGCTGTACGAGGAATACCGCGAACCCCTGTACGCCCCTCCCCCGTTGCTGCGCCGCATGGTCGAGTCGGGGCTGCTGGGCCGTAAGTCGGGAGAGGGGTTCTTCAGCTACCGGGCGGCCTGAGGCGCGGTTCCCCGCGATGCCGGTCGGCCGGATCCGGTTGCGCCAGCCGTGCGGACCGCGTCAGCGGACCGTGCGGCGGGCGGCGACTTCCCGGTCAGCGGAACGCCGCCTGGCCGGTGAGGGCCTGGCCGACGACCAGGGTGTGCATCTCACTGGTGCCTTCATAGGTCAGGACGGACTCCAGGTTGTTGGCGTGGCGCAGCGGCGAGTACTCCAGGGAGATGCCGCCCGCGCCGAGGATCGTGCGGCACTCGCGTGCGATGGCCAGGGCCTCGCGGACGTTGTTGAGCTTGCCGACGCTGATCTGCTCCGGACGGATGCGCCCCTCGTCCTTGAGGCGGCCGAGGTGCAGCGCGAGCAGGGCGGCGCCGCCGAGGGACACCGCCATGTCGGCGAGCTTCTTCTGGGTGAGCTGGAAGGCGCTGATCGGCTTGTCGAACTGCACCCGGGAATCGGCGTACTCGATGGCCGCCTGGAGCGCGTCGCGCCCCGCGCCGACCGCGCCGAACAGGATGCCGAAGCGGGCCTCGTTCAGGCAGGACAGCGGTCCGCGCAGGCCCTCGGCGAGCGGCAACTGCGCCGCATCGGGCAGGCGCACGTTGTCGAAGTACAGCTCCGAGGTGATCGAGGCGCGCAGCGACATCTTCTGCTTGATGTCCTGCGTGGTGAAACCCGGTGTTCCGCGCGGCACGAGGAAGCCGCGGACGCCGTCCTCGGTCTGCGCCCAGACGGTGGCCACGTCGGCGATGCCGCCGTTGGTGATCCACATCTTGGAGCCGTTGAGGATCCAGTCGTCGCCGTCGCGGACGGCCCGGGTGCGCATCCCGGCGGGGTTGCTGCCGAAGTCCGGCTCGGTCAGCCCGAAGCAGCCGATCGCCTCACCCGCCGCCAGCCGGGGCAGCCACTCCCGCTTCTGATCCTCCGAGCCCCACTTCCAGATGGAGAACATCGACAGCGAGCCCTGCACGGACACGAAGCTGCGGAAGCCGGAGTCGGCGGCCTCCAACTCCATGCAGGCCAGGCCGTAGCCGACCGCGCTCGTGCCGGCACAGCCATATCCCTCCAGATGCATGCCGAGCACGCCCAACTTGCCCAGCTCCGGGGCGAGTTCGCGGGCGAAGTGAGCGTTCTCGAACCACTCCCCGATGTGCGGGCGCACCCGGTCGGCGAGGAACCTGGCGACGGTGTCCTGGATCTCGCGCTCCTCGTCGCTGAGGACGGAGGAGAAGTCGAGCAGGTCGAGAGGGTCCTTGATCGGCTTGCGGCTCATGGTGGGCTCCTGGTGGTCGTGAGGGTCGGTTCGGCAGTGGCGGTGTGCTCCGGGAACGGTCATGTGGCCGCTCCCGGCGGCGCGGGGGGCTGATGGGACAGGCGGTCGAGGATCTCCGCGGTGTGCTCGCCCAGGCGGGGCGGCGGCAGTCGGTACTGCGCGGGTGTACCGCTCAGGGCGATGGGGCTCGCGACCTGACGGGAGGATCTGCCCTGGGTTCCGTCGGCGGGGGCGGCCGGGATGTCGACGATGCCGGGGAGGCCGAGCTTGTGGGCGAAGTCGAATGCCTCGTCGAGGGTGTTGACCGGTCCGGCGGGCACGCCCGCGGCCAGCAGTACGGCCGCCCAGTGGTCGGCGCCGGCGGCGCGCAGCCGTTCGGCCAGGAGGTCCCGCAGTTCGGCGCGGTGGGCGACCCGGTCGGTGTTGGTGCGGAAGCGGTCGTCGAGCGCGAGCCCGGGCTCGCCGACGGCATCGGCGAGCGCCGCGAACTGCCGGTCGTTGCCCACCGCGACGGCGATGGGACGGTCCGCGGCCGGGAACGTCTCGTACGGGGCGATGCTCGGGTGCGCGTTGCCCATGCGTCCCGGAACCACCCCCGCGACGGCGAACGCCGACGCCTGGTTGACCATGGCGGACAACAGCGAGCCGAGCAGGTTCACCTCCACCCGCTGCCCCTGCCCGGTTGCGTCCCGGTGCCGGAGGGCGGCGAGGATGCCGAGCGAGGCGTGCAGGCCGGTGATCACATCGACCAGGGCCACGCCTGCCTTCACCGGTTCCCCGTCGAGCGTCCCGGTCACGCTCATCAGTCCGCCGACGGCCTGCACGAGCAGGTCGTATCCGGGGATCGCGGCGCCCGCGCCGCCGCCGAAACCGCTGATCGAGCAGTAGATCAGCTCGGGGCGCCGCGCACGGAGTTCGTTGTGTCCCAGGCCCAGTCGCTCCATCGTGCCGGGCCGGAAGTTCTCCACCACCACGTCGCACTCGGCGACCAGGGCACGCGCCTGTTCGCGGCCGGCGTCCGTGGTCAGGTCCAGTACGACCGACCTCTTGTTCCGGTTGACGCTCAGGAAATAGGTCGACGTGCCGTCGTGGTCCGCGGGAGGTCGCCAGGCCCGCGTGTCGTCCCCGGTGCCCGGCCGCTCGACCTTGACCACGTCGGCGCCGAGGTCGGCGAGGAGCATGGTGGCGTACGGCCCGGCGAGGACCCGGGAGAAGTCGGCGATGCGCACGCCGTCCAGCGCGCCCTGTCCCGCTCCGTCGATCGTGCCGGCCCATCCGTCCGGCACGTTGTGCTGGGTGCTCACACGCTCTCCTCTCTGATCGTCCTGCCCGGTCGTGGCTCGTTGCCGAGCCGGTCCCGTGGGCGGCCTCGTGAGCACGGTGCGGTGACGGTGACCGGAAACAGGTGATCGGAATCCGATGTCCCCCTCACCCTGGCCCTGCCGCGAATCGCCGGTCAACGACGTGCCGACGCATCTTTGTGCGCGGAAAACGTTGCATCCGCCGAGGTCAGAACTGGTTGCACGGCGCTACTCTCGCCCCCGGGCGGTCGCGATCACGGGTCGGCACCCGAGTGGACGGCGAGCGTGCCCGGTTCTCCACGGACCGGCCCACCGGCAGGGCCAGTCCGGCGGGCAAGGGCAGTGTGCGCAGGCCGGTCTGCCAGGGTGAGCAGTGCAGCACGCCTTGCAGGTAGAGCGCGCTGACGAACAGGGCGCCGGACCGGGCGAAGGTCATCAGCGCCAGGCTGGAGGCCGCTGCTCGCAGGCCGGGGCGGCGCAGCACGGGCGCGACGGCAGCATGGGGTGGGTGCAGCGGTTCTGCTGCCGGGCGAATGCCGCCAGGAAGACGGCGGCCGGACCAGCCCCGCTGTCATGACGGCGGGGCTGGTCCGGCCACGGGCGGGGGCCTCGATGACCGCCCACATCAGAGTGAGGAAGCCCGTTGTGGGAGACGCGGTGCAGCGGGGTGCGGCCGCTCGGTCGCGACCGCACCCCGCTGCGTCGGACTACGCCCGGCTCCACCTCTGGGTGGCGTTGCCGAGAGCCGTCCACAGTTGCACCTTCGAACCGTTGGCGGTACCCCAGTTGGTGACGTCGATCGCCAGGCCGTTGGAGCGGTTGACGACCGATCCGTCCAGGCGGAACCACCACTTCTGGCTGGTCTTGCCGTTGCAGCTCCACAGGATCAGCTTGGTGCCCGCGGTGGTGCCGTCACCCTCGGCGGCCAGGCACTTGCCGGAGACGCGGAGTTCGCCGGCGGTGGTCTGCGTGATGGTCTGGTTCGCGTTCCCGGAGCAGTCGTAGATCTGTACCTGCACGCCCGTCTGTCCGGCTGGGACGTCGAGGCAGCGGCCGGAGTTGGCGCCCTTGAGGGTGAAGGCGCCGTCCGTCGGCAGCGGGTCCTGAACCAGTTGCCACTCCTGCGAGTCGTCGGCCGCGGCGTTCGTCGACGCGTCGATCGCCGTGCCCAGCGTGACGGCGCCGTTCGCGGTCGCGCCGGTCATGAAGAGGCTGGTGTCACGGACCGACCGGAGCTTGTAGTAGCCGTCGGTCGAGGGGACGAGGGTCCACTGCTTGTCGGTCGCCCCGTCGTCGACCCACTGGGCGAGCTTCTGCCCGGCTGTGGCGCTGCCGGTCCAGACGGCGACCGAGCGGCCGCCCGCCTTGTTGAGCAGGGTGACATCGGAACCCTTGGCCGTGGTGTGCCAGCGCTGCGAGTCGTCGGCCGCGTCCCGGTTCTTGAGGACGAGGTCGGGGACGTTGCCGGTGAGGTTCGCGTCCTGCGTCTTGCCGGCGTCGGGGCTGAGGACCTGACCGGTGGCACGGTTGACGAGGGTGTAGTAGGCGCTCTGGGTGGAGCGGCCGAGGTCGACCTCGGCGTAGCGCACGGGACCGACGCCCTGGCCGCTGAAGTTGGCCTGGAGGATGAGGACGCGTCCCGTGCCCTCGACGTACTGGAGGGTGCGGCTGTATCCGGCGATGACCGGTGTCTGGTACTCCTTCCAGACGCCGTCGCTCTTACCGGACTCGTTCACCCAGACGCTGCCGCTGCCTGCGGCGTCGTAGGCGATCCGGCCGTCGGGCAGCTGGACGAGCACCGGGCTGCCGCCCACCGACAGCGGGTGGCCCCCGGAGGGCACGGGCAGGCTGGTGACGCCCTGGTCCGGCACCGTGTTCGGGTAGAACTTCAACGGGTCGTCCGCGAGCCGGTACCGGGTGTTCGTGACACCGCTGACCCAGTACTCGTAGGTGAGCAGCCATTTGCCGTCGGTCGTCTGCGCGATCGTCGTCATGCCCGGGCGTCCGTTGCCGATCAGGGTCTTTCCGCCCAGGTTCTCGGTCGTGCCGGGGACGTCGACGATCGGCTGGCTCCAGGAGGCGCTGCCGTCCCAGGTCCGGTGCACGAGGATCTGGTTGCGGGAATCCGTGGCCGTGTCGTCGTCCGGGTCACGGTTCGGTACGCCGGTGGTGGCGTCGAAGCCGAGGTAGTCGTGCTCGTCGGAGTAGTAGGCGACGAGCTGTCCGTTCCGGGCCATCAGGTACGGCTCCCAGACGGGGTCGGACTGCTGGTAGGTGTTGGCGTTCGACACGCGGCTGCCCTGCCATCCGCCGGCGGCGACGATGTTCAGGAAATTCCACGTCGAGCCGTCGTCGGTGCTGGAGTACAGGGCGATCGCCACGTCCTTGCGGTCACCGTCCCCGTCCGGCGTCCAGTTCGGGTCTGCGGCCTTGTGCTCCCGGTAGTAGGAGTCGTCGCCCGAGACGACGCTCGCGAGAAGCAGCGTGCCGGCCTGGAGCGCACCGACGTTCTGCGGGAGCACATAGAAGTAGGGATTCGTCCAGTTGCTCGTGTACTTCGCGTACTGGGAGTCGCTGGACAGATACGCCGGAGCTTTGACGTCGGACAGCTTCTGCCACGTCGTGCCGTCGTCGTCGCTCTTGTAGACGGGCAGGGTCTGGCCCACCGGGTCGCCCAGGCTGTTCTCGAACGTCGCCACGATGCGTCCGCTGGGAAGCTGGGCCGACTTCGGGTAGAGGACACACGGGGTCTTGTTGCACGAAGCGGCGTTCTGCGCCCCGTACAAGGTGGTCTGGCTCGGCTGATAGGCCGCCGCGCTCGTCGCGGAGGCGATGGCGAGTGCCACGCCGACTCCGAAGGCTGTCGCTGTCGCGAGAGCCTTCTGTGCCCATGTTCGTATCACTGCGGCTCCTCTGATCGTGCAGTGGGTGAGAAACGACGCGGCGCCGGAAATTCGTCCTGTTCCGGCGCAGTCGGCGTTTCACCGGCCGAAATTCATAAACACAACCGCCGACTACCTGTGCGTCAGGGGCGGTTGCTCATCGACGCATTGCGTCCCATGAGACGCAGGCCGGTTCGGGAAAGTATTGGGACGAGACACCGCTTTGTCACCGGCGCGTCTCCGAAAGCGTTTCGCACCTCGCCCCTCATTCCATATTGACAGGGCGGAATCATGTCCGGCCCCTGCGCACCGTGACGGCGGTGGTCATGGTCCTGGTGTGGTCGACCGTGCGCGGGTCTCCCTCCAACCGCACCTGTACGCAGGAGCCCGGGTCGCCCGCCGACCGGGCGACGGTCAGGGTGATCCCGCCGGGTTCGACGCGCCGGCGCAGATCCGTTCCGGTGAAGCTGGTCATGTCCGTGTGGACGTGGAACTCCACGGCGCAGCTCTCGCCGGCGGCGAGTTCGACGCGGGTGAACGCGACGAGTTGGCGGACGGGGCGGGTGACCGAGGCGACGGGGTCGGTGAGGTAGAGCTGGGGGACCAACGTGCCTGGCCGGTCACCGGTGTTGGAGACCGTGGCCCGGACGGTGATCGTCGCGTCCACGGGCACGGCCGCTTGGTCGACGCCCACGTCGGTGATCTCGAAGGTGGTGTACGACAGGCCGTGTCCGAACGGGAACGCCGGTGTGGGGTCGATGTTGCTCACCCCGTCGCTCTTGAGGGCGAGCGGGGGCGCGAGGTAGGTGCCCGGCTGGCCGGCCAGGTCACCGGGGATCTGTACGGGCAGGTGTCCGCTGGGGTTGATCCGGCCGGAGAGGACGCCGGCGATCGCCGCCGATCCTTCCTCGCCGGGGAAGAACGCCTGGAGGGTCGCGTCCGCCGCCCGCGCGTGGCGGCCGATCGCGTACGGGCGGCCCGACACGGCGACGAGGACGCTCTGGTGCGCCGCGTCGAGGACGGCGTCCACCAGGTCCTCCTGCGCTCCGGGGAGCGTCAGTGCGCCGACGTCGCAGCCTTCGCCGGAGGTTCCCTCTCCGAACATGCCGGAGCGGTCGCCGACGACGAGGATCGTCAGGTCGGCCGACGCGGCCGCCGCCACGGCCGCCTCGATGCCGCTGCGGTCGTCCCCGGTGAAGGAGCAGCCCGTCTCGTGGTGCACCGAGGCGTCGGGGAACTCCTGCCGGATGGCGTCGAGGACGGTCGGGGCCTCGACGCCGAGGGGGGTCCCGGGGTGGTGGGGCAGGACGTGGTTGGGGAAGGAGTAGCAGCCGAACAGGCACCGGGCGTCGTCGGCGGCCGGGCCGATCACGGCGATCGAGCGCACGACGGCGAGCGGCAGGGCGTCTGAGGAGTTGTCGAGGAGCACGACGGACTGTTCGGCCAGGGCCCGGGCGATGTCCCGGTTGCGCGGGGAGTCGAGGGCCGCGGGAGCGGTGTACTGCCCGGGGCGCCAGTCGGGGTCGAGGAGGCCCAGTTCGGCCTTCTGGGTCAGTACGCGCAGCACCGACCGGTCGAGGATCTCCGTGCTGACGCGGCCGTCGCGCAGCAGCGCCAGCAACGGCTCGCCGTAGCCGGAGGTGTGGGGCAGTTCGACGTCGAGGCCGGCCCGCAGCGCGGCCAGCGCCGCGCCGGTCACGTCGTCCGCCACATGGTGCATGGAGGCGAGGAACGCGATGGCCCAGTAGTCGGACACGACGGTGCCCTCGAAGCCCCAGGTGTCGCGCAGCAGCCCGGTGAGGAGGGTTTCGTCGGCGGCGCAGGGCACGCCGTCGATGTCGTTGTAGGCGTTCATCACCGACCTGGCGCCGCCGGCGACCACGGCTTTCTCGAAGGGCACGAGGATGACGTCGGCGAGTTCGCGGGGGCCGAGGACCGCCGGGGCGTGGTTGCGGGCCGCGCGGGAGGTGGAGTAGCCGGCGAAGTGCTTCAGCGTGGCGACCACACCGGACGACTGCAGGCCCCGCACATAGGACAGTCCGAGCTCCGAGACGAGGTAGGGGTCCTCCCCGAGCGTCTCCTCCACCCGGCCCCACCGGTAGTCGCGTACGACGTCCAGGACGGGGGCCAGGCCCTGGTGGACGCCGACGGCGGCCATGTCCGAGCCGATGGCCTCGGCCATCCGTCCGACGAGCCGGGGGTTCCAGGTGGCCGCCCAGGCCAGCGGGGTCGGGTAGACGGTGGCCTGCCAGGTGAAGAATCCGGTCAGGCACTCCTCGTGGGCGATGGCGGGGACACGGAACCGGTTCGCCGCCACGACCTGTTCCTGCAATGCCGTCAGTCGCCTGCGGCCGGCCTCCGGATCGATGGGCGCCGTGCCGAACACCCGGGTCAGCTGACCCAGACCGTCGACGACGGCTTCCTCGAAGCGGTCGGCGCCACGGAACGTCTCCTGCATGGGCGCCACGTCGCCGCCGTCGTCGTGGTCCGGCCAGGTGCTGCCGAGCTGTGCGACCTTCTCGGCCGCCGTCATGGCGTCGAGGAGGGCCTGGGCGCGGACGGACGCCGGCAGCGCGGGATCGTTCCACAGCCCGGTCGTCGGGCGCTCGTCGCTGATCGTCAAGGTCCTGTCCGTTCTGTTGCGGGCGCGCGAAAGCCGCGCAGGTGGTTCGGGAAAGTCGAAGAAACGCTGTCGGCCGGGGCGAAGGGATCGGGCCCGGACACCGGTCCGGCGGTCCTGGGGAGGCGGACAGGCCGGTCGGCGCCAGGATGAGGCTGCGTTCGGCCGCCTTTGGCGCCATCGGCCTCCGGGCCCCGCATCGGGCGGCGTCCTGTCCATCGGCCGGCAGGACGCCGTCTCCTCATTTGCCGCCGGCGCCCATCAGGCCGGCGACGAGGGCTCGTCGGGCGAAGAGGTAGACGACGAGGATGGGAACGGCGGACATCAGCACCGCGGCCAACAGGGCCGGGACGTTGGAGCCGTACTCGGAGACGAAGTTGTACAGGCCCAGCGTCACCAGCTTGGTGTCCTCGGACTGGGTCATGACCAGGGGAAACAGGAAGCCGTTCCACGCCTGCAGGGCCGTGAAGACGGACGCGGTCGCGATCGCCGAGCTCGACATCGGGACGACCAGTGTCACCAGTGTCCGTGCGGGGCTCGCGCCGTCCAGGGCCATGGCCTCGTACAGCTCCGGGGAGATGTCCCGCATCCCGCCGCTGAGGACCAGCACGCTCACCGGCAGCGCGAACGCGGCCGTGGGCAGGATGATGCCCCAGAGGCTGTCGTAGAAGCCGAGATCGTTGATGATCAGGAAGAGCGGGATGATGACCGCCTGGGAGGGGATCGCCAGGCCCAGGAGGAACAGGCGGAAGACGCCGGTGGTGATCCAGCCCCGGCCGCGTACGACCGCGTAGCTGATCGGAATCGCGAGCACGAGCACGATGGCGACCGTGGCCGCCGCGACGACGGCGGTGTTCCAGATGTAGGTGAGGAATCCGCTGTCCAGCACGGTGCGGAAGTTGTCCGGCGTCAGCGCCGCCGGGAGGGAGAGGGGTCCGTTGTCGGTGTACTTCGACTGGGGCTGCAGGGCGGTGTTCAGCAGTGCGTACAGCGGGACGCCGATGATCAGCAGCCAGATGCACGCCGCGACGCCGGCTGCGTAGTTGGGGCGCGTCCTCACAGCCCCTCCAGGGTGCTCGTCATCTTGTCGTAGCCGCTGAGTTTGGTGAGCAGGATCGAGGCGGCGGTGGCCAGGAGCAGCAGGAAGGCCGCGATGGCGCTGGCGTATCCGTAGTCGTAGGTCCGGAAGGCGGTCTGGTACATGGAGAACGGCAGGATCGAGGTGTCGGTGCCGGGGCCGCCGTTGGTCAGCAGCAGCACGATGTCGAAGGCCGTGAGACCGCCCACGACCATGAAGATGGTCGAGGTGATCATCGTGTTGCGCAGCTGCGGCAGCGTGATGTGGAAGAACTGCCGGACCCGTCCGGCGCCGTCGATCGAGGCCGCCTGGTACAGGGTGTGCGGGATGGCGCGGGCGGCGCCCTGGTAGAGCAGGCTGTGGAAGGGGATGAACTGCCAGCTGGTCACCAGCACGAGGCAGGCGATCGCGCCTTGCTGGGTGCCGAACGGGTTCGTGCCGAAGAGCCAGTCGACCTTCGACGGCAGGCCGAAGTTGGGGTCCAGCAGCTGGCGCCACATGATGGCGGTGGCCGCCGTGGAAAGAAGCAGCGGCAGGAAGAAGATCGCCGACAGGACGGCCCGGTTGCGCTGCTTGCCGGCGGCCCACACGCCGAGCAGGATGCTGATCGGCGCCTGGACGGCGATGTTCCCGACCAGCAGGACGCCGGTGACGAGAGTGGACTGCCAGACCTGGTTGTCGCCGAGGAAACGCGACCAGTTCTCCATGCCGGTGAACTGCGGGGCGCTCAGGCCGTCCCAGTGGGTGAAGGAGAGGTAGAGCACTCCCGCCATGGGTGCGACGGCGAAGGCGAGGAAGAACAGCAGGCCGGGCAGCGCCCAGGCCACGCCGGGCCGCTCCAGGGTGGGCGGAGCGGCCCGGTCGCGGGCCCGTCGCTTGCTCACAGGCCGCGAAGTCGTTGCGGAGACCACGTGGACGTGCCCTTCTACTTCTTGATCGCCAGCACCGCGCTGACGAACTGCTCCGGCGAGCTCTGCCCGTTGAACAGCTTCTGGATCTCGGTCAGCAGCGGGGTGCCCAGAGTCAGGCCGAGGGCCTGGTCCCACGACTGGGTGAAGGAGGGGGCCTTCCCGACGAGGTCGTACTGGAACTTGGCGTACGCGGGGTCGGGCGCCTTGGCGAGCAGCTGCTCGGCATTGGTCGTGACCGGCACCTCGCCCTTTGCGATGAGCCCCTGGACGTAGGCGTCGCTGTAGGTGGTCTTGAGGAACTCCGCCGCGGTGTCCTTGGGGGCCGCAGTGGTCACCGAGATGTAGTTGGTGGGGTTTCCGACGACGTTGGCGGCGTCGCCCTTACCCCCCTCGACGGTCGGGAAGGGCACGTACCCCAGGCCGTTCTTGGCGAAGTCGGGGGCCTCGCCCTGCTGGACGGAGTACTCCCACGAGCCCATCAGCACCATCGCCGCCTTGCCCTTGTTGAGCAGGGTGGATGTTCCGCCGGAGCCGTAGTTGACCGAGCCGAAGTTCTTGCCGAAGGCGCCGCTGTCCACCAGCTCCTTGATCATCTGGGCGGTCTTGAGGACGGCCGGGTCCTGCCACTGCGACCAGTCGCCGTTCTGGATCTTGCCGAAGAGCGCCGGTCCCGCGAGGCGGTCGACGAGGTACTCGATCCACATCAGCTCGGTCCACGAGTTGCTGGCGTTGCCCGCGAGCGCGAACGGTGTGATCCCCTTGCCCTTGAAGACCTTCACCAGGTTCTGCAGCTCGGCGTAGGTCCTGGGCGGTTCGACGCCCGCGTCGGCGAACACCTTCTTGTTGTAGAACAGGAAGACCGGCTGCGTGCCACGGCACGGGATGCCGACCAGCTTGTCGCCGACCTTGCCGGCGGCCAGCGCGGAGGGCAGGAAACGCGTTCCCAGCATCCCGTCGAGCTCCACGAGCTTGCCCGCCTTGACGTAGTCGTCGAGGCTGCCGCCGCCCCAGTTGAAGAACATCCCGGGCATCTTCGCCGAGCCCATCGCGGTGCGCAGCTTGTCCTTGTAGCCGTCCGTGGCGATCACGGACATCCTGACCTTGCCCTTGCCGCCGGAGTTGAAGGAGTCCACCGCCGCCTGCGACACCGAGTTGGTGGGGTCCTGCAGCATCCAGAAGTCCACGTTGCCCGTGGGCGAGGAGGTCGAGCTGCCGGAGTTGCCGCAGCCGACCACGGTGACGCTCGCCGTGGTCGCCGCCGCGGCGGTGAGGAACCACCGTCGGGACACTCTGTTCATCGTTGAACACCTTTCGAGTCGGCAGGATCCCTTGTGCAGGTGCACTTCACCGTGCAGGCCGTCCCGGGCCTGGCTGCGCTGAGGGATGTGGTTCGAAGGCCAGGACCGTCAGGAACTTCACGCAAGATGTGCGTTCCGTTGCTCCTGCGGTTGAGCTGGCGTCGGTCACGCTAAGCGGCGGAATTCGACGGCGGCAACAATTTGAGGGAGTGAGTTTCGAAAGACTTTCGCTGCCGAGGGCTTGCGGAAACGGGATCAGGAGCGCCTGTTCGTCTGCTCCAAGGGCGGCGCCGTGGACATGCGCACAACCAATTCCGTGGCGAGTTCCCTGCGCTTCGTCGTCGGCGGCCTGCCGTCGGCCAACTGCAGCAGGACCCGCGTGGCCTCCTGACCGAGCTCCTGGAACGGCTGCCGTACGGCGCTCAGAGGCGGTGAGGCCATGGCGGCCACCAGGGTGTCGTCGAACGACATGAGCGAGAGCTCGCGCGGCACCGCCAGACCGAGCTGCCGGGCGGCCTCCATGGCGCCGAGGGCCTGCACGTCGCTGGCAGCGAAGAGAGCGGTGGGCCGGTCGTGCCGGTTCAGGATCTGGCGGGCAGCGCGCAGAGCCTCCCCGTAGTCGAAGTCCGTCGACCGGACGAGTGCGGCGTCGTACGGGATCCCCGCCTCTGCCAGGGCGGCCCGGTAGCCGTGCAGCCGTGCGGACCCGGCCAACGAACTCGACCGGCCGGCCAGCATGCCGATCCGACGGTGTCCCTGTTCGATCAGGTGCTGGACGGCGGTCGTCGCACCGTGCCAGTTCGTCACGCCGATGCTCGGGATGTCCGCGGACGGCGCGTTCAACGGATCGACGAGCACCACGGGCAGCCGCTGTTCCAGGATCCGGCGCTGGTCGGGCTCGGCCAGCGCGGAGATGACGATGACGACGCCGACGGCGTCGAGGGCCACGCACTCCTGAAGCCACTGGGAGATCGAGCGCCGACCGGTCGTGCCGAGGGTCGTGTGCAGTCCCTTCTCGGCCGCCGACTCCACGATGCCCCGGAAGACCTCCAGCGTGTACGGACCGGCCAGGTCCCGGAAGACGGCCAGTATCTGCCGTGGGCGGCCGGCGTCGTTCTCCCGGTCCCGGACGTATCCGCGTTCTGTCAGCAGCGCCTCGATCCGTGTCCTGGTCGCTTCGGACACGTCGCGTCGCCGGTGGACGACCTTCGACACGGTCGCCGCCGAGACGCCGGCCTCCTGGGCTATCGAGGCGAGAAGCCCGTACTGGACCCTGCGGTGCGACCTTGCTGAGCCGGTCACTTCTGCGTGGACCTCCCGGTCGGAAAGCGCTGACTGCGCGCGGGGTGAAAGTACACGCAGAATCGGTCGCACGGATCGAGGCCGAGCGCCGGAAAACGCTTTGACCTGCGGAAACACGGTCTCGATCGATCTCCGAAAGACTTTCGCATCGGAGACGGAAACATCTTGTAGGCTCCCGCGCAGCCTGTTTCGAGCCGCTCGGGCACATCACCTTCGGAGGCCGGGAATGCCGGTGCACAGCATCCACGACACACGCCCCGCCGACCGCTGGGAGAACGCCTTCCTCTCCGGGAACGGCGAATACGGGATCATGGTCTTCGGGCATCCGCACCGGGAGCGGATCATTCACAACCATCACCGTTACGTGCTCCCGAACGAGTCCCTCGGTATGCGGCCGCCCGCCGTCGCCGACCGTCTCGACCACGTCCGCGACCTGATCCTCGCCGGGGAGCGGGAGCGGGCTCAGCGCGAGTTCTCCGACGGCAGGGCGCTGGCTTGGACGCAGTCGTTCCACCCCGGGCATGTGCTGCACCTTGACGTGCCGGGCGACGAAAGCCCCGTGACGGACTACCGCCGGGTCACCGACTTCGCCACGGGCGAGGTGCGGGTCGGCTGGTCGGACCGGGAGCAGGCGTGGACACGACGTGCGTTCGTGTCGCGTCCCGATGCCGTCGCGGTCGTCGAGATCACCGGTCCGCGGCTCGATCTGGACATACGGCTCTCCGGCGAGACGGCCGGCCGCCCGGCCGAGGTCGTGTTCAGCACGTCCGCGCACGCCTTTGAGGACTGCGAGGCGTCGCTCACCGTCGTGGGGAGGTATCCGCTCGGCCCGGGCGCGGCGGGCTTCGGCGGCGTGACCCGCGTCGTCGTCACCGGCGGCGCGCTGACGGTCGAGGCCGACGTGGTCCACGTCCGCGGAGCGACGCGCGTCATTCTCCTGACGCGCATGGACCGGCGGTCCCCCGCCCCCGACGTCGACGGACTGCGCCTGGCTCTGGGCGAGCTGCCCGCCGACTACGACAAGCTGCTCGCCCGCCACACGGCGGTCCACAGCGAGCTGTACGGGCGGGCCTCCCTCGACCTGGGCGCCTCCGACATCGACCGGCACCTGCCGGTGGGCGAGCTGATCGCCCGGGCCGGCGCCCGGGAGCTGGACGGCGCGCTGGTCGAGGCGCTGTTCCACGCCGGCCGCTATCTCGTCCTCAGCTCCACCGGTGTGCTGCCGCCCCGGCTGACCGGACTGTGGCTGGGCGAATGGGGCGCCGCCTGGTCCGGCGACTACACCACCGACGCCAACGTCAACCTGCAGACGGCGGGGACGGTCCTCACCGGCATGCCCGAGCTCGTCGCACCGTACGCCGCGCTGATCGCAGGCCAGATCGACGACTGGCGCACCAACGCCCGCACGATCTACGGCGCCCGCGGCGTCCTCGCCCCGAGCCGGACCGACGGAGAACACGGCCTTCTCTTCCACCTCGACGACGAGTGGCCCTGGACCATGTGGCTGGCCGGCGCTGACTGGCTGCTGTTCCCGCTGTACGAGTACTGGCAGGCGACCGGCGACGACGACTTCCTCGCCCACACCCTCGCCCCGTGGCTCATCGAAGCCGCCGTCTTCTTCGAGGACTTCCTCACCCGCGAGGACGCGGCAGGGCGCCTCGTCCTCGTCCCGTCCTACTCCCCCGAGGTCGGCCCGCAGGGGGTGCAGGGCGTCGCCGGCGTGAACGCCACCATGGACGTGGCGGCCGCCCGGCACGCGCTCGTCACCGCCGCCGACGTCTGCGAACGCCTCGGCGTCGAACGGGCCGCGGCCGACCGGTGGCGCGCGCTGGCCGACCGGCTGCCGCCCTACCGCGTCGACGGCCACGGGGCGCTCGCCGAGTGGGCCTGGCCGGGGCTGGAGACCGCCGACGACCACCGGCACATCAGCCACCTCTACCCGGTGTGGCCGCTGCACGACATCACCCCCGACGACACCCCCGAGCTGGCCGCCGCAGCGCGCGAAGCCCTGCTGCGCCGCGGCGACGAGAACATGTCCGCGCACGGGAGCCTGCACCGGGCCCTCGTCGCCGCGCGTCTGAAGGACGGCGAGACGGCGAAGGCCAACGTCCTCAAGATCCTGGGACGGAACATGCTCTTCCGTTCGTTGATGACGTCGCACAACCCCGGCCTGGAGATCTACAACGCGGACGCCGCGCACGGTCTGCCCGCCGTGTTCACGGAGATGCTGGTGGACTCCCGTCCGGGGGTCGTGGAACTGCTGCCCGCGCTGCCGGCGGAGTGGCGCGGCGGCAGCCTTCGCGGCGTCGGCACCCGTGCCGGAGTGCGCGTTGACGAGCTGACCTGGGACCTGGACAAGGGCGTCGCCCAGGTCGTTCTCACCTCTGCGCGCGAGCGGGAGATCGTCGTCGCGTGCAGGCACGGGGCGGGCCGACGGCACACCGTGCGTCTTGTGCCGCGCACCACCGTCACCGTGGAGGTCCAGCTCATCTGACGGCGCCGGGGCGGGCAGCGGGCCCTTACGGGGCGGCGACCCGCCGACGCGCGGACGTCGAGGTGCGCGGTACGAGTTTCGTGGCGAGCTCGATCCGCGAGGAGGTCGGCGGCTTGCCCTCGGCGAGCCGCATCAGCACCCGCGTCGCCTCATGGCCCAGCTCCGCGAAGGGCTGGCGTATCGCGCTCAGCGGCGGGCAGGCCATGGCGGCCACCATGGTGTCGTCGAAGGACATCACCGCCAGATCGTCCGGGACGGCGAACCCCGCCTGGCGGGCGGCCTCCAGAACACCGAGCGCCTGGGCGTCACTGGCCGCGAAGACCGCGGTGGGCGGGTCGGCCGAGCGGAGGATCTGCAGGCTGGCGGCGAGGGACTCGCCGTAGTCGAAATCGGTCGAGCGCACCAACGTGGGGTCGTAGGGGATCCCGGCCTCTTCCAGCGCGGCCCGGTAGCCGTGCAGCCGTGCCGCCCCGGTCAGCGAGTGCGAACGGCCCGCGATCATGGCGACCCTGGTGTGCCCGAGCCCCAGCAGGTGCTGCACCGCCTCCCTCGCTCCGCTCCAGTTCGTCACGCCGATGCTCGGGATGTCGTGACTCGGCGCGCTGAGCGGATCGATCAGCACCACCGGGAGACGCTGCTCGACGATGCGACGCTGGTCGTCCTCGGCCAGCATCGAGATCACGATGATCATCCCGGCGGCCCCGAGCGCCACGCACTCCTGAAGCCACTGGGAGATCGAGCGATGGGCGGTCGTGCCCGTCACCACGTTGATGCCGAGGTCGTCCGCCGCGTCCACGATCCCGCGGGCGACCTCCAGGGTGTAGGGCCCGGACAGGTCGCGGAACACCGCCATGATCTGGCGCGGCACCGCGGGGTCCGGCTCACCCGGGCGGACGTACCCGTACCGCCCGAGCAACTCCTCGACCCGGGCACGGGTCGCCGCACCGACGTCAGGACGGCGGTGCACCACCTTGGAGACGGTGCTGAGCGACACCCCGGCCTCACCGGCGACGCTGGTCAGCAGACCGTACTGCGCATCCCGGTGCGTGCCGCGCCGACCTGTCACTGGTACGCCTCGCCTTGCCTGGTCATTCGGTGCCCGCCTGCCTCAGGACATCGACCTGCTGATCCGCGTCGCCCCCCGACGGAAACTTTGCCGCAACCTAACGGGACGTAACGCACCTGGGCAAGGCTGCGCCCGTGTTCGCGCGATCACGCACCGCTAACGTCATCGCGTCGGTTCCGGTGGGCTCGGGACGCCCCTCGCCATCGTGCTGATCCGGACAAGGTTCAGGAGTAGCGGCGCGCCCCACGGGCGACGTCGTCGGGAAGACGCGCAACTGATCCCTGCGGGGTAGACCCTCAGGTCACACCCGGTTCGGGACGGCCGGCCAGGCTCGACGGGGCGATGAGCGTCAAATGAGCGTAAACAGATGTTGATCAGGCTTGCGCCCGCACGCAGTTGGAGGACGATCTGTTCGTGTCCACGCCCCCTCGATCAGCGCCTGGGCCAGTATCGCGGCTTCATGCACCCGGGCCCCGAGGTGGCGGTGTTCGCCCTGACAACCCGCCGACCAGCGGGAACTGTGTCGAACTGGACGCCGTGGAAGGCCCACCGAAAGTCGCCGGTCACCACCGCGCAGAAGCTGCGCCCGGGGGCCAAGCGGGCTGCCTGAGCCGCGCGGTGGCGTCAAGGCGACCGGAGGCGGTCACCGGTCGGTGGATCAAGTCTCAAAGCTTGAACACAAATTACACACATCCTCTCTTCATTACCGGCCCACATGGTCTAGATTGACCGTGCTTCAGCGGTTCGAACACTAAGCGACCGCTAATGATCTATACGTCCGGTGCTATGGAAGACCAACAGTCTCGTCCCCGGCGCCAGACGTGGGGGTGATCCATTCTCGGAGCCCGAGAGGGGCCGTGGGTGCGGGGAGCACCCGAGGTCTCGACCGGGTCCCGCGCACCTCGGGAGCCCGGCAGGACATGCAAGTCCGCTGCCGCCCGGGTGAGTTGTCCAAGTAGCTCTACACCAGCCGGTATGTCATGCGCGGGAGGCGGGGGCCTCCCGAGGGGAGGAGAAACGCGGCACGGGGGGCGGGGGCCTCCCGAGGGGAGGAACAGTACGGGGGGCTGGGGGCCTCCCGGGGGGAGGAACAGTGTTGGGCGAACACGTCGAACCACTGGGGAACCTGGGGGGTTCTGTGCGGCAAGGGGGTGTAGTCAGCCCGTTTCCGTCGGCGCGCGATCATATGGCGAGCGGGGCGATCAGCCGGCCCGCCATCGAATGGGAGCAGCGGTACCGCCGTACCGTGATCATCAGCGACACCGTGGCCACCGCGTTCGTGGCGGTGGCGATCGGCAACTTCTTCGGGGCCCGGGACGCGGCCAACTGGCACGAGAAGTGGGTGATTCTCGCGTTCGGCACCGAGCTGCTGGTGCTGGGGGCGCTCGCGGTGAGCCGGTCGTGGGCTCCGGCCGTGCTCGGCCAGGGCGCCGAGGAATTCCGCCGGCTGGGACGCTCACTGTTCACGGCGACCGTCGTACTGGCGCTCGGCGGGATCGCCCTGACCTCGCGCAACATCAAACTCTGGATCTTCGTCGCGATCCCCGCGATCGCGGTCGTCACCATGACCACCCGGTATCTGCTGCGCCTCTCGCTGCACAAGCAGCGCAAGGAAGGCCGGTGCCTGAGACCCGTGCTCGCCGCCGGGAGCCCGGCCACCGTGCGCGACCTGATCACCCGAACCCGCAAGTTCCCGCACCTCGGCTGGCGGGTGGACGCGGTGTGCACGACGGGCGGTCTCGAGCTCGACGGCGACCACGTGGACGGAGTGCCGGTCGTCGGTCGTCTGGCCGACGTCGCCTATCACGTCCACCGCGACGGCTACCGCGTCGTCGCGGTCACACCGGACCCGCACTGGTCACCGGACCGGCTGCAGCGGCTGGCCTGGAACCTGGAGGGCAGCGACGCCGAGATGGTCGTGGCCCCCGTGCTGATGGAGGTGGCCGGCCCGCGGCTGCACGTCGACGCGGTGCTCGGGATCCCGCTGCTGCGGGTCAGCATGCCGGCCTTCACCGGGGGCCGCCGGGCGGTCAAAGGGGTGGTCGATCGAATAGGCGCAACGTTTCTGCTGATGCTGTTCGCTCCGCTGATGATGTTCGTCGCGCTGCTCGTGCTGGTGGACAGTCGGGGTGGGGCGTTCTACCGCCAGCGCAGGGTCGGCAAGGACGGCCGCGAGTTCACCATTCTCAAGTTCCGCACCATGGTCGCCGGGGCCGACCGGGCGCGTGCCGAGCTGGCCGACCGCAACGAGGGCGCGGGCCTGCTGTTCAAGCTCCGCCGGGATCCGCGGGTGACCCGGGTGGGAGCAGTGCTGCGCCGGTACTCGATCGACGAGCTCCCGCAGCTTTTCAACGTGCTCACCGGATCGATGTCGCTCGTCGGTCCGCGACCTCCGCTGCCGGAGGAGTCCGCCGCGTACGGCCCGGACATCCGGCGCCGGCTGCTGGTCAAGCCCGGCCTCACCGGCCTGTGGCAGATCAGCGGACGCAGCGACCTGTCGTGGGAGGAGGCGGTGCGGCTGGACCTGCGGTACGTGGAGGACTGGTCGCTCGCCCTGGACACAGTGATCTTGTGGAAGACGCTGCGCGCGGTGCTCTCCGGTCAGGGGGCGTACTGATGCGCGGGGGGCTGCAACTCAACGGTTTCGCCGACAGGCGGACCGCAGGCCGCAAGGGCCTGCCTGGGGGGAGGAACGGGTCATGAGAGTCAGCGTTTTCGGGCTCGGCTACGTGGGCTGCGTGTCGGCCGCGTGCCTGGCCAGCATGGGCCACGAGGTCATCGGCGTGGACGTGAACCAGGTCAAGGTCGACCTGGTCAACGACGCCAAGGCCCCCGTGGTCGAGGAACGGATCGGCGAACTCATCGCGGAGGTCGTGCGGACCGGAGCGTTGCGCGCCACCGCCGACGTCCACGAGGCGATCATGGACAGCGAGATCTCGCTGGTCTGTGTGGGCACGCCGTCGGAGCCCAACGGCAGCCTGTGCACCACGTACTTGGAGCGGGTCACCGAGCAGATCGGCGCCGCGCTGGCCGAGCGGGGCGGTCGGCACACCGTCGTGTTCCGCAGCACGATGCTCCCGGGCACCTGCCTGAACCTGCTGGTGCCGATCCTGGAGAAGTACGTCGGCGGCACCGCCGGAGTGGACGTCGGCGTCGCGGTCAACCCGGAGTTCCTGCGCGAGGGCACGAGCGTGCGGGACTTCTTCGACCCGCCCAAGACGGTCGTCGGCGAACTCGACCCGGCAAGCGGCGACGCGGTGCTGGCGCTCTACGACGGCCTGCCCGGCGAGGTGTTCCGGGTGCCGATCCCGACGGCCGAGGCGATCAAGTACGCGGACAACGCGTTCCACGGCCTCAAGATCGGCTTCGCGAACGAGCTGGGCGCGGTGTGCCAGGCGCTCGGCGTGGACTCGCACCAGGTGATGGACGTGTTCCTGGCCGACCGCAAGCTGAACATCAGCCCCGCCTACCTGCGGCCAGGCTTCGCCTTCGGGGGCTCCTGCCTGCCCAAGGACCTGCGCAGCCTGGTCCACGCGGCGCAGCGGGCCGACGTCTCGGTGCCCATCCTCTCCCATGTGCTGCCCTCCAACTCCGACCATCTGCAGCGCGCGGTGGAGCTGGTGGAGCGCACCGGCAAGCGCCGGGCGGGCCTGTTCGGGCTGTCCTTCAAACCCGGCACCGACGACCTCCGCGAGAGCCCGCTCGTCGAGCTGGCGGAGCGGCTCTTCGGCAAGGGCTACGACCTGAAGATCTACGACGCCAACGTGAGCCTCTCCCGGCTGCTCGGCGCGAACCGCGAGTACATCGAGACGCGGCTGCCGCACCTCGCGCAACTGCTCGCGGACTCGGTCGACGAGGTGCTCGAGCACGCCGAGGTGTGCCTGGTCGGGACCAGGGATCCGGACGTGCTGTCGGCGCTGCCCCACGGCGACGACGGTCCGGTCATCGTCGACCTCATCCACCTTCCCGACGCCGACGCGCGGCGGGCCGAACCGGGGTACATGGGCCTTGCCTGGTAACGCAACAAGCGGCGACGGGTCGAACCGGCGCGCGCTGATCCTGGTGGAGAACCTGTCGGTGCCGTTCGACCGGCGGGTGTGGCAGGAGTGCACGACGCTGCGCGACGCGGGCTGGACGGTGCACGTCATCTGCCCCCAGGGGAACAAGCGGGACACGGAGCCGGAGGCGCTGATCGACCGGGTGCGGATCCACCGCTACCCGTTGCGCGCGGCCACCGGCGGGCCGGCCGGCTATCTGCGGGAGTACGGATCGGCGTTGTGGCACACGGTCCGGCTGGCCCGGAAGGTCGGCCCGGTCGACGTGGTCCACGCCTGCAACCCGCCCGACCTGCTGTTCCTGCCGGCACTGTGGCTGAAGCGGCGCGGCGCGCGGTTCGTCTTCGACCAGCACGACCTGGTACCCGAGCTGTACCTCTCCCGCTTCGACCGCGGCAAGGACCTGCTCTACCGCGCCGTGTGCGCGCTGGAACGGCGGACCTACCTGGCCGCGGACGTCGTGCTGGCCACGAACGAGAGCTACCGGGACGTCGCGGTGCGCCGTGGCGGCCGGCGGCCGGAGGACGTCTTCGTGGTGCGCAGCGCGCCCCAGGTCGACCGGTTCCAACCGGTGCCGCCGGAGCCGGAGTTGAAGCGCGGCAAGCCGCATCTGCTGTGCTACCTCGGCGTGATGGGCCCGCAGGACGGTGTCGACTACGCCTTGCGGGCCCTGGCGAAGCTGCGCGACGAGCTCGGGCGGACCGACTGGCATGCGGTGTTCGTGGGCTCGGGCGACGCGTTCGACGCGATGGTGGAGCTGTCCCGGCGGCTCGGACTCTCGGAGCAGGTGCAGTTCACCGGGCGCATTCCGGACGCCGACCTGGTGCGCTACCTGTCCACCGCGGACGTGTGTCTCTCCCCCGACCCGCGCAATCCGCTCAACGACGTGTCGACCATGAACAAGGTCCTGGAGTACATGGCGATGGGCCGGCCGATCGTCTCGTTCGACCTGAAGGAGGCGCGCGTCTCCGCCGGTGACGCCGCCCTCTACGCGACCGACGACGACGAGGCCGAGTTCGCCGGGCTCGTGGCGCTGCTGCTGGACGATCCGGAGCAGCGGGCCCGGATGGGCAAGATCGGCCAGGAACGGGTCAACGGGCCGCTCTCCTGGCGGAACTCGCAAGCGTCGCTGCTCGCCGCCTATGCCGCCGCCTGTGAAGACAACCCTCCGGCGCCGGCAGGCGGCCCGGACCGGGCAAGGAAGAGGCAGCGTCGTTGAGCGAGGACACCATACGCCTGGTCACGATCGGGCGGATCATCCGTCGGCGCCGGCGGCTTCTCACCATCCTCACCGTGGTGGGCGCGCTCGTCGGCTACGGCGCCTCTGTGCTGATGCCACCGCGTTACACGACGTCGGCATCGGTCCTCCTGCCGGGGGCGTGGGAGGAGCGCGAGTTGCTGACCCAGACGGAGCTCGCGACCAGTTCGGTCGTGGTCGACCGCGCGGCCGCCGCCCTCCGCTGGACCGGGGTCAGCGGCAGCGAGCTGCGGGATCAGGTGGCCGCCAAGGCCGCCGACGGGAACATCATCAAGATCTCGGGCACGGCCGACACACCGAAGCGCGCACAGCAGCTCTCCGACCAGGTGGCCCGGCAGTTCGTCGCCTTCGCCGCGCAGATCGCGGACGACGACACCGACCCCCAGGCGGCCGCGCAGCCCGAGGCACTGCGGCAGATGGTGGCGCAGACCAGCCGCCGTATCACCGAACTGGCCGATGCGACCAATCCGGGACAGACCGTGGAGAGCGTGCAGACCCGCACCGAGCTCGCGAAGCTGCGCACCGCGCTGCAGGATGCCGTCAACAAGTTGGACCAGGCCGACCCGGCCGCCGCCAGGGCCAACATGGTCGTCATGGGCCCGGCGGCCCGGCCCGGCGGCGAGGCGCCGCCGACGAGGGTGCAGCTCATCGTCGGCGGGGCGCTGCTGTTCTTCCTGCTCGCGGTCATCGGCCATCTCACCGCCGCACGGATGAGTCGCCGACTGCGCACCGAGCCGGAGATCGCCGCGGCGCTGGGCTCGACGGTGCTGGGCGCCGTCGACGTACCCGGTGAACGGCCCGCACACCGGCCGCAGGGCCGTGGCGCGCGGGCCCGGATCCGCCGGCTGCTGGGCGCCGACGTCCGGTGGGACGTACCCGCCCCGCAGACCTCCGGCGACGAGGCCGGCCGACAGATCCGCTACCGGCGGGTGTGCGCCCGTCTGCGGGACCGACTGCCTGCTCCCCGGCGGCTGCTGGTCGTCGTACCGGACGGCGACGAGATCGCCCGCCTGGCCGCCGGGCAGCTCGTCGCCGAGGCCGAGAGCGATCCGCTGCTGCGGGTGGCGGAGGTCTCGGTGTCCCAGCCGCTGGTGCCGGACCGCGACATCGAGTCCGGCGCCCTGGTCGTGCTCAGCGCGGGCAGCTGGACCGCAGGGGAGCTCGCCGGCCTCGCCGAGGCGTGTCAGGACGCGGGGCACGACGTCGTGGGCATCGTCCTGGCCGGCGCGGTCCGGGCCCGTCCGACGCGGTCTGCCGGCCATCCCCGGCATGCCGCCGTGCCGGCGCTCGCGGTCGGCAACGAGGCGACGGGAGGTTCGAGGTGACGACGAGCACGACTTCGGAGCCGTCGGCCGCCGCTCCGCTGCTTGACCTGCATGCGCTGGTGGTGGCGGTGCGCAGGCGGCGCCGCCTCTGGTGCTCCATGGCGCTGCTGGGCCTGTTCGCCGGCGCGGCGATGGCGGTCCTGATGCCGCCGCCGCCGAGCGCGGTGACCAAGGTGCTGGTCGCCCATCAGGAGGACCAGCCGAACGACCCCGGAACGCTGATCCGCACCGACGCCGCGCTGCTGCAGACGACGCGGATCGCCGACGCGGCCCTGCGCTCCCTCAAGTCCCCGGAGAAACCGGAGGACTTCATGCAGGACTACGCAGGTGTCGGCCTGACCAACAACCTGCTGCAGATCAATGTGACAGGAGCCAGCGACGCGGAAGCGGTGGCCCGCGCCAAGGCGCTGGCCGACGCGTTCATCGCGGACCATGTGAAGCGGATACGGCAGGCCTCGGACGCCCAGGCCAAGGCCCTGCTCGACCAGCGTGACCGACTGCAGGACGAACTCGCCCAGGTCAACACGTCGATCGGAGACGCGTCTCCGGACAGCGGACCGAAGGCGTCGGCGAACCTGGAGTCGCTCTTCGCCCGCCGGGCCGAGCTCACCTCGCGGATCAGCGATTTCAGCCAGCGCGCCGAGGATGCGCGCGTCGGCACGCCCCAGCTCATCGCCGGCACCCAGATCGTGGACGCCCCGCGCGCGGTGCGGCACTCCCTGCCCAAGACCGCCGCCACCGACGCCGCGATCGGGCTCGTCCTCGGGCTCGTCCTCGGGCTCGCAGTGGCCGCGGTCGGCACGGTGGTGGCGGACCGCCCCGTGCTGCGCCGGGAGATCGCGGCGAACCTCGGCGCCTCGGTCATCGCGGAGCTGCCGATCCGATCCGGCAGGCTCTGGCGGCGCCGACGGACCCGGGAGGCCCGGACCCGGCTCACCGCGTCCCTGGCCCGCACCGTGCGCAGCTCCGCGGAACCGATGTCGCTGCTGGAACTCGGCTGTGCGCGCAGCACGAGCGGGCTCGCCCTGGACCTCGCCGGAGCACTGGCGGCGGACGGGCCGGTGGTCGTCGTCGATGGTCTGCCCGGACCGCAGCTCGCAGGACGGCGCCCGAAACCAGGAGACCCGACCGTGGTCAGCGGCGAGCATGCCGCGGCCGTGTCGCACGAGGAGCGCCGGCTCGGTGTCGGCTCGGTGGCGCCCGGCACGGCGTGGACCGACCTCCAGTACCTCGGCACCCGGACCGTGCTCGTCGTGCGTGCCGGGCACGGCAGCGCCGCATGGCTGCACACCGTGGCTCGGCAGCTCGCGGACCAGCGCGTCGCGGTGATCGGTGTGGTGCTGATCGACCCCGATCCGCGTGACCGGACCGACGGCACGCTGTGGGACGGCCTGCACCACGCGCTGCGCGGCCAGAACGAGCGGCCGGCCCGCCGGAACGGTGGGGGTACCTCCCACGCCGTTCAGGCAGTGGGCGAGGGCCGGCGGCAGACGGAGCGGCAGACGGAGCGGCTGCCGATGTGGGCGGCACGGGTCCCGGACAACGACCAGGAAGCGCGGTAGGACATGTGTGGAATCGCAGGCACTTACCGATGGCCGGACGGGAAGGTCGTGGCCGACCGGCTCACCGATACCCTCGCCCACCGCGGTCCGGACGCGGCGGGCCGGTACGGTCACGCCGCCGGTGACGGCGAAGTGCACTTCGGGCACCGCCGACTGGCCGTCGTCGACCTGTCCGAGACGGGCGCCCAGCCGATGGTCTCGGACGGCCTCGCCCTGACGTACAACGGCGAGCTGTACAACGCTCCCGAGCTGCGGGCCGAGCTGGCAGCCGCCGGGGTGCGCTTCCGCGGTACCTCCGACACCGAGGTGCTGCTGGAGGCCTGGCGGCGCTGGGGCACGGACTGCCTGCCCCGGCTGCGCGGCATGTTCGCGTTCGGGATCTTCGACGAGCGAACCGGTGACCTGGTGCTCGCCCGCGACCAGCTCGGCATCAAGCCGCTGTTCCTGCTGCGGCGCGGCGAGGGTCTGGTGTTCGCCTCCGAGCTGAAGGCGCTCGCCGCCGTGACCGGCGGTTCGCTGCAGGTGGACCATGCGGCGCTGGTGGCCTCGCTGCTGTACTACTGGGTGCCGGACTCACGGTGCGCGTTGCGCGAAGCGGAGAAGCTGCCGCCGGGAAGCTGGCTCAGGTGCCGGCCCGACGGCCGGGTGGAGCGCGGCCGGTTCTGGAACCTGAAGGACGTCGCCGCCGAGGGCCGGGAGCGGGCCCGCAGCGGCGAGCTGCCGGACCTCGCCGCCGTCGTCGAGGAGTCGACCCGGCGTCATCTGATGGCCGACGTGCCCGTGGCGACCTTCCTCTCCGGCGGCCTCGACTCCAGCTATCTGACCGCGCTGGCGGCCCGCCACCAACCGGGGATCTCCGCCTACACGATCGGGTTCCGCGCCGAGGACGCCAGGTTCGAGGCGATGCCGGACGACCTGCGCTACGCCCGGCAGGTGGCCCAGCAGTTCGGCGTCGACCTGCACGAGATAGAGATCGCTCCGAACGTGCTCGACCTGCTGCCGCAGATGACGTACCACCTGGACGAGCCGATCGGCGACCCCGCGGCGATCAACACGTTCCTGATCTGCTCGGCCGCCCGGGAGGCCGGGGTCAAGGTGATGCTCTCGGGCATGGGCGCCGACGAGCTGTTCGCCGGGTACCGCAAGCACCTGGCCAACCTGCTCGCGCTGCGCTACCAGCGGGTCCCGCGGCCTCTGCGGCGCGGCCTGTCCGCGGCCGTGGACCGGCTGCCGGTCGCGACGGCCCGCCGGGGGTACCGGTCGGTGCGCTTCGCGAAGCGGTTCCTCTCCTTCGCCGATCTGCCGGAGGAGACCGCGTTCCGGCGCAGCTACACCATGTACGACCAGGCGGAGCTGCTCGCCCTGATCGACCCGGACCTGGCCGGGACGGTCGACGACGTGCTGACCGAACACGCGGACGTCTACCAGGACAACGACCTCGACGACTTCGTCAACCGCATGTGCCTGGGCGACGCCCGGATGTTCCTGCCGGGACTGAACCTCACGTACACGGACCGCTCCAGCATGGCCGCGTCGACCGAGGTGCGGGTGCCCTATGTGGACGTAGAGGTGGTCAAGGCCGCGTTCGCCGTGCCCGGCGATCGCAAGATCGTCGGCCGGCAGGGCAAGGCCGTCCTGAAGGAGGCGGCCGCCTCGGTCCTGCCCCGGGAGATCGTGTACCGGCCCAAGGGCCTGTTCAGCGCCCCGCTGCGCGCCTGGATGAGCCGGGATCTGGCGCCGCTGGTGCGCGAGGTGGTGAACGACGGCGAGCTCGTCCGTTCCGGGTTCCTGCGCCGCGACGCGCTGGCGCGGATGGTCGCCGAGGACGCCGCCGGGCAGCGGGACTTCTCCAAGCATCTGTGGCATGTGCTGACCCTCGAGTACTGGTATCGCGGCGCGACCTCCGGGGCCGGCCAGAACTCTCCCGTGACGGCGTAGAGACAAGAGGACTTCGGGTGAAACAGGTCGTACAGAACTACAAGAGCGGCGAGCTGGCACTGCTCGACGTGCCGGTGCCGGGATGCAAGCCGGGAGGTGTGCTGGTCCGGACCGCCTACTCGCTGATCTCCACCGGGACCGAGCTCATGAAGGTGTCCGAGGCCGGCATGTCGATGCTGGGCAAGGCCCGCTCCCGGCCGGACCAGGTGGCCAAGGTCGTGCAGAGCGTCGCTGCCAACGGGGTGCCCGCCACCTACCGCAAGGTGATGGGCAAGCTGGACTCCTACACGCCGCTGGGCTACTCGCTGTGCGGGGTGGTCGAGGAGGTCGGCGCCGGGATCGACGATGTGAAGGTCGGCGACCTCGTGGCCTGCGCCGGCAACGAGCACGCGTTGCACGCCGAGCTGAACTGGGTGCCGAAGAACCTCTACGCCCCGGTGCCGGACGGCCTCGCCCCGCGGCACGCGGCCTTCGGCACCGTCGGGTCGATCGCGTTGCAGGGCGTCCGCCAGGGCGAGTCACGGCTCGGCGAGGTGGCGCTGGTCATCGGCCTCGGGCTGATCGGGCAGCTGGTGGTGCAGCTGCTGACGGCCTCCGGAGTCCTCGTCGTCGGGGTCGACCCCGACCCGGTGCGCTGCGAGCTCGCCGAGCGGCTGGGCGCGGCGGCCTGCGGCGATCCCGCCTCGGCGGCCGTGGAGAGCGCCGTAGCCGAACTCACCGACGGTCACGGCGTGGACCAGGTGTACCTGGCCGCCGGCGGCGGCAGCAACCAGCCCGTCGAGCTGGCCGCCCGGCTGAGCCGGGACCGCGGACGGGTCGTCGACATCGGCAAGTGCCGCCTGGACCTGCCCTGGAACGCGTACTACGAGAAGGAGCTCGACGTCCGGTTCTCCCGCAGTTACGGCCCCGGGCGCTACGACCCGGAGTACGAGCTCGAGGGGCGGGACTACCCGATCGGCTACGTGCGCTGGACCGAGCGCCGCAACCTGGCGTGTTTCCTAGGTCTCCTCGCCCGCGGCCGCGTCGACGTGGAGCCGTTGGTCTCCCACGTCGCCGACTTCGACGACGCCGTCGAGACGTACCAGAGCCTGAAGGACGGCGACCTGAAGGCCGTGGCGGTGCTGTTCCGGTACCCCGAACAGGTAAAGGAAGCAGCGGAAGCCCGGGAAGCGGGGGCCCCGGCCGTGGCCGTGCCCGCGGTGAAGCGACCCGGCGGCGGAGTGCCCGCGTCGGCCCGGGCCGCCAAGTCGCCGGTGCGGCTTGCGTTCGTCGGCGCGGGAAATTACGCGACGTCGATGCTGCTGCCGCACCTGGCACAGCGCGAGGGCGTCGAGCTGTCGACGGTCGTCACCACGACGGCCCTGTCGGCGGCCAACGCCCAGCGGAAGTTCGGCTTCGCCGAGGCGACCACCGATCTCGACGCCGTGCTCGGCGACAAGTCCATCGACGCGGTGTTCGTGGTCACCCGCCACAGCTCGCACGCCGAACTGACCCGGAAGGCGCTGCTGGCCGGCAAGACGGTGTTCGTGGAGAAGCCGTTGGCGCTCACCGAGGACGAGCTGGCCGGCGTGCTCGCGGCGGTGGAGGAGTCCGGCAACGACCGGCTGCAGGTGGGCTTCAACCGCCGGTTCGCACCGCTGCTGCAGGAGGCCAGGAAGCGGTTCGGCGCCCGGACCGGGCCGGCGAGCGTGCGCTACCTGGTCAACGCGGGCCGGCTCGATCACGGCAGCTGGTACCTGCGACAGGGCACCGAGGGCTCGCGGTTCGCCGGCGAGGGCGGACACTTCATCGACACGGCGAGCTGGCTGCTCGAGGCCGACCCGGTCTCGGTGTACGCGACCGCCACGTCCGGCAACGACGACCTGCAGATCGTGCTGCACTACCCGGACGGGTCCACCGCTGCCATCAGCTACGTCACCACCGGCTCGCCCGGCTTCCCCAAGGAGACGCTGGACCTGATCGCGGACGGCAGGGTGCTCCGGCTCGACGACTTCGTCCGTGCCGCTGTCTACGACGGCCGCCCCAAGCGGTGGGTCAGCTCGCGGCTGCCCAAGGCCCGGGACAAGGGCCAGAACGCCCAACTGGCCGCGTTCGTCAAGGCCGTGCGGACCGGGGGGCCGATGCCGGTGCCCCTGGAGTCGCTGGTCGCCACCACGGCGGCCACCCTCGCCGTGCAGGCCGGCCTGGTCGGCGGCGCGCCGGTGACGTTGGCGAGCACGCGATGACCATGAGCGCGGGCTGGTACCTGCGGCGACTGTCCCGCATGGGACCGCGGGAGGTCGGCGGCCGAGCAGGCGACGCGGTACGCAGGCGGCGGTGGCGGTCGGCGCGGCCGGACTGTCCGAGCGTGACCGGCGCGCGGTTCACCGCGGTCCTGCCCCCGGGGACGATCGAGGCGGTGCCACCGGACGCCGCGAAGCGCCTCATCGCCGAGGCGGACCGGCTGATGGCCGGGCACGCCGAGTATTTCGGGGTGGTCCGCGACGACCTGACCGACCCGGACTGGTGGTACGACCCGAAGACCGGGCGCCGGGCTCCGTGGGGCTACGCCTTCGACGTGCCGTACCGCAGCGAGGACGCGGTCGGGGACATCAAGCAGATCTGGGAGCTGTCCCGGCATCAGTACCTCACCGTGCTCGCCGCCGCCTATGCGATCACCGGGGACGAGCGGTACGCCGAGCGGGTGGCGAAGCATCTGCGGTCGTGGTGGGCGGCCAACGCGCCGCTGCGCGGAGTGCACTGGACCAGCGGCATCGAGCTGGGGATCCGGCTGCTGTCCTGGGTGTGGATCCGCCGGCTGCTCGACGGCTGGCCGGGCGCGGCCGCCCTGTTCGAGGGCAACCCGGTGGCGCTGAACCAGATCTGGCACCACCAGCGCTGGCTGGCCGCCTTCCCCAGCCGGGGGTCCTCGGCGAACAACCACATCATCGCCGAGGCCGCCGGGCAGTTCGCCGCGGCCTGCGCGTTCGGCTGGTTCCCCTCCTCGGAGCGCTGGCGGGCCGACGCGCTGCGGTCGCTGGAGCGGCATCTGCGCGGCAACACCTTCCTCTCCGGCCTCAACCGGGAGCTGGCCTCCGAGTACCACGGCCTGGTGCTGGAGCTCGGCCTGGCCGCGCTGGCCGAGGCGGATGCCGCGGGCGTGCCGGTCCCCGCGACCGTCCGGCTGGTGCTGCTGCGGATGACCGACGCGCTCGCGGCCGTCGTGGACAACCGGCTGCGGCCGCCGCGCCAGGGGGACTCGGACGACGGGCACGGTCTGGTCGTGGACGGCGCGGGCACCGACCGCTGGGGCTCGCTGCTGGCCACCGGTGACGCCGTGTTCGGCAGGCTCGACTGGTGGCCGACGGTGACCGGCACCGATGTGCGCACCCCGCTGCTGGCCGCGCTCATCCGACCGTACCCGGAGAACGGCGCCGCCCCGGCCGTGTCCCGCCCGGCGAGCCGACCGGCCCATTTCGCCGACGCGGGCATGACCATCCTGCGGGGTCCGGCGGGGATCTGGTGCCGCTGCGACGGTGGTCCGCACGGGTTCCTGTCCATCGCCGCGCATGCTCACGCTGACGCGCTGTCCGTGGAGGTCCGGCACGACGGGGTCGACGTGCTCGCCGACCCGGGGACGTTCTGCTACCACGGGCAGCCCGAGTGGCGGCAGTACTTCCGGTCGACCCTCGCCCACAACACCCTGCAAGTGGACGGCGGTGACCAGTCCGGCTCCGGCGGCCCGTTCCTGTGGACCCGGCACGCCCGCAGCCGCGTCCTGGTCGCGGACGCCTCCGGCGCCTCCGAAGGGGGGACGGCCCGCTGGTGCGCCGAGCACGACGGCTACCAGCCCTCCGTGCACCGCCGCCGGGTCGAGCTTGCGGCCGCGAGCCAGGAGCTGACGGTGGTCGACGAGCTGCGCGGCCCGCGCCGGGCCGTGCGGCTGGCGTTCCACCTCGGCCCGGCGATCGCCGCGGACCTGGTGGGTCACCGGGCGGTGCTCAGCTGGACCCGGGACGGCGAGGACCGCTCCGCGGCGCTCGATCTGCCCGGTCAGCTGTCCTGGCGGGCGCATCGCGGCGAGACCGACCCGCCGCTGGGCTGGTACTCCGCCGGCTTCGGGCGCAAGGAACCCGCCACCACGTTGATCGGCACCGGCTTCGCCGACGGCGTGCAGGGGTTCACCACCGTACTCAGGTTCCACGGCTAGGGAGGACGCGTGGGGATCAAGTGGGGGCACTGGGCGTTGCCGGCGGCGCTGCTGGCGCTGGTCCTGCCGGCGGCGACCGGCTGCACGAGCACGTCGGACGCCACGGCGAAGCCGACCGGTACGCACTCCGCGTCCGGTACGCCCGCCACGTCCGGGGCGCCCTCCACATCCGTGGCCCGGGTGTGCGCCAAGCCCGCGCCGGGGCCGTCGAAGGCGCCAGCGGGAGCGGTCACGGTCGACCCCGCGGTGGTCGGTGACCTGGCTGCGAAGACCAAGAGCAGCCCTGCGAACACCACGTTCTGGCTTCGCCCGGGCAAGCACAGGCTGGAGCCGGACCGCTATGCCCAGGTCATGGCCAAGAAGGGGGACGTGTACCTCGGCGCGCCGGGCGCGGTGCTCGACGGCCGGAAGATCAACGAGTACGCGTTCAGCGGTACCGCTCCCGACGTCACCATCCGCTACCTGACCGTGCAGGGCTTCGTCGCGCCGAACAACGAGGGCGTGGTCAACCATGACATGGCCGACGGGTGGGTGATCGAGCACGCGACGGTCCAGTACAACTCCGGCGCCGGGCTGATGGCGGGTGCTCGCCAGCAGGTCCGCGCGAGTTGTCTGCGCAACAACGGACAGTACGGGATGAACGCATACAAGACAGGCGACTCGATCAGGGGCCTGGTGGTCGAGGGCAACGAGATCGTGGGCAACAACACCGACGACTGGGAGCGGCGGAATCCGGGCTGCGGCTGCACCGGAGGCATCAAGTTCTGGGCCGTCAACGGCGCCGACATACGCGGCAACTGGGTGCACGACAACCGCGGAGCCGGGTTGTGGGCGGACAACGACAACAACGACTTCCTCATCGAGGACAACGTCCTCGAAGCCAACGACGGCGCCGCGCTGATGTACGAGACCAGCTACAACGCGATCATCCGGAACAACACGATCCGGCGGAACAACTGGGTCGAGGGCCGCAAGTACGCCGCCCGCGGCGACAACTTCCCGTACGCGACCGTCTACGTGTCCGAGTCCGGCGGCGAGCCACGGCTCCGAGCCCGCACGGACAAGATCGATGTCTACGGGAACGTGCTGGAGAACAACTGGTCCGGGATCACCCTGTGGGAGAACGCCGACCGGTTCTGCAACAGTCCGGCCAACACCTCGACCGGTTACTGCACGTTGCTGGTGAAGAAGACCGCCAGCTGCGCACAGCCGGCGATCGCCACCGCACCGCTCTACGCCGACTGCCGGTGGAAGACCCAGCGGGTGGACATCCACGGCAACCGCTTCGTCCTCGACGCATCCGTCGTCAAGTGCACGACGGAGTGCGGCCGCATGGCCGTGCTCTCCAACTACGGCACCTATCCGGACTGGTCGCCTTACAAGGGCAAGGCGGTGGCCGAGGCGATCACCTTCAAGCAGCACAACCGCTGGCACGACAACGTCTACCGCGGACCGTGGAGCTTCGTCGCGGGCGACCCCGGCCGGATCCTCGACTCCGGGCAGTGGCAGGGCACTCCGTACCAGCAGGACGCAGGCTCAACCTTCGGCCCCCAGGCCGGTGGTTGAGATGAGCGAAGACCTGATGCACGGCGGGCAGCCGGGCGGACCGGGTACGACGGGCACAGGGCCCGGCGCCGAACCAGGCCCTGCCGCACCGCGTTCCGCCGAAACGCCCAGGGCCGTCTGGATCGTCTGGGCGTTGCTGGGCCTCAACACGCTCGGCTCCGCCGGGGCGAAGACGATCGTCACGCTGCCCCGCTCCCTCATCCAGATGGCCACCATGGGCGCGCTGGTCGCCGCGTTCACGCTGGCACTCGTGCTCAATCTCCGGCTGCGCATCCGGGCCAGCGCCTTCCTGTTCCTGCTCACCCTGCTCCTTGTGCCGAGCGTGATCTCCAGCGTGAACCTCGAGGTCGGGTTCGGTGCGCTGTTCCGCTGCACCCGGCTGGCTCTCTTCGTCGGCACGCTGTGGCTGCTCAGCCGCTGGTGGGACGGCAGCCTGACGTTCGTCCGGTTCCACATCCGGATGTACTTCGCGGTGCTCGGGTCGGTGGCCGCCGGCCTGGTCATCTCACCGGGCACGGCCCTGCCCGAGTACTACGGCGGGCGCTTGGTCGGTGCGTTGTGGCCGCTCACACCGCCGCAGATCGGCCAGTACTCCGCGGTGATCATCGGGCTCACCGTGCTGCTCGTCCTTGGCCGGCGGACCACCGGGGCCAGTGCGGCGATGGTCATCGTGCCGACACTCGTCCTGCTCGCGTTGACCCATACCCGCACGGCCACGCTCGGCCTGATCATCGGGCTGGTGTTGGCGATTCTCTCGCTCATCCTGACCAGCGCCGCCGCCCGCCGGTTCTTCTCCTGGACGGTGGTGTGCGCCGCCGTGGCCACGGTCGGGTTCGGCTCCGCGCTGCAGGCGTGGTTCATGCGCGGACAGAGCAAGGAGAACTTCTCCAACCTCACCGGTCGGGCCAAGGTCTGGGACGCTCTGCTGGCAGCGCCCCGGACGATCCCGGAGAAGGTGTTCGGCACGGGCTTGGGCGACAAGTCGTTCGGCGGGCTGCCGATCGACAACAGCTGGCTGGCCGTCTACAACGAGCAGGGTATGGTCGGCGTCACCCTCGTGGCGGCGATGCTCATCGTGCTGGGCGGCGTCGCGTTGCTGCGGCCGCCGTCGCTGCCGAGGGCCTGCGCGATCTTCCTGATCAGCTACGTCGCCATCTCGTCGTACACCGAGGCCGGGCTGGGCGACGCCTCGCCGTATCTGCTGCATCTGGCCCTGGCCGCCTCGCTGCTGGCGGCGCCTGCCGCGGCCACGCCCCTGCCGACGGCCGCTGTCCCCCGACGACGTATCCCGCGTTGGGCCGGGAACCGGGAGGTGATCTGACCATGCACGTCCTCGTGGTGCACAACCGCTACTCCTCGGCACAGCCGAGCGGCGAGAACAGGGTCGTCGACGAAGAGGTGGGTCTGCTGCGCGCGGCCGGCCACCGGGTCGAGCTGTTCGAGCGGCGCAGCGACGACATCGCCGCCCGGTCCCTCCTCGCCAAGGCCGCGGTGCCGCTCCTGGTGCCGTGGAACCCGGCGGTTCGCACGGAGCTCGCCGCCCGGCTGCGCACCGAGCGGCCGGACGTGGTGCACGTCCACAACGTCTTCCCGCTCCTGTCGCCCTCGGTGCTCGCCGCCTGCGCCGACGCCGGCGTGCCCGTCGTCGCCACGCTGCACAACTACACCCAGGTCTGCCCGCCCGGCACGCTGCATCGGGACGGCCGGCCGTGCGCCGAGTGCGTCGGGTCGGCGGCGTCGCTGCCCGCCGTCCGGCACGGCTGCTACCGCAACTCCCGCCTCGCGACGGTTCCGCTCGCGGTCAGCCTGTCGGTCAACCGGCGGCGGTGGTGGTCCGGCGTGGAGCGGTTCTTCTGCATCTCCACGGCGCAGCGCGACGTCCTGGTGCGGTCCGGCATGCCGGCCGAGCGGCTGGTGGTGAAGCACAACTTCGTGCCCGACCCGGGTGCCTGCCGAGCGGGCGCCGGCGAGCATCTGCTCTTCCTCGGCCGGCTCGCGGAGGCCAAGGGCGTGCGGCTGCTCATGGCCGCATGGGATGAGATCGCCGCAGCCGGCGGGGTGGGCGTGCCGCTCGTGATCGCCGGCGCGGGGCCACTGGAGCGAGAGGTGACGGCCTGGGCCGCGGGCCGGGACGACGTGCGGTACGTCGGCCTGTACGACCCGGATCAGTGCCGGCAGGCCGTCGCCCGGTCGGTCGCCGTGGTGGCGCCCTCGATGGCCCGGGAGACGTTCGGCCTGGTGGCCGCGGAGGCGATGGCGGCGGGGGTCCCGGCCGTCGCCGCCGGTCACGGCGCCTTCGTCGAACTCGTCGAGGACGGGGTGACCGGGCTGCTGCACCGGCCGGGCGAGCCCGCCTCGCTCGCGTCCTGCATGCGCCGGATCACGGCCGAGCCGGCCCTGGGCCGGGAGATGGGCCAGGCCGCCCGGCGCCGTTACGAGCAGGCGTTCAGCCCGGCCGTCGGCCTTGAGCGCCTGGTGGAGGGGTACCGCACCGCGATCGCGGGTCGGACGGAATCAATGGGGGGCAGTAAATGACACGATGCCGACTCTGCGGCTCGGCGACGTTGGCGAGCGTCGTCGATCTGGGGGCGACCCCGCCGTGTGAGAGCTTTCTCGCCGCTGACCAACTGGACGAGCCGGAGCCGGCGTACCCGCTGCACCTGCGGGTCTGCACCGACTGCTGGCTGGCGCAGATCCCGCCGCTGATCACGCCGGAGGAGACGTTCAAGGAGTACGCGTACTTCTCCTCGTACTCGACCTCCTGGGTGGAGCACGCGCGCACGTTCGTCGCCGACGCCGTGCAGCGGCTGGGTCTCGGCGCCGATGACTCCGACGCCTTCGTGGTCGAGGTCGCGAGCAACGACGGTTACCTGCTGAGGCACGTGGTGGACCGGGGGATCCGCTGCCTCGGCATCGAGCCGTCGGTGAACGTCGGCGCCGCCGCGCGGGACGCGGGTGTGCCCACGCTCACCGAGTTCCTGAGCCCGGACACCGGCTCGGCGGTCCGCGCCGAGCACGGCCCGGCGGACCTGGTCGTGGCCAACAACGTGTACGCGCACATCCCCGACGTGGTCGGGTTCACCCAGGGACTGCGCGCCCTGGTCGCCGACGACGGCTGGGTCTCCATCGAGGTGCAGCACCTGCTGACCCTGATCGAGGAGAACCAGTACGACACGATCTACCACGAGCACTTCCAGTACTACACGGTCGCGTCCGCGATCCGGGCGCTGGCCAGCGGCGGACTCACGCTCGTGGACGTCGAGCTGCTGCCCACGCACGGCGGCTCCATCCGGCTGTGGGCCCGGCCCGCCGAGGCGGCGGGCGAGCCGACGCAGCGGGTGGCCGACGTGCTGGCCCGCGAGAAGGCCGCCGGGCTGCAGGAGCTGTCCGGGTACACCGAGTTCTCCGCCCGGGTGGCCAAGGTGCGCCGGGACCTCCTCAAGTTCCTCATCGAGGCGGCCGAGCGCGGTGAGACGGTCGTCGGCTACGGCGCCCCCGGCAAGGGCAACACCCTGCTCAACCACTGCGGGATCCGGCCCGACCTGCTCCCGTACACGGTCGACCGCAACCCCTACAAGCACGGCAGGTTCACCCCGGGCACCCGCATCCCGATCCTGCCGCCCGAGCAGATCGCCGCCGACGAACCGGACTACGTCCTCGTCCTCCCGTGGAACCTGCGGGCCGAGCTGGTCGAGCAACTGTCCTTCATACATGACTGGGGCGGCCGACTGGTCTTCCCCATCCCGGAACTGAGCATTGTCGAGGTCAAGCGATGAAGGTCGTTCTGTTCTGCGGCGGTTACGGGATGCGGATGCGCAACGGAACCTCCGACGACGTGCCCAAGCCGATGGCGATGGTCGGCCCGCGCCCGCTGATCTGGCATGTCATGCGCTACTACGCGCACTTCGGGCACACGGAGTTCATCCTGTGCCTCGGCTACGGGGCCCACCACATCAAGGACTTCTTCCTCAACTACGAGGAGACGACGTCCAACGACTTCGTGCTGAGAGGCGGGCGGACCGAGCTGCTGTCCACCGACATCTCGGACTGGACGATCACGTTCGCGCAGACCGGCATCGAGTCACCGATCGGGGAGCGGCTGCGCAGGGTGCGGCACCATCTGGACGGCGACGAGATGTTCCTCGCCAACTACGCCGACGTACTCACTGACGCCCCACTGCCGAAGATGATCGAGAACTTCGCCCGGCGCGACGCCGGCGCGTCGATGATGGTGGTGCCGCCGCAGTCCTCGTTCCACTGCGTGGACCTCGGCGAGGACGGCCTGGTGGGCGGCATCACCGCGGTGAGCGAACTGCCGCTGTGGGAGAACGGCGGCTACTTCGTGCTCCGCCAGGAGGTCTTCGACCACATACCGGAGAACGGGGACCTGGTCGCCGACGGATGCGCCCAACTGGCCAAACAGGGCCGTCTGGTGGCGCATCAGCACCGCGGCTTCTGGAAGCCGACCGACACCGTGAAGGAGCGGGCCGCGCTCGACGAGGCCTACGCCCGAGGTGACCGTCCGTGGGCCGTGTGGGAGCGGGACGGCGCGGCGGTGAGCGGGTGATCCGGCTCGGGGCCGGGCGCCTGGACCGGATCGTCGCGGTGGGCGCGCACTGCGACGACATCGCCATCGGAGCCGGCGGCACGCTGCTCGCCCTGTGCCAGGCGCGGCCCGGTCTCCGGGTCGACGCGCTGGTGCTCTCCGGCGGCGGCACCGAACGCGAGCAGGAGGAGCGGGCCGCGCTCGCCGCCTTCTGCCCCGGCGCCGACCTGCGGCTGACCGTGCTCAAACTGCCGGACGGCCGCATGCCCGTGCACTGGGACGAGGCCAAGGCCGCCGTCGAGGAACTGCGCGCGCAGACCGACCCGGATCTGATCCTCGCCCCGCGCACCGACGACGCCCACCAGGACCACCGCGGCCTGGCGCAGCTGGTACCCACCGCCTTCCGCGACCACCTCGTGCTCGGCTACGAGATCGTCAAGTGGGACGGCGACCTCGGCCGCATGGCGGCGTACCAGCCCCTGTCGACGGAGATCGCCGAACAGAAGGTGCGGCTGCTGCAGGAGCACTACGCCTCGCAGCGCCACCGGCCCTGGTACGACCGGGAGGCCTTTCTCGGCCTCGCGCGAATCCGCGGCATCGAATGCCACGAGCGATACGCCGAAGCGTTCGCCGTCACCAAACTCACGCTCAACCTGGGGGGTTGAACCATGCGCGTACTACTGACCGGACACCAGGGATATCTGGGAACCGTCATGGCCCCGGTGCTCGCCGCCGCCGGGCACGAGGTCGTCGGCCTCGACGCCGGCCTGTTCGCCGACTGCGTGCTGGGCCCGACGCCCGCGGACCCGCCGGGGCATCGGGTGGACCTGCGCGACGTCACGGCCGAACACGTGGCCGGGGTGGACGCCGTGATCCACCTGGCCGCCCTGTCCAACGACCCGCTGGGATCGCTGGCGCCGGACCTCACCTACGACATCAACCACCACGCGTCCGTACGGCTGGCCCGGCTGGCCCGCGAGGCCGGAGTGGGGCGCTTCCTGTACGCGTCGACCTGCTCGGTGTACGGCGCAGCCGGCGGCGAGGGCCTGGTGGGCGAGGACGCCCCGCTGCGCCCGGTGACGCCGTACGCGGAGTCCAAGGTGCGGGTCGAGGACGATCTGCACGAGCTCGCCGACGGCGACTTCACCCCGGTGTTCATGCGCAACGCCACCGCCTTCGGCTACTCGCCCCGGCTGCGCGCCGACATCGTGCTGAACAACCTGGTGGGCCACGCGCTTCTGTCCGGCGAAGTCCTCGTGCTCTCCGACGGCACCCCCTGGCGCCCGCTGGTGCACGCCGTCGACATCGCTCGGGCCTTCACGGCCGCGCTGACCGCGCCGCGGGAGGCGGTGCACGACCGGGCGTTCAACATCGGCAGCGAGGCCAACAACGTCACGGTCGCCGAGATCGCCGAGCAGGTCGCCGAGGCGGTGCCCGGCTCCGAGGTGAACATCACCGGGGAGAACGGCAACGACCCGCGCTCATACCGGGTGGACTTCGCCCGCTTCCGCGCAGCGATCCCCGGATTCGACTGCGAGTGGTCGGTGAAGCGGGGCGCTCTCGAACTCGCCGACGCCTACCGCACGTTCGACCTGACCCGGGAAGCCTTCGAGCAGCGCTTCACCCGCCTGGCCGTGCTCCGCTCGGCCTCCGAGGCCGGCACCGTCGACGACACCCTGCGGCGGCGCGGATGACCGCGGGCGGTGTACAGCCGACGACCTCGGCCGGCGACGAGATGTACGCGCTGGTCGAGCGGCTGTACCCGCTGTGCCGCAGCATCACCGGCGACGGGGTGCGCGCCACCCTGGACATCGTCGGCGAGTACATCCCGCTCCAGGTGCACGAGGTGCCGACCGGGACGCAGGTGCTCGACTGGACGGTGCCGCAGGAGTGGAACATCCGGGACGCGTACATCGCTGACAGCACTGGCAGGCGGGTCGTCGACTTCGCCGAGTCCAGCCTGCACGTGCTCGGCTACAGCGTGCCGGTGTCGGCGACCATGCCCTTGTCCGAACTGCGCCCGCACCTGCACACCCTGCCGGACCAGCCGTCCTGGGTGCCGTACCGCACCAGCTACTACAAGCCGGAGTGGGGCTTCTGCCTGGCCCAGGACACCCTGGACGCCATGCCGGACGGCGACTACGAGGTGCGCATCGACTCCACGCTCGACGACGGCCACCTCACCTACGCCGAGCACATGGTCCCCGGGCAGGTCCCGGACGAGGTGATCGTCTCCTGCCATGTCTGCCACCCCTCGCTGGCCAACGACAACATGGCCGGCGTAGCGGTGGCGACGTTCCTGGCGCGGGAGTTGGCGGAGCGGACGCCGTACTACACCTACCGGTTCATCTTCGCGCCCGGCACCATCGGGGCGATCACCTGGCTGGCCCGCAACAGGGAGCGGGTCGAACGGGTCAAGCACGGCGTCGTGCTGGCCTGCGCCGGCGACCCGGGTCAACTGACGTACAAGCAGAGCAGGCGCGGCGACGCCGAGATCGACCGCGTGCTGCGGCACGTGCTGTCCGCCTCCGAACGCCCGCACCAGGTCAACGAGTTCACGCCGTACGGCTACGACGAGCGGCAGTACTGCTCGCCCGGCTTCGACCTCGGCGTCGGCTCGCTCACCCGGACCCCGTACGCGGGCTACCCCGAGTACCACACCTCGGCGGACAACCTGGACTTCGTCTCCCCGGAGGCGATGGCGGACACCCTCGCGGTCTGCCGCGAGGCCTTCGACGTCCTGGACCGCAACCGGCAGTACGTCAACCTCAGCCCGTACGGCGAACCACAGCTGGGGCGGCGCGGGTTGTACGACGCGCTCGGCGGCCGCAGCGACACCAAGCAGGCCCAGATGGCCATGCTCTGGGTGCTCAACCTCTCCGACGGCGAGCACAGCCTGCTGGACGTCGCCGAGCGGTCCGGGCTGCCCTTCGACACCGTCGCCGACGCGGCCGACGCACTGCACGAGGCAGGTTTGATCAAGACATGACGTCCATGCCCGTCGAGGGGGAGGGCCCACAGACAGCGGCGCCACCGGCCCGGTCCGCCAAGCGGGCCCTCGTCGGCCGGCTGTCCTGGGGACTGGCCGACCAGGCGGCCTCCAGCATCAGCAACTTCGCGGTGGGCATCTACGTGGCCCGCTCGCTGGGGGTCACCGCGTTCGGTGTGTTCAGCCTGGCCTGGGTGACCTACGGCGTGGTGCTCAACGTCTCCCGGGGCCTGGCCACCGACCCGCTCGTGGTGCGCTTCAGCGGCGTGCCGGAGGCGTCCTGGCGCGGGGCGGTGGCCCGGTCGACGGGTACCGCGTTCGGCGTGGGCACCGCCATCGGTGTGGTGTCCCTGGTGGCCGGGCTGGGGCTCGGCGGCCGGCTGGGGCCCGCGTTCGTCTGCCTGGGCGTCATGCTGCCGGGGCTGCTGCTGCAGGATGCCTGGCGGTTCTCGTTCTTCGCCGCGGGCGACGGGCGCAAGGCCTTCGTCAACGACGTCGTGTGGTGTGTGGCGCTTGTCCCGGCCATGGTGCTGGCGGCCCGCGTGGACACCGTGGCCGCCTTCGTCCTCGCCTGGGGCGCGTCCGCCGCGGTGGCCGCCGCGTACGGCTGCCTCCAGTCCGGTATCCGCCCCCGGATGACCGAGGCGCGCGGGTGGCTGCGCGAGCAGCGCGATCTCGGCTACCGGTACCTGGTCGAGAACGTCAGCCTCAGCGGCGCCAGCCAACTGCGGGCCTACGGGCTCGGCGCGATCGTCGGGCTCGGCGCGGTGGGCGCGGTGCGGGGTGCCGAGCTCCTGATGGGCCCCTTCCTCGCCGTACTGATGGGACTGTCGCTGGTCACCGTCCCGGAGGCGGCACGGGTGCTGCGGCAGGCCCCACACCGCCTGGGCAGGTTCTGTCTCCTGCTGGGCGGCGGACAGGCCATCGCCGCGCTGCTCTGGGGCGGGTCGCTGCTCCTGCTGCCGAACCGGCTCGGCGACCTGCTGCTCGGCAGCGTCTGGCACTCCTCCTCGCATCTCATCGTGCCGATCACCTTCAGCGTCGCGGGCGCCGGCCTCGGCACCGGCGCGGCGGCCGGGCTGCGCGCCCTCGGTGCCGCCAAGCGCAGCCTGCGCTCCCAGCTGTTCGCCTCCGTCTGCTACGTCGGCGGCGGGCTCGGCGGAGCGGCCCTGGCCGGCACGGTCGGCTCGGCCTGGGGCGTCGCCGCGGCCACCGTCGGCAGCTCGGCCGTGTGGTGGCTGCAGCTGCGGTCCGCCCTGCGCGAGCACCACCCCAACTCCGTTCCCGAAGTGAGGACTTCATGACCTCCCAGCCCAGGCTGAGCATCGGCCTGCCCGTGTACAACGGCGAGGAGTACCTGGCCGAGTCGCTCGACGCCCTGCTCGGCCAGACCTACGAGGACTTCGAGCTGATCATCTCCGACAACGCCTCGACCGACGGGACCGAGGACGTCTGCCGCAAGTACGCGGCGCAGGACACGCGCATCCGGTACCTCCGGCTGCCCCGGAACGTCGGCGCCACGCCGAACCACAACTACGTGTTCGCCCAGTCCCGCGGCGAGCTGTTCAAGTGGGCCTCGCACGACGACCTGTACGGCCGGGACCTGCTGCGGCGCTGCGTCCAGGCGCTGGACGAGCGGCCGGACGTGATCCTCGCGCACGCCGACCAGGCGGTCATCGACGGCGACGGCCAGGTGAAAGTCCCGTACGAGTACACACTCGCCACCGCCTCGCCGCACCCGCCGGAGCGCTTCCGCAGCATGCTGTTCGAGCCCGGCGGCGACGACTTCTACGGGGTGATACGGGCCGACGTGCTGCGCCGGGTGAAACCCATGGACAGCTACCACCACGCGGACCGCACGTTCGTCGCGGAGATCGGCCTGCAGGGCCCCTTCCACCAGGTGCCGGAGCTCCTCTACTTCCGCCGCGACCACCCCACCCGCGCCGAGCGGGCGAACCCGTCCAAGCGCTCCCGGTGCGTCAACCTGGACCCGCGCCGGGCGGGCCTGTTGCATCCGACGCCCCGGCTGCTCGCCGAGTACGTCTGGGGCTTCGTCTCGGCGATCCGGCGGGCGCCGTTGTCCGCGGCCGACCGGCGCGCGTGCTACCGCCACCTGGCCGCATGGATGACCAGCCGGGCCCGGCCGGGCGCCGGCGAGCGGGTCGAGGACCGCGCCCCGGTCGACCCGGCCAAGCTGACCGTCTCCGTCGACGCCCTCGTCGCCGGGCGTGAAGGCCGTGAACGGAGGCAGGCATGACGTCCGCGGGCGAAACCCCGGTGCGGGTCGGGGTGTTCGGCCTGCTCGGCTCCGGCAACCTCGGCAACGACGGGTCGCTGGAGGCCGTGCTCGGGTATCTCCGCGCCGAGCACCCGGAGGCGGTCGTGGACGCGCTGTGCGGCGGACCCGAGGCCGTGACGGCCCGGTTCGGGATCCCCGCGACGCGGCTGCACTGGAACCGCGGGGAGTACCGGACCGCGTCAAGGGCGGGCGCGATCGCGGCGAAGGGTCTGGGCAAACTCGTCGACGCCTTCCGCACCGCCGCCTGGGTGCGCCGGCACGACGTGGTGATCGTGCCGGGCATGGGCGTCCTGGAGGCCACGCTGCCGCTGCGGCCGTGGGGTTTCCCGTACGCGCTGTTCCTGCTCTGCGCGAGCGGCCGGCTGCTGCGCACCCGGGTCGCGCTGGTCGGCGTCGGCGCCGCCGCGATCGGCAACCGGCCGACCCGAACCCTGGTGCGCTGGTCGGCGCGGCTGGCCGCCTACCGGTCGTACCGGGACGCCCCGTCCCGCGACGCGATGCGCGCGATGGGCGTGGACACCGCGCGCGACGCCGTCCACCCGGACCTCGCGTTCTCCCTGCCGACCCCGCCGGCGGGCGCCCCCTCGGGCCCGCCGGGCCTGGTCTGCGTCGGCGTCATGGACTTCCACGGCGGCAACGACGACCGCGCCCGGGCCGAGGAGATCCATCGGCGCTACCTCGACGGGACGATCCGCTTCGTCCGCGCGCTCGTCGAGGACGGCAGGCCGGTCAGGCTGCTCACCGGCGACGCGTGCGACGCGCCGGTGGTCGCCGCGATCCTCGGCGCGGTGGACTCGCCGCTGGTCACCGCTTCCGAGGCGGCCTCGCTCGCCGACCTGATGAAGGAGACGGCGGCTGCCGACACCGTGGTGGCGACCCGGTACCACAACCTGATCTGCGCGCTGAAGGTCGGCACGCCGACGCTCGCACTGGGCTACGCGGCGAAGAGCGACGCGCTCATGGCCCAGATGGGGCTGGACGCGTACTGCCACCCGGCTCGCGAGGTCGACGCCGACCGGCTGCTCGACCAGTTCCGGGCGCTGGAGAAGCAATCGGCCGAGCTGAGGCAGACGCTCTCCGAGCGCAACCTGGTCATCACCCAGCAACTGGCGCAGCATTTCGCCGCCTTGACCGCCGCCCTGTTCCCTACGACGGCCCACCCCCACACCCACGCCCACGCGTATCGGGAGGCTCCATGAAGGCGACCGAAGTCCCGGAGATCGCCGGCGCGTACCTGTTCGAGCCGACGCCGTACGCCGACGAGCGCGGTTTCTTCTGCCGCACGTTCGACGCCGACGTGGTCCGCGCGGCGGGCCTCGACCCGCAGGCCTTCGTCCAGGACAGCCTGTCCCGCTCGGCCCGGGGCGTGCTGCGCGGCCTGCATCTGCGCTCCGGCGCCGGTGAGGCCAAGCTGGTGCGGTGCTCGTACGGGAGGATCTTCGACGTCGTCGTGGACCTGCGGACGGACTCGCCGACCTACCTGGGCCAGGCCTTCTTCGAGCTGTCCGACGAGACGCAGACGACCCTGTACATCCCGGCGGGGTGCGCGCACGGCTTCCAGGCGCTCACCGAAACCGCCGACACCTCGTACCGGATCGACCGCCCGCACGATCCGGCCGAGGACGTGACGATCGCGTTCGACGACCCGGAGCTGGCCATTCCCTGGCCGCTGCCGGTCACTTCGATGTCCCAGCGGGACCGGGAGGCGCCGAGCCTCGCCGAGGTCCTGAAGCAACAGTAAGTAGAAAGTTGAGGTCGGTGTGGACACCGTAGACACCGCAGAACTCCTCCTGCCCCGGTCGCGGACGGCGAACGAGCGGCTGCACGCGATGATCCCCGGGGGCGCGCACACCTACGCCAAGGGCGACGACCAGTACCCCGAGCACCTGGCCCCGGTCATCAGCCACGGCCGCGGCGCCCACGTGTGGGACGTCGACGGCAACCGCTACGTCGAGTACGGCTCCGGCCTGCGGTCGGTCAGTCTCGGCCACGCCCACCCGCGCGTGATCGAGGCGGTGCGGCGGGAACTGGACCGCGGCAGCAACTTCGTGCGGCCGTCCATCGTGGAGGTCGAGGCCGCGGAACGTTTCCTGGCCACGGTGCCGACCGCCGAGATGGTGAAGTTCGCGAAGAACGGCTCCGACGCCACCACCGCCGCGGTGCGCCTCGCCCGCGCCGCCACCGGGCGCCCGCGGGTGGCCATCTGCGCCGACCATCCGTTCTTCTCGGTCGACGACTGGTTCATCGGCGCCACCCCGATGTCCGCCGGCATTCCGGCGGCGACCAACGAGCTCACGGTGGCGTTCCCGTACGGGGACCTGGCCGCCACGGAGGAACTGCTCACCCGGTACCAGGACGAGGTCGCCTGCCTGATCCTCGAACCCGCCACCCACACCGAGCCGCCGCCCGGGTACCTCGCCGGCCTCCGCGAACTGGCCGACCGGCACGGCTGCGTGCTGATCTTCGACGAGATGATCACCGGTTTCCGCTGGTCCGAGGCGGGCGCCCAGGGCCTGTACGGCGTCGTCCCCGACCTCTCCACGTTCGGCAAGGCGCTCGGCAACGGATTCGCCGTCTCGGCGCTGGCCGGGCGCCGCGATCTGATGGAGCTGGGCGGGCTGCGGCACTCCGGCGAGCGGGTGTTCCTGCTGTCCACGACGCACGGTGCGGAAACGCACTCCCTGGCGGCCGCGATGGCCGTGCAAGCCACCTACGTCGAGGAGGGAGTCACCGCCCGGCTGCACGCCCTCGGCGAGCGGTTGGCCGCCGGTGTCCGCGAGGCCGCGGCCGCCATGGGCGTCGGCGACCACCTCGTCCTCCGGGGCCGGGCCAGCAACCTGGTCTTCGCCACCCTCGACGCGAACGGGCAGCCGTCGCAGGAGTACCGCACCCTGTTCCTGCGCCGGCTCCTCGCGGGCGGGGTGCTGGCCCCGTCGTTCGTGGTGAGCAGCGCGCTCGACGACGCCGACATCGATCACACCGTCGACGTGGTGGCCCAGGCATGTGCGGTGTACCGGAAGGCACTTGACGCCGCCGACCCCGACCCCTGGCTGGCCGGGCGGCCGGTGAAGCCGGTGTTCCGGCGCTTGGCGTGAGGTGACGTGACGTCAGCGGCGCTCTGGCTGACGGGCGGCGGCCGTCCAGTCGATCAGCCAGGCGGTCGCCGGGATCACCGCCAGCGCTGTGCACCAGCCGCCGAGGACGTCGGTCGGATAGTGCGCGCTCAGGGCGACCTGCGCCCAGCCCATGGCGGTGCCGGCGACCAGCGCGGCGGCGAGCACGAGTGACATGCCGGCCGTCCTGCCGAGGCCGAGCCGGCCGGTCGCGAGCAGCGCCCCGATGACGGCGAGCGCGGTGAAGAAGGCGGTGTGCCCGCTCGGATAGGACAGGTTGTCGTCGCCGTGGATGGTGCGTCCCACCAGATGCTTGAGCAGCGTCGTCGTCCCCACGGTCAGGGCGGTGCCGGCCACGACGAGCACCGCCGCGCGCGGACGTCGAAGCAGCAGGCAGCCCGCCACGACGGCCACGATCAGCATCGCCGATCCGGCGGGCTCCCCCAAGAAGTCCATGCCCAGAGCGACGCGCCTCCAGGGCGGCCGCACACTGTCCGCCGTCGGCTGGACGATCCACCGGTCCACCCTGCCGGGCTCGCTGTGGCCGGCGTACCCGACCCCGAGCACGACGACCACCAGCGCGGCGAGCGCCGCGATCAACCCGAGCCGCGGGCGCAGCGACGGCGGCAGCAACACCGCGGGCGCCGGCCGGCCGGTCACTCGATCCGGCAGATGCGATGCACCTCCCCCTCGCACGAACTGAGCCGGACCGACGTCCAGGCCCGCTCCGGCCAACTCGCCGTCCTGGCCGTCACCTTGGCCATGAACGTCGGATTCAGTCTCCGTTCGCCACCCTAACCAACAATGCGGTCGCGCGAACACTGCGGGGTTCGCCGGGCGCTCGAACTCGACGAGCTGATCCCCGACTCGCAGCTGCTGGTGCTGGAGACGGCAGGCGCATGCGACCCGTCGAGGAGCCCGAGCTGTTCGCCGGCGCGGTCCGTGACTTCGTCCTGCGGAACTCGGTCGGTGTCGGATCGACCCGGGTTCCGCGAACGCTGACCAGGTAGCCGGACGCCGTCCGCAACCGGGTCTCCTGTCGTGGCGGCAGGTGGCGGCGCGACCGTTTTCAGGGCTGCCCGCCGGCGGGCCCCCCGGGTAGTTCCACGGTGATGCGGAGCCCGCCGGCCGGGCGCGGGGTGAGGGTGAGCGTTCCGTCGTGGGCGCGAGTGATGGTCTGGACGATGGCCAGGCCGAGGCCGACGCCGGCGTGGTCGGTGTGCACGCGCTCAGTGCCGCGCCGGAACGGTTCGGTGAAGGTCGAGGCCAGCTCTGGGGTGACCTTCTCGCCGGAGTTCTCGACAGTGAGCACCACCGTGTCGGGGCGGACGCTCGTGTCGACCCGCACGGTGCCCCGTCCGGACAGGTTGTGGACGATCGCGTTGTGCACGAGGTTCGTGGTCAGCTGCAGCAGGAGCGCCGGCGATCCGATCACGGGGGTGACGTCACCGCAGGTCTCGATGGTGACGCCCTGCTTTTCCGCGAGGGGGAGGAGGGTTTCGGTGGCTTCTTCCGCCACGAGGGACAGGTCGACGTGCTCTCGGGCGAAGGACCGCTGATCGGCTCGGCTGAGCAGGAGCAAGGCCTCGGTGAGGTCGATCGCTCGGGTGTTGACGGCATGGAGACGGTCGATGACCTCGCGGGTGTCGCACGTCGGATCCGTGCGGGCCACGTCGAGAAGTGCCTTCGAGATCGCGAGCGGGGTGCGCAGCTCGTGCGAGGCGTTGGCTGCGAATCTCTGCTGTTCGGCGACGTGCGCTTCGAGCCGTGCGAGCATCGTGTCGAAGGCGTCGGCGAGTTCGCGGAACTCGTCGTTGCGGCCCGGTAGCCGGATTCGGTGAGAGAGCGATCCGTTCGTGGCCGTGCGTGTGGCGTCGGTGATGCGGGTCAGGGGAGCGAGCATGCGGCCGGCGAGGATCCACCCTCCCACGAGGCCGAACACCAGCAGGAAGGCCAACACCGCGGCTGCCCTCGGAGCGAACACGCCCAGGAGGGCGGACCGAATGGGAAAGACACCGTGCGTGGGCTGGTCGTCGGGGTTGATGAGCATCGCCCGGTCAGGGACGTAACGCAGGAGGAACGCCCACACGGCGGCCAGCAGCAGGGCGCCGGCCAGCATGAGGAACCCGGCGTAGCTGAGGGTGAGTTTGACGCGAACGCTCAACCCGGGCGCCCTAGCCATGCTCGCCTCCCTCGACTCCCTCGGCTCCGGCCTCCGGCTGCGTGTCGATGCGGTAGCCGACGCCCGGCACGGTGGCGATGATCCAGGGTTCGCCGAGACGCTTGCGCAGTGCCGAGACGGTGATGCGCACAGCGTTGGTGAACGGGTCGGCGTTCTCGTCCCACGCGCGCTCCAGGAGTTCTTCGGCGCTGATCACACCGCCTTCGGCGGCGACGAGGACGTCCAGTACGGCGAACTGCTTCCTGGTCAGCGCGACGTAGCGGCCGTCCCGGTAGACCTCTCTGCGGAACGGGTCCAGACGCAGACCCGAGATCTCCCGTACGGGCGGTCGGCTGTGCGCACGCCTGCGGTCGAGCGCTCTGAGCCGGAGCACGAGTTCGCGAAGGTCGAAGGGCTTCGTCAGGTAGTCGTCGGCGCCGAGTTCGAACCCGGTGGTCTTGTCGTCGAGACGGTCGGCCGCGGTGAGCATGAGGATCGGCATGCCGCTGCCGGAGGCGACGATGCGTTTGGCGATCTCGTCGCCGGAAGGGCCGGGGATGTCACGGTCGAGGACGGCGATGTCGTAGGCGTTGACGCGCAGCAGCTCCAGGGCGGTGTCGCCGTCACCTGCGATGTCGGCCGCGATCGCTTCCAGGCGCAGGCCGTCGCGGATGGCTTCCGCCAGATAGGGCTCGTCCTCGACGATCAGCACACGCATGTCCTTCAGGCTACGAGCCGGCGCATATCGTCGGCGTATCGAAAACCGCATACGCGCCGACAACACGGCGCCGCCTTGACTGACGGCATGAATCGAACACCACCGTCGACGATGGCGCAGGTGGACACGGCGGAGACCGACCAGGGCAGCGCCGACCGCCGGGACACCCTCGTCGGTGCCTGGAGCAGGGGCATCCGCCGCCTGATCCGCCTCGGCTCCCGGCCGGGTCCCTGGAAGCGCGGCCTGGTCCTCGCGGCGCTGGCGCTGCTGCTCGGGCTGCTCATGCTGCTCCACGCGCAGATCCCGAACCGGATCGGGAACCTCGGCAGCCTGGTCGAGACCTTCCTGCCGTGGTTCGGCCTGCTCATTCCGGTGCTGCTGGCCGGGGCGCTGTGGCGGCGCTCCGCCTTAGCGGTGGCCGCGCTGATGCTGCCGGTCGTGGTGTGGCTGAACCTCTTCGGCGGGCTGCTCGGCGACAAGTCGCACCCGGGCGGCGACCTCACCGTCGTCAGCCACAACGTCGGTGCCGACAATCCCGACCCGGCCGGCACCGCTCGCGACCTGGCCGCCTCCGGCGCGGACGTGCTGGCCCTGGTGGAGGTGACCCAGCAGGCCAGGGGCACGTACGAGAAGGAGCTGGCGAAGGCGTATCCGTACCACGCGGTGCAGGGCACGGTCGGGCTGTGGAGCAAGCTGCCGCTGTCGGACACCCGGCCGGTCGACATCAAGCAGGACGCCGGGCCGCTGGGGGACGCCAAGCCGGACGAGGCCAAGATGGCCTACAGCCGGGCGCTGCGCACCACGGTGGCCACGGACCAGGGGCCGCTGGCGGTGTATGTGGCCCACCTGGGGTCGGTGCGGGTGAATCCCAGGACGGGTTTCTGGACGGACTCGCGGGACAGAAACGCGCAGGCGCTCGGCGAGGCCATCGCCGCCGAGCGGAACGAGCGGGTGGTGCTGCTCGGCGACTTCAACGGCACGATGGACGACCGCGCGTTCGACGGCATCACCTCGCAGCTGCGCTCGGTGCAGGACGTGGCCGGGGACGGCTTCGGCTTCACCTGGCCGGCGAAGTTCCCGGTGGCGCGGATCGACCAGATCCTGGTCCGCGGCGTGCAGCCGGAGAGCTCATGGGTACTGCCGGCCACCACCAGCGACCACCTGCCGGTGGCAGCCGGAATCACCTGGTGAGGCACCGCCCGAGGCCACCACGGTGACACCTCGACGACCGCTCCACGAACGCCCGATATGTCACGTATTCATGTCATGTATTCACGCATGGGTGGGGCCGGGCCGGATACCCGGGCGGAATGGTACGGACACTGAAGCCGCACAGACGGCACGGCGAGCGCGTCGCGGCCGACGGCGAGGGCGAGACCGCGCAGGCCGCACCGTCCGCCGCCGGGCCGGACGAGCAGGTTGAGCGGCAGGCCCCGGACAAGCCGACGGACCTGCCCCCACGCTCCTGGAAAGCGGTGCTGAAAGGCACCCTCAAGGAGTTCAAGAAGGACGAGTTGGCCGACCGGGCCGCCGCGTTGACCTACTACTCGATCCTGGCGCTGTTCCCCGCGTTGCTCGCGCTGGTGTCGCTGCTGGGGGTCGTCGGGCAGTCGGCCACCCAGGCGGTCCTGGACAACATCCAGAAGCTCGCCCCGGGTGCGGCGCAGGACATCCTGCGCAACGCCGTGCAGCAGATGCAGGGCAAGGGCGGGCTGGGCTCGATCATGGCGATCGTGGGTCTGGTCCTGGCGGTGTGGTCGGCGTCCGGTTATGTCGCCGCGTTCATCCGCAGCGCCAACGCGGTCTACGACATCCCCGAGGGCCGTCCGATCTGGAAGGTGCTGCCGGTGCGGGTCGGCGTGACCGTGGTGCTGATGGTGATGGCTGTGATCAGTGCGCTGATCGTCGTGTTCACCGGCGGCCTGGCCCGGCAGGTCGGCGCCGCGCTCGGGATCGGTGACACGGCGCTGACCGTGTGGTCCATCGCGAAGTGGCCGGTGCTGGTGGTCCTGGTGACGGTGATGATCGCCGTCCTGTACTGGGCCACCCCGAACGCGCGCGTCCGCGGCTTCCGCTGGATCACGCCGGGCAGTTTCCTGGCGATGCTGATCTGGATGATCGCCTCGGCCGGGTTCGCGCTGTACGTGGCGAACTTCGGCTCGTACAACAAGACCTACGGCGCTCTCGCCGGCGTGATCATCTTCCTGGTGTGGCTGTGGATCACCAACCTGGCGATCCTGCTCGGCCTGGAGTTCGACGCGGAGCTGGTGCGTCAGCGGGCCGTCGCCGGGGGCCTTCCGGCCGACGAGGAGCCGTACGTCGAGCCGCGTGACACCCGGACGTGGGACGAGGAGGACCGCCGTCGCCTGGGCTCCTGACCCGGGGGTACTCGGGAGGCCCAGCGGCGGTGGGACGCACCGCCACTCCACGAAGGGATGGTCCTTCCCATGACTCAGCATGTCAGCGACGTCATGACGCGTGCCCCGGTGGCCGTCGAACCGCTGACCTCGGTGACGGTCGTGGCCCGGATGATGCGGGACGAGGACATCGGCGCCGTGCTGGTCACCGAGGGCGAGCGGTTGCGCGGGCTGGTCAGCGACCGCGACCTGGTGGTCCGCGCGATGGCCGAGGGCGGCGATCCGAACCGCATGACGGTGGCGGACGCGTGCAGCGACGATCTCGTCACGGTGAAGCCCGACGACGACCTCCGCCGTGCCGTGGAAGTGATGCGCGAGCATTCGGTCCGCCGAGTACCGGTCGTCGACGAAGGGCAGCACGCGGTGGGCATCGTCTCCATCGGCGACCTGGCCATCGAGCGCGACCCCGAGTCGGCTCTCGGCGACATCAGCTCCACGAGCCCCAACAAGTGACGCGCCCTCACCCGTACGACGCCGAGAGGAGCGTGCGCCATGACGACTCCCGATCCCGACCCGAGGCGCACGCTTGAAGGCGCCGGGCTTGGGACCGGCGTCTTGGGGTAACCGGGCCGTGTCGGCGGGGAAGCGGCGGAGCGCCTGGGGAGGTCTGCGCCGCTTCCCCGCCCCCTTTGCGACCTTCTCCTGTCAGCGGTACTCGGGCTGCCACATGGCGTCCTGGATCTGCTGGATGACGTCGTCGAGGCGGGCCGTCGCGACGTCCTCCTCGGCGGCGCGGCGGGCGACGGCCGCGGCGACCACGGCCGACGAGGTACGCAGGTTCCGCACCTCCGGCAGCAGCGCCGCGCCGTGCTGCGACAGGTCGGCGAGGCCGGCGACGGCTGCCGCCGCGGCCTGGAGCATGCCGTCGGTGATCCGCTCGGCGCGGGCCACCACCGCCCCCAGCCCCAGCCCCGGGTAGACGAGCGCGTTGTTGGCCTGGCCGATGACGTACGTCGTGCCGTCCAGCTCCGCCGGAGGCACCGGGATGCCGCTGGCGACCAGGGCCTTGCCGTCGGTCCACCGCAGCACGTCCTCCGGCATGGCCTCGATCCTCTCCGTGGGGTTGGACAAGGGCAGCACGACCGGCCGGTCCACGTGCCGGGCCATGGAACGGACCACGTCCTCGGTGAAGGCCCCGTGCCGGGTGGAGGTTCCCACCAGCACGGTCGGCTGCACCCGGTCCACCACGCCGGGCAGGTCGGCCGGCGTGTCGTCGGGCCACTCGTCGTCGGGCCGCGCGTACGGCTGCTGGTAGTCGCGGAGTCCCTCGGCGGACCGCCGCAGCAGGCCTTGGCGGTCCACGCACCAGATGCGGCGGGTGGCTGTCTCGCGGTCCAGTCCGTCGCGGACCATGGCGTCGCGCAGCTGGTCGGCGATGCCCACGCCCGCCGTCCCCGCGCCGAAGACCACGACCCGCTGGTCACGCGGGGGCGTGCCGGTGACTCGTGCCGCGTTCATGACGCAGGCCAGCGTGATCGCGCCGGTGCCCTGGAGGTCGTCGTTGAAGGTGCAGAGCTTCTCGCCGTACCGCTGGAGGAGTCGGCGGCCGTTGCCGGGGCCGAAGTCCTCCCAGTGCAGCAGCGCGTGCGGGAACAGCTCGCCGACCGCCTCCACGAACGCGGCGACGAACGCGTCGTACGCCTCTCCGCGCACCCTGGTGTGCCGGTTGCCGACGTACAGCGGGTCGTTGAGCAGCGCCTGGTTCCCGGTGCCGACGTCGAGCATCACCGCCACGGACCGCCCCGGGTGGATGCCCGCGGCGGCGGTGTAGACCGCCAGCTTGCCGACGGAGAGCTGCATGCCGCCGACACCCCAGTCGCCGATGCCGAGGAGCTGCTCTCCGTCGGTCGCCACCACCAGGTCGACGTCGTCGGGGCCGAGGCCCAGCGCCCGGAAGGCGGGACGGACGTCCTGCGGGCGGTCGACGGACAGGTAGACGCCGCGCGGCCGCCGGTATTCGTGGCTGTACCGCTTGACCGCCTCGCCCACGGTCGGGTCGTACACGATCGGCAGCAACTCGGGGAGGTGGTCGCAGAGCAGCCGGAAGTAGAGGACCTCATTGCGGTCGTGGAGCTGCTCCAGGTACACGTTCTTCGCCACGTCGTCCGGCTGGGCCCGTAGTTGCTCCCACGCACGTCGCGCCTGGAGTTCCAGGGACAGCACCCCGGGCGGCAGCATCCCGACCAGGCCGTGCCGTTCCCGCTCCTGCTGGGTGAAGGCGACACCCTTGTTGCTCAGCGGGTCCGCGAGCAGCGCGCGGCCGCTCGGTCCCTCGCGCCTGTGGACCATGGGGTCTCCTCACGTCGGCCGCGGCGCTTGCCGTCAGAACTCGTTCGTCACCTCGCACCCAGGTACCCCTCCCGACCCGACACACGCGACGGACGGCCAAGCGGAACCGGCTGCGATCACTCCGGCAAGCCGTCCAGAAGAGCCGTCATCGCCGCGGGCGCCGTGGCCGCGACGGTCGTGGCGCCACTGTCGGCGACGCCCGCGCAGGGGGCCTCCCCGGGCCAGGGCCCGAACCTCGACGGCAGGTCGGTGACCGTCACCTCTCACGACGGCCGGGTCGAGCTCGCCCTGCGTCTCGACGCCGGGACCGCGAGGTACGCGGTCACGGTGGACGGCGCCGAGGTCGTCCCGCCCAGTCCGCTCGGACTCACCCTGGACGACGCCGACTTCGTCCGAAGACGGTCGTCGTCGACTACGAACTCCTCCAGGGGAAGGTCTCCCGGGTCCGCAAGCAGACGACCGAGCGCGTCGTGTCGCTGCGCAACGCCAAAGGCCTGCCCATGGACCTCGTGCTGCGCGCCGACGACGAGGGGGTGGCCTTTCCGCTACCGCTTCCCGGACCGCGGCGACGGCGTCACCCACACCGTGGCCGCCGAGTCCACCGGGGTGACGCTGCGCGTCCCGGCCGACGGCGGCGCCCAGTTCACGCTGCCGTACACGGTCCAGAAGCCCAAGTGCCAGGAGTGGTACGTCCCCAGGGACCGGCACACGATCCCGGCGCTCGGCGACGCCACCGCCTCCCCGCGCGGCGCCTCCTTCCCGCTGCTGGCCCGCACCGCCGCGCAGGTCGCCGACACCACCCTCGCCACGGACTACTACGTCGTCCTCACCAGCGGTCGGGCCGCGGTGTGGTTGCACGAAGAGCAGGTCATCGAAGCGGACACGCAGTACGACAACCTCGACGTGTTTCTGTGGTCGGTCGTCCGGTACGAGGCCGTACGCGCCGGCGCTCTCGACCTGGCAGCGGTCGAGGCCGACTTCCGGTCCCTCGGGCAGCCGGGAGCGCTGACCCCGGAGATCGGCCTCCTCGCCTACATGTCCTGACACCGGCACATGTGCTGACACCGGCTGCATGCTGATCGGCCGTCCAGGCCACCCGCATCACCGTGCTCACACGCGTTCCACGAGCATCGCGACGCCCTGGCCGACGCCCACGCACAGGGTGGCCAGGCCTCGGCGGGCGTCCTCGCGCTCCAGCCGTCCCAGCAGGGTCAGCAGGATGCGGGCGCCGGAGCAGCCCAGCGGGTGGCCGAGGGCGATCGCGCCGCCGTCGGCGTTGACCTTCTCCTCGTCCAGCTTCAGCCGGCGGATCACGGCCAGTGCCTGCGCGGCGAACGCCTCGTTGAGCTCGACCGCCTCCAGGTCACCGGTCCCCCAGCCCGCGCGGGCGAGGGCCTTCTCGGTGGCGGGCACCGGGCCGAGACCCATCAGATGGGGCTGGACGCCGGCCGAGGCGGAGGTGACGATCCGGGCCCGCGGGGTGAGTCCGTGGCGCTCGACGGCCGCCGCGCTCGCCACGACCAGTGCGGCGGCGCCGTCGGAGAGCGGGGAGGCGGAGCCGGCGGTGACGATGCCGTCCTTGCGGAAGATCGTGCGCAGGCCGCCCAGCTTCTCCAGGGTGGTGGTCGGCCGCGGTCCCTCGTCGCGGGTCACCTGCCCGTCTCCGACCGGCACCGGGACGATCTCCCGGTCGAAGCGCCCGGCGTGCTGCGCGGCGACGGCCCGCTGATGGCTGCGCAGCGCGAAGGCGTCGGAGTCGGCGCGGGTGATGCCGTCGAGGGCGGCGACCTCCTCGGCGGTCTCCCCCATCGACAGGGTGACCTTCGCCGTCTCCGGCCCGAAGCCCGCCGGCGCCTCCCGGTCGGCGTCGGCGAAGCGCGGGTTGGTGAACCGCCAGCCCAGTGACGTGTCGTGCACCTGCCCCGGCTTGGCCCACGGGGCGCCGGGCTTCTCCATCACCCAGGGCGCGCGGGTCATCGACTCCACGCCCCCGGCGACGACCAGCTCGGCCTCGCCGGACCGGATGGCCTGCGCGGCACTCGCGACCGCGGTCAGGCCGGAGGCGCACAGCCGGTTGACGGTGTAGCCGGGCACGCCGTTCGGAAGCCCGGCGAGCAGGACGGCCATGCGGGCCACGTCCCGGTTGTCCTCACCGGCCTGGTTGGCCGCGCCGAGGATCACCTCGTCCACGGCCTCGCCAGGAATCCCGGCGCGCCGGACGGCCTCGCCGACGACCAGGGCGGCGAGGTCGTCGGGCCGCACCGAGGCCAGGACGCCGCCGTAGCGGCCCTGCGGGGTACGCGCCCCGTCGACCAGGAAGACGTCGTCAGGCATGGGCGCACTCCTCGACGGCGATGGGCATGCGATCCACCTCTTGACATGCAGTGGTACGGCTGGATTACTTGGCCGTGTCGCATGCTAACCGAATGTTCGGTCGGTTCACAGGGCGGCGGAGACGGCGCCGCGGCCCGCCGACGAGACGGCCGCGGTCGCAGCCCGCAGCATGGAGGCGAGGAGTCGCGATGAGCACTGAACCGACAGCCCCGGCCGTCGCCCGACCTCACCGGGGAGAGCCGCTCCCCCAGGAGCTGCTGGACGACGGCGAGCGGATGACCCGCGAGCAGCTGACGGAGCTCCAACTCGACCGCCTGCGGGCGACGTTGCGGCATGCGTACGACAACGTCGAGCAGTACCGGAAGAAGTTCGACGAAGCCGGGATCGGACCCGACGACTGCCACTCGCTGAAGGACCTGGCCCGGTTCCCCTTCACCACGAAGGCCGATCTGCGGGACACCTACCCCTTCGGCATGTTCGCCGTGCCCACGTCCGAGATCCGCCGCATCCACGCCTCCAGCGGGACCACCGGCCGCCCCACCGTGGTCGGCTACACGGAGAACGACCTGTCGATGTGGGCCGACGTGGTGGCCCGCTCGATCCGCGCCGCAGGCGGCCGCCCCGGACACAAGGTTCACATCTCGTACGGCTATGGGCTGTTCACCGGCGGCCTCGGCGCCCACTACGGGGCCGAGCGGGCCGGGTGCACGGTCATCCCCGCGTCGGGCGGCATGACCGCCCGGCAGGTGCAGCTCATCCAGGACTTCCAGCCCGAGATCATCATGGTCACGCCGTCGTACCTGCTCACGCTCCTCGACGAGTTCGAGCGTCAGGGCGTCGATCCGCGCTCCACCTCGCTGCAGGTCGGCATCTTCGGCGCCGAGCCGTGGACGGAGGAGATGCGCCGCGAGATCGAGGAACGCATGGACATCCACGCCGTCGACATATACGGCCTGTCCGAGGTGATCGGTCCGGGTGTGGCGCAGGAGTGCGTGGAGACCAAGGACGGGCTGCACGTGTGGGAGGACCACTTCTACCCGGAGGTCGTCGACCCGATCACGGGCGAGGCACTGCCCGACGGCGAGGAGGGCGAGCTGGTCCTCACCTCCCTCACCAAGGAGGCACTGCCGGTCGTCCGCTACCGCACCCGCGATCTGACCCGGCTGCTGCCCGGCACCGCCCGGCCCGCCTTCCGCCGCATCGAGAAGATCACCGGCCGTTGTGACGACATGATCATCCTGCGCGGGGTGAACGTCTTCCCCAGCCAGATCGAGGAGATCGTGCTGCGCACCCCCGGTGTCGCCCCGCACTTCCAGATCCAGCTGAGCCGGCGCGAGCGGATGGACCACATGACCGTCCTCGTCGAGGCACGCCCCGGTACGGGGCGGGAGCCGCGCGACGCCGCCGCCCGGGCGATCGCCCAGGGGATCAAGGACGGCGTCGGGGTGACCGTCGAGGTGAAGATCGTCGCCCCGGAGACCCTGGAGCGCTCGCTCGGCAAGCTGCGTCGGGTCAAGGACCTGCGCAAGGCGTGATCCGCTCGGCACGGAGCGCGGGCCGCCGGCGACCGCACCGGCCGACGCCCTGACGAGGTGCAGGTGCGCGGATTTAGTAGCCATGGACATAGTAGCCATGTAATGTATCGCCCATGAGCGAGAGCATGGGTTCCGAACGGGCCACGCCCGGTTACCTGGTGTGGCGGTTGTCGACGAAGTGGCGCGTGGCCGTCGACCGGGCGGTGGCGCCCCTCGGCCTCACGCACGCGCAGTACTCGCTGGTCGCCTCGCTCCACGGCATGCAGCGGGCCGGCGAACGCCCCAGCCAGCGCCGCCTCGCCGACCACACCGGGCTCGAGCCGCTCTACGTCTCGAAGCTCGCGCGCGCCCTGGAGTCCGCGGAGCTGATCGAGCGCACCCGCGACCCCCGCGATCCGCGCGCCGTCCAACTGGCGCTCACCGAACGGGGGCAGGACGTCACCCGCCGGGCCGTCCAGGTGGTCCAGGGGCTGCTGGAGCAGTTGCTGCAGCCGCTCGGCGGTCTGGACAGCGCACGGACGCACACGTTCAAGAGCGAGCTGGCGCTCCTGCTCGACGCGCCGCTCGAAACCACCGACGAGACCTCTCAGGAGCATGGATGACCTCAACGCCACAGCCCGCCAACGGTCGCACCATAGGCCTGGCGCACTACGCGGGCCGCGCCGTCCTGGAGCACGTCCTGACCCGGCACGACGCCACCTTCCAGCAGCAGATCACCCTCCGGAGGGCCGTCGTCGCCGACGGCCCGCTGGACCTCGGCACGCTCGTCGAGCGGGTCACCGCGGACCTCAAGGCGGACCCGGCCGGCGTACGCGCAAGCGTCGACTCACTGCTCGCCAAGGGGCTGCTGTCCGCCGACGGCCCGCTGATCAGCCCCACGGACGCCGGGCGCGACCTGTTCGCCGCGATCGGCGCCGAGACGGGCGAGATCTCGGCCCGGATCTACGCCGGGATCCCCGCGGAGGACCTGGCGACCGCCGGGCGCGTCCTCGCCCGCATCACCGAACGGGCCGACGCGGAGCTGGCGGCCCTGACCTCGTAGCCGTCCCGCCGTCCCCGCCGTCCCCACCGCCCCTGACGTCCCCGCCGTCCCGCCACACCCGGATGGTGGAATATTCAACCACTACTCCCGGTTGTCGGCGTCGAAGGAGGTCACGAGTGGACATGACATACGAGACGACGCGCGACTCCGCGTACTACGGTCACGGCACGCCGGCCGAGCGGTGGGAGCGGGCTCAGCTGTTCTTCGACGCGAAGGAGTACGCCGCCGCGGCGCGGGTGCTGGTCGGGCTGGTCGAGGAGGTGCCTGAGCAGACCGGGCCCCGGCTGCTGCTGGCGCGCGCCTACTACCACTCGGCCCAACTCCTGCGTGCCGAGAGTGAGTTGCGCGTGATCGTCGAGCGCGACCCGGTCGAGCAGTACGCCCGGCTGATGCTGGGCCGCACCCTGGAGCGGCAGGGGCGGCACGAGGAGGCGGGCCCGCATCTGCGCCTCGCCTCGGCGCTGGCGGGGGACTTCCCGGAGGCCTGACGCACCCCGCCCGCACAGCGCCGCAGCCGTGATCGCGTGACCCCACGCGTTCACGGCTGCGGCGCTCCGGACCGCCGAGCGCCATGCCGGCCCAACACCATGCCGGCGGAACACCATGCCGGTGGTCGCCGCCTTCCTGGCCGCCGAGCCGGACGGGCTCAGACGGCCGTGCGCCGCCCCCTTCGGTGCGCGATCTCCCCGAGGACGACGTCCACGACGATGAACCCGGCGAGCGGGATGCCGAGCAACGGGACGAAGTAGCCGACCACGGCGACCGCCGCCATCAGCGGGACGAGGACGTACGGCGGGACCTGCGCCCAGGCGCCGCGCGGGATCGGCCGGCCGAAGGCGGAGCCGCGGCCGCGCTGCCACCACATGCGGTAGCCCCACACGATCAGCAGGATCAGACAGAGCGCGAGCAGCATCAGCGCGATCTGGTTGACCAGGCCGAACAGGACTCCGGTGTGCAGGTCGATGCCCCAGCGGGTCAGCTTGGCGAGCAGCGGGTAGTCGTCGAAGCGCAGCACGTCGACGACCTTGCCGGTGGCCGGGTCGATCGCCACCGAGTCCTGCTTCTCGGGCCAGCTGCGCTGCACCTGCTTGACCACGTACGCGGAGGAGGCGTCGGCGGGCGGGACGATCTCGACCGGGTCGCCCAGCCCCTCTGCGCGCGCGGCGCCGAGGATCTTGTCGAGGCCGACGCCGTGCTCGGCGTCTCCGCCGCTGCCGGAGGCCGCGTCGTGACCGGCGTGCTCGCCACCGCCGCCGACGGCCGCCGAGACCGACGGGGTCGACTGGCCGACGGAGGTGCGCAGCTCGTCGATGTTGGCGCCCGCATAGGTCGACCAGGTCAGGCCGGTCGCGGACAGGAAGATGAAGCCGGCCGCGGCCCACGCGCCGACGGCGCCGTGCAGGCCGAGCGTGCGGCGCCGGCCGCTCGTGCCGCGCACCTTGCGCAGGGCGCGGCGGCGGGTGAACCACAGCACGAGGCCGCCGCCGGCGATCACCCACAGCCAGCTCGCGGCGAGTTCGCTGTACAGGCGGCCGTTCTCGCCGAGGTGCAGGTCGCGGTGGAACTCGTCGATCCAGGTGCGCAGCGGCAGCGCGCCGGTCGCGCCGTACTGCTCCAGCGCACCGCGCACCTTGGCGGTGTACGGGTCGACGAACACGGCGAGGGTGTGGCCGGAGTCGACGCCCTTGACGCCCGACAGCATCACCCGGGTGGTGGCGTCGTCCTCCGGGGAGGGGCGGACGGCCGAGACCGTGCCCTCGGGGTGGGCCTTGCGGGCGGCGTCCACCTGCGCGGAGATCGGCAGCTTGGCGTCGCCGACGGGCACGGTCATCTCGTGGGAGTACAGGAGCTTCTCGGCCTGGAACGCGCCGGCGTACAGGAACCCGGTGGTGGCGGCGACCAGCAGGAAGGGCGCCACGAACACGCCGGCGTAGAAGTGCAGGCGCAGCACCAGCGGGCGCAACGGGGCCCACGCACCACGGGACTTCGGCGCGGGGGCCGCTGCTTGCGGGGCCTCGTCCGATGGGGGTTTCCCCGCTCGAGCGGAGCCGGGAGTGGGGGAGGTCGAGGGAGCGGTGGACATCGGCGGGCTTCTCCGGGGTCAGGGGATCGGGGACCGGGGGCTCAGGACTGGGGGACGTTCTTCAGCCGTGACGCACCAGTAGTCGGAGGAGAGCACCCCCGAGTTCCCGCCACTTCGAGTGACCTGCGTCACACGGAGGCCGTCCATGGCATCCTGGCCGAATGTCATCTCCCAGTCCTCGCACGCCCCTTGCCGACCGGATCGAGGAACTCCTCGCCCCCGGCGGCCCGTTGCCCATCGTCGCGGCCGGCGACCCGGTCCTGCGGGCGGGCGCCGTGCGCTACGACGGCCAGCTCGACCCCGCGCTGCTGGCCCGGTTCGTGGAGGCACTGCGGGTCACCATGCACGCGGCGCCGGGCGTCGGGCTCGCCGCCCCGCAGGTCGGGGTGGGCCTGCGGATCGCGGTCATCGAGGACCCGGCGCCGGTGCCGGAGGAGGTGCGGGCAGCCCGCGGCCGGGTGCCCCAGCCGTTCCGCGTCCTGGTCAACCCGGCCTACGAGCCGGTCGGTTCCACCCCCGCCGCCTTCTTCGAGGGCTGCCTGAGCGTGCCGGGCTACCAGGCGGTGGTGACCCGGCACGCCGAGGTCCGGCTCACCGGCGAGGACGAGCACGGCCGGCCGCTGGACGAGGTGTTCGGCGGCTGGCCCGCCCGTATCGTCCAGCACGAGACGGACCACCTCGACGGCCTGCTGTACCTCGACCGCGCCGAACTGCGGTCGCTCTCCGCCAACCAGGCGGTGCTGGAGCGGTGGGCGCAGCCGACTCCGGCAGCGGCGGCGCAGGCGTTGAACTTCGAGCTGCCGTAGGTCAGTTGTCCCGGAACGCCTCCAGCAGTCGCAGCCAGACCTCGCTGATCGTCGGGTAGGACGGGACCGCGTGCCACAGGCGGGCGATCGGGACCTGGCCGACGACCGCGACCGTCGCGGAGTGGATCAGCTCGCCGACGCCCGGGCCGACGAAGGTGACGCCGCGCAGGATCTCCTCCTCCAGGTCGACGACCATCCGGGCGCGGCCCTTGTAGCCGTCGGCGTACAGGCCCGCGCCCGCCACCGAGGTCATGTCGACGTCGACGGCCCGCACCCGGTACCCGGCCTGTTCCGCCTCCGCGAGGGAGAGGCCCACCGCGGCGGCCTCGGGGTCGGTGAAGACGACCTGGGGGACGCACTGGTGGTCGGCCGTGGCCGCATGGGCGCTCCACGGATCGGCTGCCTGGAGAGGGGTTCCGGCCGCACGGGCGACGATCGCGGCTCCCGCGATGCGCGCCTGGTACTTGCCCTGGTGGGTGAGGAGGGCGCGGTGGTTGACGTCGCCGACCGCGTAGAGCCAGTCGGTGCCGGTGACGAGCAGGCTGTCGTCGACCGTCAGCCAGGAGCCGGGTTCCAGGCCCACGGTCTCCAGGCCGAGGTCGTCGGTGTGCGGGGCGCGGCCGGTGGCGAAGAGGATCTCGTCGGCCTCGATACGGTCGCCGGCGCCGGTGACGACCACGACGACGCCGTCCGCGGTGCGGGTCACCGACTCGACCGACGCGCCGGTGCGCACGTCGGCGCCGGCCTCGGTGAGCGCCTCGGCGACGAGTTCGCCGGCGAACGGCTCCATGCGGTTCAGCAGGCCCTTGCCGCGCACGAGCACGGTGACCTGGGTGCCGAGGGCCTGGTAGAGGGTGGCCATCTCGGTGGCGACGACTCCGCCGCCGACCACGACGAGCCGGCCCGGCACGGTCTGCGCGCTGGTCGCCTCCCGGCTGGTCCAGGGCTTGACCTCGGCGAGTCCGGGCAGGTCCGGCAGGACGGCACGGGTGCCGGTGGCGACGGCGACGGCGTGCCGGGCGGTGAGCACCTTGTCCCCCACGGTGACCGTGCGCGGGCCGGTGAGGCGGCCCTGGCCGCGGTAGAGGTCGGCGCCGATGCCGTCGAGCCACTGGGCGGCGCCGTCATCCGTCCAGTCGGAGGTGTAGTAGTTGCGGTGGGCGAGGACCGCGGCCGCGTCGAGGGGGCCCTGGACCGCCTGGCGCAGACCGGGCACGCGGCGGGCGTCGGCGCGGGCGATGACCGGGCGCAGCAGGGCCTTGCTGGGCATACAGGCCCAGTAGGAGCATTCGCCGCCGACGAGTTCGCTCTCCACGACCGCGGTGGTGAGACCGGCCGCGCGGGTGCGGTCGGCGACGTTCTCCCCCACGGGCCCGGCCCCGAGCACCACGACGTCGTACACGTTGGTTTCCGTTTCCGTCATGGGCCCAGTGTGGTGGGTGGTGTGGCCGGTGACCACACGGGTAGGGGCGCGGAATAGGTTTCCGGGTCGCCGTGTTGTGCGGACGGTTTCGCCCCCACAGGGAAGAGGGATTCAGGTCATGAGCAGCACCGTGGAGCTCACCAAGGAGAACTTCGACCAGACGGTCACGGACAACGACTTCGTCCTGATCGACTTCTGGGCGTCGTGGTGCGGGCCGTGCCGTCAGTTCGCACCGGTGTACGAGAAGGCGGCGGAGGACAACCCCGACCTGGTGTTCGGCAAGGTGGACACCGAGGCGCAGCCGGAGCTGGCCGAGGCCTTCGGCATCCGGTCGATCCCCACGCTGATGATCGTCCGGGACCGGGTCGCCGTGTTCGCCCAGCCGGGCGCGCTGCCCGAGGCCGCCCTGACGGACGTGATCGGACAGGCGCGCAAGCTGGACATGGACGAGGTCCGCAAGTCGGTCGAGGAGCAGCAGAACGCCGCCGACAGCCAGTGACCCCAGGGCCGGTCCGGCCCTAGAAGGGGTACGGCGCCACGTCTCCGCGCACCGTCGTCCAGCGCACGTCGGTGAAGGCCTCCAGGTTGGCCTCGCCGCCGAAGCGGGCGCCGGTGCCGGAGGCGGCGACCCCGCCGAAGGGTGCGACGGCCTCGTCGTTCACCGTCTGGTCGTTGATGTGCACGATGCCGGTCGGGATGCGTTCGGCGAGGTCGAGGCCGCGGGCGGCGTCCCGGGTGACGATGCCGAGCGCGAGGCCGTAGGAGCTGCGCGCGGCCAGGGCCGCGGCCTCGTCCGCCGTGTGGAAGGGGCGCACCGGGGCCACCGGGCCGAAGACCTCCTCCGCGTAGGCGGGGGTGGTGTCGTCGACGCCCGCGAGGACCGTCGGCCGGTAGAAGAGGTTCTCGTGCGTGCCGCCCGCGGCGAGCTTCGCGCCGGCCGCCGTGCTGGCCTCCACCAGGCCGTGCACCTTGGCGAGTTGGCCGTCGTCGATGAGCGGTCCGAGGTGGACCTGAGCGCGGTGCGGGTCGCCGACGGCGAGGGCGTCGGCCTTCGCCGCGAGCCGTTCGACGTACTCCTCGTAGAGGGAGGCGTGCACCAGGTGGCGGCCGGTGGTCATGCAGACCTGGCCCTGGTGGAAGAAGGAGCCCCAGGCGGCCGTGGAGATCACCGCGTCCAGGTCGGCGTCCGCGAGGACGATCATGGCGGAGTTGCCGCCGAGTTCGAGGTGGGCGCGCTTGAGGTGGCGTCCGGCGGCCTCGCCGACGGCGCGGCCGGCCGCGGTGGAGCCGGTGAAGGAGATCACCGGGACGCGCGGGTCGGCGACCAGGGCCGCGCCGGTCTCGGCGCCGCCCGGCAGGACGTGCAGCAGGCCCTCGGGCAGGCCCGCCTCCGCGAAGACCGCGGCCAGCGACAGGCCGCCGCACACCGCCGTGCGCGGGTCCGGCTTGAGGACGACGGCGTTGCCGAGTGCGAGGGCGGGGGCGACGGAGCGGATCGACAGGATCAGCGGGGCGTTGAACGGGGAGATCACGCCCACCACGCCGACGGGGACCCGCCGGGTGTACGACAGCCGGGGCGCCTCGCTGGGCAGGACCTGGCCGGCCGGGCGGGAGGCCAGGGCGGCGGCCTCGTAGCACTCCTGGGCGGCGACGTGCAGTTCGAAGTCGGCCTTGCCGGGGATGGAGCCGGACTCGCGGACGATCCACTCGCGCAGCTCCTCGGCGTGCGCGGCGAACAGGTCGCCGGCCTTGCGCAGCACTCCGGCGCGGACGAAGTGGGGAAGGCGCGCCCACTCGGCCTGTGCGGCGCGGGCGGCCTCGGCGGCCGGACCGACGTCCGCGCCGCTCGCCAGGACGACCGTGCCCAGCGCGTCGCCGGTGGCGGGCTCGGTCACGGTGTGCTGGGGGCCCGAGAGAGGGCGGGACTGCCAGGTCTGGGGGTCGAGCAACGGCATGACGGCTCTCCGATCAGTGAACCCACGGGACTGACGGCTCACACGGGAAGCGGAAGTCCCGTGCGGTCACCGCCAGTTGGGCGGCGGTGTGACGGGATGCGGTGAACCGCGCATCCCATCTGGTTGAGCGTGCAACATCCTAGTCATGCGTCCTGTCGGGAACGTGGGGACACAGCCGACGGACCGTGGGTCAACTGGAGTCGCGGTGCACGACCGTGGCTCCGCACTGTTCGGGGGACTCGGGGGTGGCCGTGGGGTTGCGGACCGCCTCGTCGAGCAGCCGGGCGAGGTCGCGGCCCGAGGGCAGCTCGATGCGGACGGTGCTGAGCCTGGGCCGCAGCAGTCGGCCGAGCACGAGGTCGTCGGCGCCGATGACGGCCACGTCCTGCGGTACGCGTAAGCCCGCGTCCTGCAGGGCGCTCATCAGCAGCATGGCGTACTCGTCGTTGTAGGCGAACACGGCGTCGAGGCCGAGGCCCCGCCACCGGGCGGCGAGGGCGGCCGCGGACTCCTCCGTGTAGACGAGCGGCAGCTCGGTGACGGTGGCGTCGGTGCCGTGCAGGGCCATGCGGGCGCCGGCGAGTCGGGGCGTGGAGAACACCTCCATGCCGGGCTCCTCGGGGACGACCACGCCGATCCGGCGGCGACCGCGGGCGTACAGGTGCGCGGCGGCGCTGTGGCCGACGTCGGCGTGGTCGAGGCGCACCGAGCGGGCGCCCTCGACCGCCACGGGGCTGAGGGTCAGCACGGCCCTGGCGCCGGACCGCTTGAGGACCGCGACCCCCTCCGGGCCGATGCCGGGGGTGGGCACCAGCACGGCGACGGGCCGCAGTTCGGCCCAGGCGCGGGCGGCGTCGTCGCCGCGCAGACCGGTGGCGCCGTACTGAACGACGGTGTAGTCGAGGCGGCTGAGCGCCCCCTGGAAGTCGTGCACGAACTGGCTGTAGAGGTGGCCTGCCGGGACGGGCAGGGTGGGCATCAGGACCATCCTGCTGTGTCCGGCGCGCAGGGTGCGGGCGGCCGCGTGCGGCACGTACCCGAGTTCCTTGGCGGCTTCGTGGACACGGCGGCGGGTGGGCTCGCTGATGCGTACGGCGCTGGTGTTGTTCAGGACGTAGGAGACGGTCGCGCGCGAGACGCCGGCCAGGCGGGCAACGTCGGCGCTGGTGGGCACGGGGCGGGGCGCCGGCGACTTCGTCGGCGCGGGCGTGTTCGGTATCTGCACCATGACGTACGGCATCTTGGCAGAAGCTGTGGGCGGGGTTCCGGGCGGGGGACGTCGAAATCCGAGACCCCACCGTCGACCGAAGTCGACCGAAGTCGACCGGTCGTGACCTCTTCGGCTCACCCCGGGTTCGACGTCACCCGGTCGACCAGGTCGCTCCAGCCGGCCTCGAGCCGCGCCGGCGACAGCCCGCACTGCCGGGTGAGGTGGTGGATCAGGACGGGGTTGAGGTATCCCATCAGCGTGTGGGCGAGCAGTTCGGCGTCCGCGTCGGGCACCGCCTGCCGCAGCAGCAGCGTCAGGTGACTGTGGTGAACGCGGCGCACGGGCACGGAGTACCGGCGCTCCGGGCCGGGCTCGGCCGCGAGCTGCAGGTCCAGCTCGTCGGCGGCGCGCCGCAGCAGGGCGACGCCGAAGGCTCTCAGCCGCTCCACGGGCGGCGCGCCCGGCCCCAGCGGCGCGGGGCCGCTCAGGAACGCGGCCTGGAACATCTTCTCGGAGTGGTCCAGCAGCGCGGTGAGCAGTCCGGTGCGGTCGCCGAAGCGGCGGAACACGGTGCCCTTGCCCACGTTCGCGGCCGCCGCCACCGCTTCCATCGTGACTCCGGCGGCCCCGTGCTCGGCGATCAGCCGGGCGGCGGCGCACAGCAGCCTGGCCCGGTTGCGTGCCGCGTCGGCGCGCAGGCACGGCTCGTCGTCCGGCGAACCGAGTTGCAGCAGCTCGGGCTCGCCGGCGGTCTCCTCGGGTTCCGGACAGGGCGGCAGAAGGGCGGACATGAACTCAGCGTAAAGCACCGGGAATGAAACTGGACCGCGGTCCGGTTAGGGTGCTAGAACATTAAACGGACCTCGGTCCGGATTCGTAACAGCAGTGTTTCAGCCTCTGGGAGTACCCATGTCTGTCCGCATCCTCGCGCTCGTCGGCAGCCTCCGCGCCGGTTCGACCAACCGCCAGCTCGCCGAGGCGGCCGTCAAGGTCGCTCCCGAGGGCGCCGAGGTCGACCTCTTCGAGGGCCTGGCCGAGATCCCCTTCTACAACGAGGACCTCGACGTCGAGGGCGGCGTCCCGGCAGCCGCCGCCAAGCTGCGTGCGGCCGCCCAGGCCGCCGACGCCTTCCTGCTCTTCTCCCCCGAGTACAACGGCACCATCCCGGCCGTCCTGAAGAACGCCATCGACTGGCTGTCCCGCCCCTACGGCGCCGGCGCCTTCGGCGGCAAGCCCGTCGCCGTGGTCGGCACCGCCTTCGGCCAGTTCGGCGGCGTGTGGGCGCAGGACGAGGCCCGCAAGGCCGTGGGCATCGCCGGCGGCAAGGTCATCGAGGACCTGAAGCTCTCCATCCCGGGCTCCCTGACCCGCTTCGCCGAGACCCACCCGGTCGACGACGCCGAGGTCGCCGCCCAGCTGACCGAGGTCGTGGCCCGTCTGCACGGCCACGCGGGCGAGGCCGCGGCCGCCTGAGTGCGGTGACGCCACGCAGCACGCAGGCCCGAACGGGGTCCGGAGCGGTTTTCCGGGCCCCGTTCGTGCTGCACACCCCTCGCCCGGCTCGGCTCGGTCCGCCGCGAATGTCGTGCAACCTGCAGACGTCTTCCGGTCATGTCTGATAGGGCTGGGGAGATGCGCACCCTTTATCGACGACTGCTCGACCTGATGCCCCGTGTCGGCGTCCGGGTGACCGATCTCGGGCCGGGGGCGGCGGTGGTCTCGCGGGGCGGCGGCGGTCCGTACGAGGCGACCCGTGCGGACAAGGACACCTGGGTGCTGCGCCGGACGAGAGACGGCGCGCGGCCCGGCGTCGCCCAGGGCGCCGCCGCGCGGCTGGGCGACACCGCCACCCTGCTCCTCATGGACGCCCCGGAGCGGCTGGACGAGCGCAGGCTGCAGCTGGATGCCGCCGAATACCTCTGCGCCCAGCACGTCGCCGCGATGCTGGAGCTCTACGGCGTGAACTGCGTCTTCGACGTCGGGGCCAACACGGGCCAGTACGCCAAGCGGCTGCGCCGGCTCGGCTACACCGGCCGGATCGTGTCCTTCGAGCCGACGTCCGAGACGTTCGCCCGGCTGGAGAAGGCCGCCGCGAACGACCCCGACTGGCACGTGTACCAGTGCGGGCTGGGCCGCGAGGAGACGACGGCGGAGATCCACATCGGCTGGCAGACGATGAACTCCCTGCTGTCGGCGAGCGACTACGGCAAGGGCCGCTACAGCCGGTTCACGAAGGCCGACACCGAGGAGATCCGCGTCCGCCGGCTGGCGGAGGTCATGGACGAGGCCCTGGAGGGCCTCGCCGAACCGCGCCCCTACCTGAAGATGGACACCCAGGGCTATGACCTGGAGGTGTTCGCCGGAGCCGGGGAGCGGATCGCGGAGTTCGCGGGGATGCAGTCCGAGGTCGCCGTGCTGAAGCTGTACGAGGGCAGCCCCGGCATGGGCGAGGCCGTCGCGGTGTACGAGGCCGCCGGGTTCGGCATCACCGGCATGTACCCCGTGACGCGTGAGGCGACCACCGGCCGGGTGATCGAGTTCGACTGCGTGCTGATGCGCGCGGACGCGGCGCCTACGCCGTAGAGCCGCCCTCCAGCGCCTCGGCCTCCGACTCCTGGCGCTTGGAGGCCCGCAGGCTGGTGAAGGTCGTGACCGCGAGGACCAGCACGATGAAGCCCAGGGAGAACGGGATGCCGATCTCCGGCACGTGCACCCCGGACTCGTGCAGCGCGTGCAGCAGCAGCTTGACGCCGATGAAACCGAGGATGATCGACAGGCCGTAGCTGAGGTGGACCAGCTTCTTCAGCAGGCCGCCGATGAGGAAGTACAGCTGCCGAAGGCCCATCAGCGCGAACGCGTTGGCCGTGAACACGATGTACGGGTCTTCGGTCAGCCCGTAGATGGCGGGGATCGAGTCGAGGGCGAACAGCACGTCGGTGGAGCCGATCGCCAGCATCACGACGAGCATCGGGGTCATGACCCGCTTGCCGTTCTGCTCGACCCACAGCTTCGTGCCGTGGTAGCGGTCGGCCACGCCGAAACGCTTCTCCACCGACTTCAGCAGCTTGTTCTCCTCGTAATCGTCCTCGTGCCCGCCCTTCTTGGCGTCCTGGATCAACTTCCAGGCCGTCCAGATCAGGAACGCGCCGAAGAGGTAGAACACCCAGGAGAACGTCGAGATGATCGCCGCTCCGGCGGCGATGAACACCGCGCGCAGCACCAGGGCCACGAGCACGCCCACCATCAGCACCCGCTGCTGGTACTGCGAGGGCACCGCGAACTTGCCCATGATCAGGACGAACACGAAGAGGTTGTCCACGCTCAGCGACTTCTCCGTGATGTACCCGGCGAAGAACTCCCCCGTCGGCTTGCCGCCCCCGAAGACGAACACGCCGAGGCCGAACAGACAGGCCAGGACGACCCAGACGATCGTCCAGATCCCGGCCTCCCTGACCGACACGTCGTGCGGTTTGCGGCCGATGAAGAAGTCGACGGCGACGAGCGCGCACAGGGCGGCGACGGTCAGCAGCCAGACGGAGAGCGAGACGTTCACGGGTGGTACTCCTGGAGCCTGTGGGGGAGGTGAAAATCGTTGTCGCACCGGCTTGTTCCTTTCCACCCCGCACAGGTGAACAACAGGTCATGTCCTGGCAAGCTGCGCGGGTGGGGCGGGCGTCACCCGCCGAACGGCGGGCAGGTTCCGCCGTACGGCGGTGCTCACCAGGGCGGCGGATGCGCCGATCATGGGCCGCACGAGCCGCCGCGCATCCGCGTTTCGCGTGAGGAGAAGCCCATGACGTACGTGCCGCCGCCCTTCGACCCCGAACTCGCCGCCGCCCTGGAACTGATCAAGGAGATGATCCAGCCGGGGATGGCCCCCGAGGACATCGAGGTCATCCGGCAGGGACCGGGGATCTCCCTGCTCGCCGAGCTCGACCTGACCGCGGGCGGCGCCTTCGAGGTCGAGGACCGGACGGTGCCCGGGCCCGAGGGCGCCGCCGAGATCTCGCTGCTGATCTGCCGACCCACCGCGCCCGCCCCCGACCGGCCGCGTCCGGTCGTCTACCACGTGCACGGCGGCGGCATGGTCCTGGGCAACAACCGGGTCGGGGTGGACGTCGCCCTCGACTGGGCGCGGGAGCTGGACATGGTGGTGGTGTCCGTGGAGTACCGGCTGGCGCCCGAACACCCGCATCCGGCGCCGGTCGAGGACGTGTACGCCGGTCTGCTGTGGACGGCGGAGCACGCCAAGGAACTGGGCGGGGACCCGGAGCGCATCGTGATCGCCGGAGCGAGTGCGGGCGGCGGCCTCAGTGCGGCGCTCGCCCTGCTGCTGCGCGACCGGGGCGGCCCGCGGCCGCTGGGCCAGATGCTGATGTGCCCGATGCTGGACGACCGCAACGACACCCCCTCCAGCCACCAGATGGCGGGCCTCGGCGTCTGGGACCGCACGGCCAACGAGACCGGGTGGGGCGCCCTGCTCGGCGAGCTGCGCGGCGGACCGGACGTCTCCCCGTACGCGGCGCCTGCCCGCGCCGAGGACCTGTCCGGGCTGCCCCCGGCCTTCCTCGACGTGGGCTCCGCCGAGACCTTCCGGGACGAGGTCGTCGCCTACGCCACCCGGATCTGGCAGGCCGGCGGGATCGCGGAACTGCACGTCTGGCCGGGCGGTTTCCACGGCTTCGACGGCTTCGCGCCGCAGGCCACGCTGTCCCGGTCCGCCCGCGCGGCCCACCTGGACTGGCTGCGCAGGCTGCTCGCCGAGTAACCCCCGCAGACGGCTCGCCGCCCGGCGCCGGGTGCGGATCCGAGGCGGTCCGTTCCTTGGCGGGCCCGCGTGGCGCATCATGGCCGTATGAAAGAGCTGGCCGGGCGCCTGACCGCGCTGGACCCGGACGCCGGGGCCGCGGTGCAGGTCATCGCCTACTTCGACCGGCTCGCCGAGTCGCGGGCCGGGGTGGAGGCGCTGGTGCGCGGGGCCGCGGTGCTGGCCGGGGTGCCCGCGCGGCTCGTCGACGCCGACCGGCGGGTGCGGATCCGGGTGGAGGCCGACGGCGCCCGCCGGGACACGGACCTGCCGCCGGACCCGGCCTGGCCGTCCACCGGCCTGACGCCCGACGGCGCTCCCGCGCTGTGGCTGGAACGCACCGGCGCCGTGCCCAGCGTCGTGGACGCGGTGATCCTCGAACGGGCGGCGGGCGCGGCACGTCTCGTCCTCGACCGCACCCGTGGACGGGCGCCGCTCGACGATCCCGCCCTCGTCGAGACCCTCCTCGACGCCACGGCCGCCGAACCGGCCCGGCTGCACGCGGCCCGCCGACTCGGCCTCGACCCCGCCGCCCCGGCCCGCGCGCTGGCCACGCCCGGCGGCCGGCCCCGGGTGCTGCCCGCGGACGCCCGGGACGCGGCACCCGCCGGCCGGGCCGGTGTCGGGCCCGCCGTGCCGGTGCCTGACCTGCCCCGCTCCTGGACCGCGGCCCGCACCGCGCTCCGCTTCACCGCGGACGGCACCGCGCAGGACCCCGGCCCCCGGGTCGTGTACGCCGACGAGCTCGGCGGCGTCGCCCTGCTGGCCGACCTCGTGGCGCCGGGCGCCGAGCCGCCGCCGGACGTCCACGCCGTCGAGGCGGCCGCCGCGGACGCCCCCTGGCTGCTCGCCACCCTGTACGCCGTCACCGCCACGGCCAGTCTGCGGGCGGCGGCCGCCGAGGCGAACGTCCACCACTCCACGCTCCAGGACCGGCTGGTGCACGCCGAGCATCTGCTGGGGTGGCCGGTGCGCACGCCCCAGGGCCGGCTGCGGCTGCACCTCGCGCTGACGATGCGGCGGCTGGCGCGGCCGTAGCGGCGCCTGGCGGGGCGGGCGTTCAACCGATCGGTTGAACGGGGGTTCCACCGGACGCGGGTCGTCCGATCCGTCCGGACGACGCGGACCGGCCGTCGGGCCCGGCACACTCGGCATCGACCGTGGCGCCCGGTCCTCACCCCCCTCCGAGTCCTGAGAGGTCTCCTCACCATGTCCGGATTCCCCAGCAGAAGGCGTCTCCTCGCGACCGGGGCGGGCGCCGCCCTCGGCCTCGGCGCTCTCGGCACGGCCCCTGCCTCCGCGACCACGTCGTCCACGTCTCCCCGTCGGACCGGCTCCGGCGGCGAGGAGACCCGGTCGCTCGACGAGCTGTACCGGGCCGCGCTCGCGGAAGGCGGCAAACTCGTCGTCTACGCCGGCGGGGACACCCCGACCCAGCAGGACGGCACCAAGGCGGCCTTCAAGGACCGCTTCCCGGAGATCGACCTGACGCTGATCGTCGACTACAGCAAGTACCACGACGTGCGCGTCGACAACCAGTTCGCCACCGACACCCTCGTCCCGGACGTGGTCCAGTTCCAGACCCTTCAGGACTTCGACCGCTGGAAGCGGCAGGGCCGACTGCTGCACTACAAGCCCGCCGGTTTCTCCAAGGTCTACGACGGATTCAAGGATCCGCAGGGCGCATGGGTGGCCACGGGCGCGATCGCCTTCAGCTTCCTGTACGACACGGCGGCGGCCGGGTCGACGAGGGCGCTCACCCCGCTCGACCTCGTCGCCCCGGAGTGGAAGGGCAGGATCGCCTCGTCCTACCCGCACGACGACGACGCGGTCCTCTACCTCTACACGCTCTACGCCCGCACGTACGGCTGGGACTGGGTGGCCAAGTTGGCTGCTCAGGACGTGCAGTTCGCGCGCGGCAGCAACTCCCCGGGCGATGCCGTCTTCGGCGGGCAGAAGCCGATCGGGGTCGGTACCGCGGGGTCCGCCGTCGGCTCGTCCCCCGTGACGTTCGCCATCGGCGCCGGACACCCGTTCATGGCGTGGGGCCAGCGCACCGCCGTCCTCAAGCAGGCCAGGAACTCCACCGCCGCCAAACTTTTCCTCAACTGGCAGCTGTCCTTGGAGCACCAGCAGGGGTCCTTCAACGGCTGGTCGGTGCGCACCGACGTCACTCCCCCGGCCGGACTGAAGCAGATCTGGGAATATCCCAACGCCCATGTGGACGGCTTCCCCCGCTTCATGGCCGACCGCGCCGAGGTCGAGCGCTGGAAGCAGACGTTCGCGCTGTACTTCGGCGAGGTCAAGGGCGACCCGACGCCGGGCGTGCTCGGGCTGCACCCGGGGGCGTGACGGACGGCACCCGCCGTCCTCACACCGGCCCTACAGCTGACGGATAGACTCGGCACCCCTGTTCGAACGGATCACCGTCCAAGGGCGTCCAAGGGGTTTCTGCCGTGTCCGACCGTGCTCCCGTCCGTACCTCAGCGAGGGCCGCCCGCGGGAGCCGGTGGGCGTTGGCCCGTCTCTCGCATCTGACGTTCTTCCTCGTCGTCGGCGCGGGTCTGGTGCGGCTCGAGAAGCTGAGGATCGGCCTGTGCTGGGACATCGTGACCGTCAGCGGGCTGCTGGCGCTGGTGTACGCGGGCGGGCTCGCGGCCGGGGACCGGCTGGGGCGGTTCGGCCGGCCCGTGTGGGTCGCGACGCTGCTGGCGCTGTGGACCGTCCTCGTCCTCCTCGCTCCCGCGGCGCTCACCGGGGCCTACGTGTGGTGCGCGGTGCCGCTGGCCTGTGTGGCGCTGCGCGCGCTCGGCCGCCGGGCGGCCGGGGTGGCTGTGGCCGCGCTGACCGTCGTGCTGGCCGGTCAACTCACCCGCAGCGTCGGTCAGTTCGACCCGGAGATCGTGCTGATCCCGGTGGCCGCGGTGTGGGGCACGGTGTCCCTCTACCGTACCCAGCAGCGCGACGCCGCCGAACGGCTGCGGCTCGTCGAGGAGTTGCAGGGCGCCCGGGACGTGCTCGCCCGGCAGCAGCGTGAGGCCGGGGTGCTGGCGGAACGGGCCCGGATCGCCCGGGACCTGCACGACACGCTGGCGCAGGAACTCGCCGGCGGCGTCATGCTGCTGCAGGCGGCGGACCGTGACTGGGACGCCCGTCCGGACGTGGCCCGGACCCGGGTCCGGGCCGTCGCCGACGGACTGCACGCCAACCTCGCCGAGACCCGCAGGATCATCCGCGACCTGACGCCGTCCGCCGTGGACGAGGCCGGTCTGGAGGGCGCACTGCGGCTGCTGTGCGCCCGCGCGGAGGCGGAGGGGGCCGCGGCCCGGGTGCGGTTCCGCTCACTGGGCGCACCCCGCCCCGCCGTGGACGGCCGGACGGCCGCGACCCTGTTCCGGGTCGCCCAGAGCATGCTGGCCAATGTGCGCGAACACGCCCGCGCGGGGAACGTCCTGGTCACCTTGCACGGACACGCCGACCGGGTGGAGCTCGAAGTGCGGGACGACGGCGCGGGGTTCGACGCGGGCCGGGGCGCAGCCGCTTCGGGTCCGGGCCGCGGGCTCGGACTTCCGGCGGCCCGGACCCGGCTGCGCGAGTGCGGTGGCGATCTGGAGGTCGGCAGCGCGCCCAGGCGGGGTACGTGGGTGCGGGCCACGGTGCCCGCGTCGTCGACGGCCCGGCCCGTGGGCGCGCCGAGTGCGGTGGCCGCCCGGTGAGCGGCGCCCCGTTGCGTCTGCTGCTGGCGGACGACCACGCCGTCGTCCGGGCCGGGCTGCGCGCGCTGCTGGAGGGTGAGCCGGACCTGGAGGTGGTCGCCGAGGCGGGCACCGGCGAGGAGGCCGTGCGGCTGGCGGCGGCGCTGGTCCCGGACGCGGTGCTGATGGACCTGCGGTTCGCGGGCGCCGGCGGGGCCGGGATCGACGGGATCGAGGCGGTGCGCAGACTGCGGGTCGCGGCGCCGGAAGTCCCTGTGGTGATGCTGACGAGTTACTCGGGTCGGGTCGATGTCGTGCGGGCGCTGGAGGCGGGGGCGCGGGGCTACGTCCTGAAGGCCGGTCCGCCCGAGGAGTTGTTCCGGGCCGTGCGCGGCGCGACCGCCGGAGCGCTCGGCCTTGCCGCGGACGTGGTGGGCGAGCTGGTCGCCCAAGTCTCCGATCCGGAGCGGGAGTTGAGCGGGCGGGAGGTGGAGGTGGTGCGGCTGCTGGCGGACGGGCTGAGCAACCGTTCCATCGCCGAGGCCCTGTTCCTGAGCGAGGCCACCGTCAAGACGCACCTCGTGCGGCTCTACCGCAAGCTGGGCGCGGACAACCGGGCGGCCGCGGTGTCGGAGGCGGTACGCCGGGGGCTGCTGGACCTCGCCTGAGACGTACGACGAGGGGCGCCCGGCCACGTGGGCGCCCCCTCGTCGTCTCCCGCGGCTCAGACCTCGGCCTGCTCCGGCGCGAGGGCCGGGTCGGCCGGGTGCTCGTCGGCCGCCGCTGTGCGGGCGGCGGGGATGACGGCGGCGATGGCCGCGGAGACCAGGGCGAGTCCGCCGCCGACGAGGAGCGCGGTGCGGAAGCCGTCCTCGGAGGCGAAGGTGTGGCCGCCCATGGTCGTGGTCATCTGGGCGAGGATCACACCGATGACGGCGGAGCCGATCGAGGTGCCCAACGAGCGCATGAGGGCGTTGAAGCCGTTGGCGGCGGCGGTCTCCGTGATCGGGACCGAGCTCATGATCAGGGCGGGCATGGCGCCGTAGGCGAGGCCCACACCGCCGCTGGTGATGATCGTGACCAGCATGACGCCCCAGGCGGAGCCGATCAGGGCCATGGACGCGAAGTAGCCGGCGGCCAGGACCAGGGTGCCGCAGACCAGGGTGAACTTCGGGCCGCGGGCGTTGGTGAGCTTTCCGCCGAGCGGGGAGACCAGCATCATCACCAGGCCGCCGGGCGCGATCCACAGGCCGGCCGCGAGCATCGACTGGCCGAGGCCGTAGCCGGTGGCCTCGGGGAACTGCAGCAGCTGCGGCATCACCAGCATGCTCGCGTACATGCCGAAGCCGACGAAGACCGAGGCGACGTTGGTCAGGAGCACCCGGGGGCGGGCCGTGGTGCGCAGGTCGACCAGCGGGTCGGTGGTGCGCACCTCCCACAGGCCCCAGGCGAGCAGCGCCACGACGGCGACGGCGAACAGGCCGAGCGTGGTGGCCGAGCCCCAGCCCCAGTCGGCGCCCTTGGAGACCGCGAGCAGCAGGGCGACCAGGCCGACGCCGAGGCCGATCGCGCCGGGCAGGTCGAAGCGCTGCCCCTTGGCGCCGGCCGGGACGTCGGGGACGAGCAGGTAGATCAGGACGGCGACGCCGGCCGCCAGGGCGGCGGAGCCCCAGAACAGTGCGCGCCAGTTCGCGTACTGGGCGACCGCGGCGGCCAGCGGCAGGCCGATCGCGCCGCCGATGCCCATGGAGGCGCTGACCAGCGCGATGGAACCGCTGAGCTTCTCGGCCGGCACGACGTCGCGCAGCAGGGCGATGCCGAGGGGCACCATGCCCATGCCCACGCCCTGCAGGCCGCGGCCCACGATCATCGTCACGACGTCGGAGGCGAACGCGCACACCACCGAGCCGACGACCAGCGGCACGGAGCAGGCGAGCAGCATCCGGCGCTTGCCCAGCAGGTCGCCGAGGCGGCCGACGACCGGCACGCACACGGCCGCCACCAGCAAAGTGACCGTGATCACCCAGGCCGCGTTCGAGGACGAGGTGTCCAGGATCTGCGGCAGTTCGGCGATGAGGGGCGTGACCAGGGTCTGCATGATCGCCGCGGTGGTGCCGGCGAAGGCCAGCGTGGCGATCACGGCGCCTGGGCGGGCCGTGGTCTGGGGGGCGTCCATGGGTGGACTCCTCGGTGGTGTCTGGGGATCGACGGTGAAGGATGTGCATCGTACATGTCGTATGCATCAAGCACATGATGTGGGAGGTGCACAGGGGTGTGCCACGATGGCCCCATGGAGTCGCCGACGCACGAGGTCGAGTACGAGCAGATGCTGCTCAGCCGCCACACGTTCCTGAACCAGCGGGGCGGCCGGCGCAAGAACAGCCTCTTGGAGCGCAGCGCCTACATCATGCTGAGCCGGATCCGGGTCCAGGGGCCCATGTCGATCGGCGAGCTCAGCGACGCCTTCGGCCTGGACGCCTCGACCCTCAACCGGCAGACCGCGGCGGCGATGCGGGCGGGTCTGATCGAGCGCATCCCGGACCCGGAGGGCGGGATGGCCCGCAAGTTCCGGCTCACCGACGAGGGCGCCCGGCTGCTGGACGCCGAGCGCGAGGGCATCGTCGAGGTCCTGGACCAGGTGATGCAGGACTGGCCGGACGAGGACAGAGCCGCCTTCGCCGCCTATCTGCGGCGCTTCAACAACGGCATCGAGGCCGTCGGCGGCCGCCCCTGGCCGCGCCCCTGACGGCCCGCGCCGACGACGTCTTCGGGTTCAAGAGCTGACGGGCTCAGCCCAACTGCTGGATGGTGCCGCCGAGTTTGGGCCGGAACTGCTCCAGCAGCTTCGGCTTGGCGCTGACGACCCAGCGGGAGCCCACGAGGTACTTGCCGCCGTAGATGCTGGCGGACTCCAGCCACGTCTCCTTGTACTGCTCCTCGGGGAAGGTCGTGATGAGGTAGTCGGCCTCCGCCGTGTGGCAGACGCCCTGGCGCAGTTCGTCCGCCTCGATGCGGATCTTGGCGGTGCAGCCGGTCAGGCCGGCGATCACCTCGACCTTCGCCGGCGCCACGACCCCGGCCGCCGGAGCGGCGGTCACCGCCGTGGGCGCCGGGGTGCTCTTCGCGGACGCGTCGTCCTCGCCGCCGCCGCCGCTGCACGCGGCGGCGAGGGGAAGCAGGGCCAGGCTGCCGGCCAGTGCGGCACCGCGCACGAGGCGGGCCGTGGACTGCTGAAGCACGTGCAACTCCGTTTTCGGCGCGCTTCCCGGCCACGCCTGTGGCCGGGCGTTCGCCAAGAGATACGGGTCAGCGGCCGTGGCCGTTCATTCGATGTCCTCCTCCAGGACCAGTCGGGCGAGGTCCCGCTGGGGGGCGGGGACGGCGCCGGTGTGGGCCAGCAGGGGGATCGGGACGTGAAGGGCGTTGCCCAGCGAGGTGTGCAGCTGGTCGCGCTGGCCGGGGTCCAGCTCGGACTGGGCCGTGGCCTCGCCCTTCGGCGGGTGCAGGGCCCGGCCCAGGGCCGCCAGCGGGGACAGCCAGTCGGCGCCCTTCGACAGGTCCTCGCCCGGCGGCAGGTCGCCCACCGCCGCGAGGGCGGCACGGGCCACGGGCGCGTCGGTGTGCTCTTCTCCTGCGCCGTCGGTCTGGCTCAGCAGCCCGTTGCCGTAGGAGCGAACGGTGTGCAGCTGGGTGTCGTCCAGCTCGGCCGGGAACCGCAGCCGCGCCAGGCGGGGGTCGGCGGCGATCCGTTCGAGCGAGGCCCAGGACCGGACCAGCGGCTCCACGTGCAGCGAGCGGGTCGCCCGCAGCCCCAGGTGATGGGCGAGCAGGACCGCGCCCCTGGCGTGCGGCGGGCTGCTTCGGCCGTGCCGCTCCAGCAGGAGGGTCACGGCCAGGACGTCCGTCAGCTCCAGATCCAGGTCGGCCGCCTCGGGATCGGCGCTCAGGTGGTACGCGGCCGCGCCGTGCTCGGTCAGCCAGCGCCGCAGGGCCTGGCGGGCCTCGGGCGAGAGCGGGACCTCGGGCTCGCGCAGCAGCCGGCGGGCCTCGACCACGACCTCCTGGTCTTTGCAGGTCGCGAGCTGTTCCGCGTGCTGTTTGGCCGCGGTCGTCGCGGCGTCCACGGCGAGGCGTTCGGGGAGGTCCACCCGGTGCCGGCGGCTGCCGACCGGCACGACGCGGACGGCGCCCCGGCCGTGCCCGGTGTCCAGCCGCTCCACCTCGCACCACAGCTGTTCGCCCGTCCGTACGCCTTCCTCCTGGGCGGGCCGCAGTTGCACGAGGACTCCGGTGGGCAGGGCGCGCGCCACCCTCGGCTGCGGTCCGTCCGCCGTCCGCTCCCGGTCCTTGCCGGGGGCGACGCGGAGCCGGGTGCCGGGTCGCAGCGCGAGCCGCGCCCGCTCCACGTCGCGGGCGTGCAGCACCGACACCGTGTCGTCGGCGAGTCGACGGACGCGCAAAGGCCGTGCGCCGTCGACGAGTGCGGCGCGCAGCTCCCCGGCCGTGGGGTCGGGCAGCCACGAGGCCCGCTCCACCGGCATCCAGTGCCAGCGCCGGTCGCGGTCCGCCTCCAGCAGCAGACCGTGCGGCGGCCGGTCGGGCCCGTCCGCCGGGACCAGCACCCCGCGCGGTGTGGCGTGCAGTTCGTCCGCGTGGGGTGACAGCGGGGCGACCGGCAGACGGACGTGGAGCACCGGGTCGGCGCCAGCTTGCGGGCCGCGGTCGCCGGGGATCGTCGACTGGCACCACAGCCGCTGGCCTCGTCTGTTCTCCTGCGCCTCGTGCGGCGAAAGGCCGCTGAGGAAGCGGGCGGCCTCGACGGCCAGTCGCTCGGGAAGTCCGGGCACGACCTCCCGCAGGGGAAGCAGATGCAGTGCTCCCCCGCAGCGCACCACGAGATCGCCGCCGGCCTCGGCCAGCGCGGTGCAGAGCATCGTCGCTCTCTCCGGCAGCGTCCCGGCCGGCTGGAGCCGTCGGGACACGGTGACGGACTCCTCGCCCCACTCCTCGACGGTCACCGGCAGACAGCCCAGCTGCTCCAGCAGCGCCGCCGGCCCGTCAGCGAGCAGGTCGCGCAGCCAGCCTCCGCCGGGCCATCCGGCCGCGGCCTCGCTCAGCTCGACCCGGCGGTGCGGCAGGCCGAGCAGCGTCGGGTCGCCCTGCGGGTCGAGGCCGAGCAGGGCGCAGTCGCCGGACGCCGGACCCGCTTCGGGGGCGCCGGTCAGGGTGTTGGCGGCACTGTCCAGGACGACCGCCGTCGCCCCGGGCATGGCGGAGTACAGGAAGCCGCCCGGGGCGAGTTCGGCGGCGGGGTCGATCACGGGGTAGCGGCAACGGAAGTGTTTCACCCCCAGCTCGACGCCGTTCCTGCCGGGCAGCGCTCGGACGGGCAGCCACACCCGGTCCCGCAGGCCGGCCGACCAGGCGGCGCGTGCACCTGGGCGCCAGTCCAGGAGCCGCAGCTCGCGCGGTGCGGCGAGCGCGCCCCCGACGACCTCCAGGCGCACCTGGTCGCCCGGGCCGAAGCGGTCCCAGGAGAGATGGGCCAGGGGGTGACCGGCCGGCCCCGTGACCAGCTGGCCGTGGACCTCGATGACGGCGCCGGGGCTCAGTTCGAGCCACAGGCCGTAGGCGGCGCCCCTGTGGTCCCGTGCCGGTCCGGCCACGGTGTACCAGGCGGAACCGGCCGGTCGCGGCACTTCGGTCAGCGTGGTCGCGGGCAGCGCGAAGTTCCTCAGCAGCCGGTCGGAGCGGTAGCGCAGGGTCCAGCCGCCGCTGCCGTCGTCGTCGAAGAAGACGGGTGCGCGCCAGCGCTCGGCGGCTCCCGACCCGGCGGCGCCGTCCGGCCGGCGCTTGGCCCAGTGGGCGCGGATGTCCTCCACGGAGCCGTCGGCGAAGCTGAGCCGGGACCAGGGGACGGGTCCCTCCGGCGCCTTGCTGCCGCCGAGTCGGAGGGGCCTGATGACAGCCTCCGCGCTGTCCTTGTTCCCCGCGTCGACCCTCGCGGCCCGCACCTGGGCCCGGGGGCCGGGCGGCACGGCCGTCACCTTGGCGCCGGAGCGGAGCAGCATGGCGGTCTGGGGCAGCCGGGTGTCGCGCAGTCGGCTCGCGAGGGCTTCGGCCACTCCGACGGACAGGGCGGGCAGCCCTCGCACCCGGAACGCGGCGCGGCTGTCGCCGCGGCTCGCGGACTCCTCGATGAGCGCGACGCGGCCCCGCCTGTCCCGGTGCAGGTAGTCGTGGTCGGGTCGCTGGGCCAGGCCGACGAACAGTCTCTCGCCGCCGCGCGGGTAGAGCCGGACGATCGCGCCCTTGCCCGCCTCGTCGGCGAACTTCCAGGAATCCTGGGGCAGTTCGAAGATGACACCGGGCAGGACCTCGACCGTCCGCCCCCGCTCGTCGGCGACCACCGCGAGCAGCGAGCCTCCGGCCTGCCGTACGGCGCTGACGAGGGTCCGCGCGTCCCTGGCGGGCGCGGAGGTGAGTCTGCCCCGCCAGGTGCCGGGCGTCGCGCCCTGACTCACCTCGACCAGGAAGACGACTCCCCTGTACCGCAGGGCCGGGTCGGACTCGTCGGCTGCGCCGTTGCCGTCGCCGCCGACCTCGTCGTAGATCCGGGGCAGGAGGTTCGGCCGTACGGAGAAGTCACGGGGGTACACCCGCACCTTCAGCTCGGTGCCCTCGGGCTGGCGCACCGACTCCGGCAGCTTCAGGGTGAGGTACGTGCTGTCGGCGGTGCGTGTGATGCCGTCCGCGACCATGAAGAGGCGGTTCCTGGCAGGGCCTCTTCCGTCGTGCGCCCCGATGAACCGGGGTTCCACGTAGCGGAAGGTCCGCACCACTCCGTTGGTCTTGAGGTACTGGTCGCGGTCGAAGCGGGCCAGCACGCACAGTTCCGTCGCCTGGGCGCTGTCCCCCAGCAGCCGCAGCACCTTCTCCCGGTCGGACCTGGAGAGGTGGGCCGCGATGTTCACGTCCTGGAACCGCTCGTCGGCCCGCGGCAGGAAACGGGGTGTCAGCCTGACCCGGCGAATCCGTACGTCGCCGGTGCTCGGGTCGGCGAAGACGGTGACCTGGTGGAGGAAGCCTTCGTCCTGTGCCTCGTGGGCGACCCGGGTACCGGCCTGGACCCGGATGTCCCCCGAGCGGAAGTCCACCCTGACCCGGCCGGACGCCTCCTCGCGGTAGCTCAGCCGCACCAACTGGTCGCCGTGGAACAGCGGGAACGCCTCGCCGCAGGGCTTGCCGTCGCAGGTGAGTTCACCGGGGCGCAGCGCGACCGTGTAGCCCCGCCCCCACTCGAAGTGCCACAGGGTCTCCCCGCCCTGCCGGAAGGTCCCCACGTAGTGCAGCCTGCGCCGCAGTTCGCACACGCGGCCCTTCTTCGCGGACAGCGTCGTGGACAGGTAGCGGGCGAACTGCGCCGCGTCGAGCGGCGGCACCTGGCGGGACGAGGCGACGAGTTCGCCGTTCTCCACGACGACCTGCGCCCTGACGTCGTTCAGGGAGTACCGGACCGCCCGTACGAACGGAACGTCGTCGCGGCGTACCGGGAGCCGGTGCCCGCGCACGATCAGCGTTCTGCCGCTGAGTTCGCCCGTTTCCGTCTGGGGTACCCCGTCGTCGTAGGCCTGGCGCCAGAGGTCGTCCTGGGTGCGCGGCCGATCCGGGGCGGCCTTCGACGCGGCGCGGGGGCGGGGGCCCACGTCGAAGCCGCGGCGCAGCGCGATCAGGCTCGGACTCCCGTCGGCCGGCTCGTCCTCGTGGGGGCCGTCCGAGGCGATCTCGAAGTGGACCCCGGTGATCGGGACCTTGCCGGCCACGATCCTGCTGGCCAGGGCGGAGGGCACGGTGCCCACCACCACCGCGGACGTGCCGATCCGTGCGAGCACCAGCTTCATCTCGCTCGAGCGGACCTGGCAGGTGCCGACGGCGACGCGCACGTTGACCCGCCTACGGGGGCGTTCGGCCGGGGGCGGGGCGGGGGCCAGGACGATCTCGCCGGTGCGCCGCTGGGTGTACAGCGCGGACTCCTGGTCCCCGGGGCGGCGGAAGAGCCCCTGGAACTCCCACGGCTGCCCTGGCAGCGTCGAAACCCTCCGCACCTGGTGCAGCGGGGCGCCGCGTACCTGGCGCGGGGTGAACAGCCAGCCGTCCTGGGTGCGTGTGCCGCGGAACGTGGCGCCGGCGTCGCGGACGGGTGCGCGGAAGGAGGCGACGGGCAGCGCGCACAGCCGCGGCTCCTCGCCCGGCGCGCGCAGCCAGACGTCGTAGGAGTCGACCGAGCCGTCGAGCAGCTGGACGACGACCCCTTCCAGCCCTGTGTCGGGAGGTGTGCTCGTCCCGAGGCGCGCGCACAGGTCCTGGTCCGGGAGGGGGACCAGGTCCCGGTCGGACCGCGCGGCCACGGCGGTGACCCGCGTGACGCTCAGCGTGAGGCCGTCGGTGATCCTGTCCTCGAAGAGCAGTCCGGAGCGCTCCAGCAGGACCGGGAAGCCCTCTCCCGCCGTGGCCCCGACCGTCGGCGTCGTGGCGCCGGGCCGGCCCAGGGACCGCACCGGGAACGTGTCGCCCGGTGCGATCTGCCAGAACGCGTCGAACCGCGCCCCGCTCGGGGGCTGTTCGGCGTTCTCCAGGCGCTGGACGGGCAGCAGGTCGCCGATCACCCTGACGTCTCGGGCGGCCTGCTCGTCCCAGGGCCACGGCTGGAACAGCCGCTCCTCGCCGTGGCCGGACTCCACTCCCTCGACGGTCACCCGGGCCGGAAAGCGTGCGCCCCTCGGATAGCCGGCGAGGTCGTCGACCTGCACCTGCCAGACGAGGGTCTTGTCCGCCCTGGTGTCGTCCCGTTGGGCGGTGGCCCGCCACGGCCGTGCCTCGGGTTCGTTGAAGAGAGCCAGCCAGTCGACGTTGCGAGTGTCGCGGCCCGCACCCGAGGCGAGGGCGGGCCACCGCTGCTCCGCTCCGGCGGGCGGGTCCGGGAGCAGGTCCAGCCGTCGATCGGGACCCTCGGCCAACGCCACGTAGACGAGCATCCCGGGGGCGGGCGCCGCGCCGTTCTCCTGGAGTGCGTCCTGTTCGGGGGCGAGCGGTCCGTGCGCCGCGGGGCTGAGAACGGCCGTGAGCGCCTCCGGATCCGCCCAGTCCTGGGGCCGCAGCAGATAGCTTCGGCCGGCGACGGTCGAGAAGCGCCGCGCCTCGGGCTCCTCGGGGCTGTCCGCGCCGCCCGCGTACACCAGGACCGTCGCGCGCCGGTCGTCGGGATCCAGGTACGGCAGGTCGGCGGCGACCAGTTCGGTCAGCGAACGGTCGACGGGCAGCCAGCGGTTCGTGGCCGCGTCCCAGCGTGCGAGGGTGTCGAGGGCGGTCGGGGCGGCGCTGTCGCCCCGCCGGGCGACCACCTGCGAGAGGTCCGGCTCCCAGAGCACGGCGGCGGCCCCGCCGTCGACCGCGTCACCCGGCACGCCGTCCACGGCGACGCGCACCGTGCCGTCGTCGTTGCGGACGCGCGCGGTGCGCACCTCGCCGTCGCGCGGATCGGCGCGGCCCGCCCGGCGCGCCGTGTCGCCGACCGCCTGTTGCCAGGCCTCACGCGCCTGGTCCCACACCACCTGCACCACGCAGGGTTCGCCGACGCCCAGTTTCCCGCCGTCCTCGGCGAACAGCGGCGCCCCGGCGCCCCAGTTGATCCGTACGCCGGCCGGCGCGGCATCGCGCGCGCAGACCATGCCCAGGACGGTCCGGGACCGCGGGACGTTGCGCCATGCCGCGAGGCGCGCCTGTCGTTCGTCCGTGGAGAGGACGCCGAGATCGGTGGCCCCAGAGCCGTCCCACCCGCTCTCCTCGGGCTCCAGCTTGCTGGGGCCGAGACCGGACCACGGCTCCCCGGTCCGGTGGCGCACGCCCCGGGCGACGACCAGCCGGGGGTCCGCCCGCTCGTCCCCGGGACGGCCCGGCAGGCTCAGCGCATACCGCTCCCACGACCTGACGAAGACGTCCCCCAGCGTCTTCCCGGGGTCGGACGTCAGTTTTTCGGTGGCCGCCGCGGCGACGAACGCGCGGACCTGTGCGTCGACATCGGCGCGGGACCGTCGCCCCTCGATCACCTCCCACGGACCGGTCGTGGGCTCAAGGGCCCGCTGCGCGTGCCAGTTACGGCGGCGGATCGCGTCGAGGGCCTGTTTCCGCAGCCGGTTCATCCCTTCGGGCGGCAGCGGCTGCGCGGCGTCGGGGCCGGGCCTCAACGCCTCCTCCGACAGCAGGATCTGGTAGTAGCGCGGGGCTTCGGCGCTGAAGGCCACGACGCTGGCGACGACCCGTTCCAGGACCCCCCGGACACGGTCCTGGGCGTCCACGCCCCGGTCCGGTGTCCGGAACATCTCCAGGGCCGCCCTGCGGATGAAACGGCCCAGGTGGTTTCTGTGGGTGACGCTGTCCATCAACCGGTGCCAGGAGGTGAGCCACTCCTCGCCGTGGCGGATGGTCTCCGGGTGCTCCGCCTGCAGCAGGGCCGCCACCCTGAGCGTCTGCAGGGTCAGCGGGACGGCGCCGATGTTGGTGAGGAACTGTTCGAACGGCGGTCGGTAGTGCTTCCACTCCTCCTTGTCGAGCGGGTCGGGGACAAGCCGTCCGATGTTGTCCTGGTTGGCCTCCCACGCCTGCGCCGTATAGCGCTCGGCGACCAGCAGATCGTCCAGGCGCAGTCCCGGCTGTACCGGCTCACCACGCCGGCGAGCGGCCTTGTACAGACTGTCGTGGCGCTCGACGCGCTGGCCCAGCCGGTCCGGCGCCATCCAGTCCCGGTCGATCTCGGCGAGGGCGGCCGTGACGAGATCCGGCGTGAAGTCCTCGCCGAGCGACCTCAGGAACGGTTTGGTGGACCCGTACTTCTGTCGGCGGGCGGCCTTGCCCTCCTTCTGCGCCTTCTCGGCGTCGGCCCCCTCCTCCGCCCGGTCGATGGGCAGGAGACGGTCGACGGCCGTCGTCAGCAGTCGGCGGGCATGGGGCGTCCTGCCGTCGAACCAGCGCGGCCCGTGTGCCTCGTCGGTGCTGGTGAGCCGGGCGCCGGCCGCGGAGTCCGTGATCCAGTCCCGTGCGCCGTTGAACGCGGGGCGCGAGAACAGCTGGTACCACTGGGTCTTCTCCTGGGCTTCGCTGACGTCGCCGGGGCCGTCGATCAGGAAGTCCGCGAACAGTGCCACGGGGAGCTCGGGGTACAGGCCCCGCCCGGCTCGTCCCACGGTGAGGTGGCCGTGCATCACCAGCGCGGCCAGGCGGACGTCGACGGTCAGCACGTCCGGGCGGGACTGGGTGCGCAGGGCGGTGAGGAAGAACCGGCAACTGGGGTCGGTGAAGACGTCCTTGGCGTGGAACAGGAAGGCCACGGCCGGATCGGTCGGCCGCCGCCCGTCGAAGTCCAGGGGCGGGACCGGGTCGTGGGCCTCGCGCAGGAGCCGTACCGCGACCGGGGCCAGCGCCGTGACCCGCAGCAGGTCGAGGTGGTCCCAGCTCCGGTACCAGGTGGTCGGGGACTCCCTCTTGCCCTTGACGGAGAAGCGGTTGTCGCCCCGCCACATCCAGGGCGAGCACACCACGTGCGGCGCGAGGCCGTCCGGGTCGTCGCGCCAGGTGACCGCGGGAGCGCCTCCGGGCCGGTAGGGCTTGCGCACCATCGTGCCGATCCAGTCGACGGCCGTCTGCCGCTCGGAGTCGGTCGCCTCGGCGGACGGCAGAACGGCCAGCGCGCCTGCGAACAGGGTCCGGTTCTCGTACCAGGCGGGCGCGCCCCACCAGCGCGCGGCCGACGCCAGCGCCTGGGCGGGCGCGTCCTCGGCGAACAGTTCCCACAGGACCAGCTGCCACAGGGTGGTCCGCACCCGTGCGTCCGAGAGGCCGACCGACCCACAGCCCAGCCGGGTCAGCACCTCTTTCCCGCGCGCACCGACACCGCGTCTGTCCCCCGCCCAGCCACGCAACAGCAGGCCGGTGCCCAGCTCGGTCTCGAAGCGCGTCGCGAGGTCCTCCAGGTCCTCCACGTCCTGCAGGTCCTGCGAGTCCTCGGCGGATGCGTGGTCCCCGTCCTGGGGGCGGGCGGGGAACCAGGACCGGGCGGCGGCCGTCAACAGATCGGGTTCGAGGTCCGCGGAGCCCTGCCCCGCGTGCCACACGGCCGTGCGTACGGCGTCGTCCGCCTCCTCGGGGGAGGCGGCCAGCACGGCGTCGACGGCGACGAGCAGCGGCAGCCGTCCCAGCCGGTTGGCCAGCGCGTCGGTGACGACCTCGGGGCGGTCGTCTCCCACGCACAGCTTGGCGGCGTCGTCCGGGTCCTGCGCCACGGCGGCCACGAGCAGGGTGAGGGCGAGCGTCTCGAGCACGGTGCCGTCGACGTCCTGGTAGGGGGTCGCCTCGGTGGGCACGGACCTGGTCCGCTGGTCGCATTCGCCCAGCAGTGTGCCGATCCGCTCGACGTACTCCGGGTGGCGGGAGCCGTCGAGGGCGTCTTTCAGCAGGTCGCTCAGTCTCTGCCGGGTGCCGGCCTTGGCCGGGGCCGCCCACTCGACGAGGCCCTCGCAGAGTCGGGTGGCCATGGCCAGCGCGGCCACGCCGAGCGCGCCCCCGCCGGCCTCGGCGTCACCCTGTTCGCCGCCGTGCGCCGGCCGTCGCGCCGCCGCGAGGACGTGGGCGAGTCCGTGCAGCCGCAGCGACGGCTCGCACTCCACCAGTTTCTCGACGGCGGCGGCCAGTTGGTGCTCGTCGCTCTTCCTCGAGCGCAGGATCTCCAGGATGTCCAGGTAGTCGGCGCTCTGCCGGATGGTGAGACCGAGACAGGAACAGAGGTACCAGGCAGCGAGCACGGACTCTCCTCGTGTGTCGATGAGGGGTGGTGATGGTGGTGATCGGGCGGTGGTCGAACAGCGGTGGTCAGACGGAGGCGGCGAGAGGCGGGTGCGGGGTGAAGAGAGCGCGGCGCAGCCCCTCGGCGAAACGGAGGTTGTCGCCGTCGGGTTCGGCGGGTTTCGCGTGGAAGCCGACGGCTCGCCGCATCCACTCGGCGCGTTCGTCCCTCAGCAGCCGCACGGAGGCCGCCTCCAGCGGCCGGGACGCGAGCGCCGCCCAACCCGCGGGCGACAGCCGCCCGTTGGGGAACTTCGGCTCGGCAGGGGCCAGTTCACGGATCGACAACGACCGGCCGACGCCGGCCCGCAGCGCGATGGCCGCGGCTTCGTGGCTGCGCAGACCGAGCAGGAACTCCAGGTCGGCGGCTCTGCCCTCGGCCGTGTCACGGCCCTTGGGCGCGGAGCGCAGGTAGGCGAGCACGTGGCGCAGGTCCTGGGGGACCTGGTAGTCCCAGGGCGGTCCCGGGACGGCCCGCGCGGGATCGTCGCCACGACGGAGGAGCCCCAGCGCCACGCGGGTCCGGACCGGCTCGGGGAACAGGACGTGCGGCAGCGACAGCGGGGCGATCGGCTTGACGCCCTCAGCGGGTTCGCCGCTCGCGGTGGGAAGCCCTTCCGCGGCGGTGAGCCAGACGTCCAGGTGATCTTCCCGGGTGGCCGCGGCGGCCAAAGAGGCGTAGCGCTCCTCGTCGTCCGGCTCCCGTGCGAGCACGGTGAGCAGTGCCTCGGTCTCGGGTCGTGCGCGCGTCCGGAACAAATACTTCGCCAGGAATACCGGATCCGTCATCAGATGGGAGAGCCTGCCCGCCTTCAGTTCCGCGATGTCCTTTTTCGCGACGTTCAACCGCTGCTCGGCCGCGTCCTGCTGGCCCGTCTCCCGCTCGTAGAGCTCGGCCAGAGCGCTGAGCGTCAGGTGTTCGGAGGACTGTGCGTCGGGGTGTCCGGCGGCGTCCGCATCCCCCGGGGGATCGGTTTCCGTGAGCCCGTGCCAGGCGGTGTCCCCCCATCGCACCCGGGTCAGCACCGCCGGCGCGATCCCCGAGCCGTCGTCCCGGGCAGGCAGCCGCTTGGCCGCCTCTTCGGCCGCACCGAGCAGGGCTTCCTCGTCGCTCCCTCGGACCTGCAGCAGCACTGCCGCGCCGGGGAGCACCGAGGCGACCGCCCGCATGAGGTCCACTGCGGGACGGACGGCGCCCGCAGCGCAGCCCTCGGGCGCGTCCCAGCACACCACGAACCCCATCGAGGAACCGTCGGAGTGCGCCTTCACGTGCGCGTTCCAGCCGTACGGGCGGGAGACCAGGAGGTTCAGCGCGTCCACAGAGCCCGGGATCTCCGCGCCGTCGCACGGCAGTTCGTACCACTGCCGCCGGGGTAACAGCGTGGTCCCCTCCACCGGCCGCCCGGGGGGTGTGGTGGCGGGCGCCAGCGGGCCCCACTCCACGCGGTCGAGTTCGTCGGCGAGCCGGGTGCCGGGCCGGTCGGCCAGCACGCCGCGGATCGGGCCCCGGTCAAGGCCCCACAGGACGTCGAGTCGGCACGGACCCTTGTCGTCGTCGTATACGAACCGGCCCGCCATGGCCCGCTTCTCCGACAGGGCCGGGAACGCCGTGAGTTCCTCGCGTGCCACGGCCTGCGCCGGCAGCCGGAACCGGGCGTCCGGCGCGGACCCGGAGATGTGGAGCACGGGGAGCCATCCGTGCTTCGGCACCTCGTTACGGGCCCGGGCCAGCGCGTTCTCCACGGAGTCGCCGTCCTTCAGCCCGGCCAGGAAATGCCGGGTCAGCTCGGCCGCCACCTTGTCCTCGACCAGGCCGCGTATCCCGATCACCCACGGGACTCCGCCTTTGACGAGTGTCGCGGCCACGCTGCTCCAGCCGCTGGGCGTGTCGGCGACGCCGGTGCCTTTCTCCGTGGCCGTGTGGCACGCGGCGAGGACGGCCACCTGCACTTTCGCGGCGACAAGGGCGCCGGCGAGCTCGGTCGCGGTCATCAGCTCCAGGCCCTCCCCGCCGGGCCCGGTGAGCACGATGCCGTCGGGGGTGCCGTGGCCTCCGAACACGAACGCCCAGGCCTTCGTCCCGAGGACGTCGCGCAACTGGGCGCGGCTGACGGGGTCCTGGGTCACCACCGGCTCGAAGCGGGTGTCCTTGAGCCGATAGGCGGCCTGCCGGGCGCTGGTCGCGGAGATGTGCCCGCCGACGCCGGCCTTCCTCTCCGGGAGTCCGAAGCGCCCGCGGCCGTCGAAGACGTCCAGCGCGGTGGCCACGACCACCGGCCCGCTCTCGTGGGCGAAGCCTTCAGCTTCCGTCTGCTGGAAGGAGCCGGCATGCCTGCGTGCCACGGACACCGCCTCGTGGCCGTACAGGAACCGCCGTTCCGGTCCGGCGCCCGCGGCGTTCACCGCCACCGAGCTGATCTCCCAGGGCACGGAGGCCAGTTCGGGGTCGGCGGTCTCGATGCACAGCCGGACTCCGGCCCGCCGCTGCCGGGCCTCTTCAAGGGCGGTCCGGAAATAGGCGTCGACCGGCTTGGGAAGCAGTGCGCTCCCCATGATGCGCGCCATATCGGATTCCGTGGTGCCGAGTTCGTCGAACCTCTCCGCGAACGTCCGTACGTTCTCGAGGTGAAGCGACCTGTCGGGGACCCGGACGCCGTCCTCCACCGCTTCCACGTGGAAGCAGAGCCTCCCGGAACCGCCCCCGGTTTCACCGGTGCTGTCCGTCGGGTACGTCCGGATCAGGCGAACGGTGAAGTCCTGATACTCGAAAGGCCTGTTCTGCCCGACCACTCTGCCGTGCCCCCTTGCCCGGGCCTCAGGCCCCGGTGACGTCTTCGGACGGCCGAGGCGAGGCGCGCTCTCGTCCCCCAGATTACGTACCGATGAACAGATTTGTGTGAGAAAAGGTACTCCTTGACAGGACTGAGACTGGCACGATGTCCGGGCGCCCTCAGCAAGCCGTCTCCGGAGGTGTCAGCAGTCGTGCCTTCCAACCGTTCCGATTCCGGACGTCCCGCCTTTTCCGGCGTGCCGGACGGCGTCACCAACTCGCGGGTCCAAAGGGCCGTCCACGGCGCCGGGTGGCACCAGCTCTCCGACGGGACCCGAGCCGCTCTGGTCGAGCTCTACGACCGTGGCGGCGGTCTGGACGCCGACGAGTTCGAGGAGGGGCTCGCGGAGCTCATCCACACGCACACGGACCTGCAGGACCTCGTGACCGTCAACGGCGAGTTCCAGGAGAACTCGGACCCGCGAGGGACCGACATGCCGGCCGAGCCGGATCCCGGGGCGGCCGGGCTCCCGAACCCCTTCGGCAGCGCGAACGCCCAACAGCCGCCGCCACCGCCGCCACCGCCGCCGCCGAGCGGCGGGGAGTCCCAGGCGCGAAGGTAGGCGAGAAGGCAAGAGGGGAAGCCAAGGGGAGAAGATGCCGACCAGTGTCGTCGCGCTCGTCGTGCTGCTCGTCTCCGCCGCACCCGGGTACGTCTACGTCCGTATCGTCGAGGTGCGTCGACAGCGACGCCGGCGCACCTCCCTCCTGGAACTCGTGGACCTGGTCTGCGTGGGAGCCGTGGGGAGCGCCCTGGGGACGCTGGCAGTGCTGCTGCTCGCGCCGCACTGGACGGCGCTGCTGCCGCTCGAAGGGCTGCTGAAAGGCTCCCCCTACCTCACCGTTCACCCCTGGCAGGCCATCTGGTCGGGTGTCCTGGCGTTCACGATCAGCCTGGTGATCGCGGTGTCGGCCGGGGTGGCGGTCGCCCGGTACAAGGGCACGTCGGTCCGGCACACCCCCTCTCCCCCGCTGCGCAGGGCCGTCGAGCTGACCCCGCCGGGGCATTCGCTGTGGCTGGCGGTGCAGTTGACCGACGGACGCCTGTGGGAGGGGAAGCTGCTGAGTCTCGACGGCGAACGGGACACGCTCGGCGAGGGCGACCTGGTGCTCCAGTGGCCGCTCGCGGTCACCGAGCCCGGGCAGGAGAGGCGCCATCACCCGGCCCGGTTCGTGGCGATACCCGGCCCGCAGATCGTCCTCGTCCACGGAGCCGACCTGCCGCCCCAGCCCCGCACGCCCTCCCCGGAACCGACCGCCGGCCCGGAGCCGCCGGACGCGACAGCGCCCTAGCCAAGACATCGTCCCGTTGTGACCCAGGCCGACGGGAGCCTGTTCGCGGTCTGCACCCGCCTGGTCGAGGAGTCTGTCGGCAACCTCGGCGACCCGGAGGACGTCCTCATCGTCGACGGCGCCGGCTTTCTGAAGAAGGGCACGCGCTCGGCAGGAGTGCACCGGCATGGATACCGGGGCCGGGCGGCCCGGTGGGTTGAGGGGTCGTGGCGGCGGCCGGCGGGTCGGTCGGCTGTCTAAGGTACAGAGAGATCACCGCCTGCCCGGGAGTTCCCATGATCGGTATCCGTCGGAAGAGAGCCGCCGACACCCTCGATGCCATCGAGCCTCCGAGCAACGCCGAGACGGTCGTCGGGGTGCTGTCGGTGACGGTCCTGGTGGAGGTCCTCGGCGTCCTGTCCGGGTCCGAGGTGTGGCTCCTCGGGCTGCTGGTCTTCCTGCCGGGGACGGCGTCGGCGCTGTGCACCGTCCAACAGACGAAGTTCGTCGCCGCGTGGACCACCCTCTTCGTCACCCTCACCGTGCTGCTGCGCACCGGCATGGGCGGCAGACCGCTCGACCGGACGCTGCTGGTGCTGCTCACCCTCGCCCTGGGGGCCGCCTCCGTCTACGCCTGCCACCGGCGTATCGGGCGCGAGCACGAGATGCTGCGGCTGCGCTCCACCGCCGCCGCCATGCAACGGCACATCCTCCACCCCCTCCCGCTGCTCACCGACGACGTCCTGGTCAACGGCGTCTACGATCCCGTGCAGGAGGACCGGCTCGTGGGCGGCGACATCTACGACGTCGTCGCCTCCCCCTGGGGCACGCGGGTGCTGATCGGCGACGTGCAGGGCAAGGGCCTGGCCGCCGTGGGCGCCGCGTTCGCCGTCATCGGCGCGTTCCGCGAGGCGGCCCACCGCGAGCCCACGCTCACCGCGCTCGTCGACGCCCTGGACGCCTCCGTCGTACGGCACAACTCCTACGCCGAACAGACCGGCGACGACGAACGGTTCGTCACCGCCCTCATCATCGGCGTCGACGCGGGCGAGGAGGTGCAGGCCGTCAACTGCGGCCACGTGCCGCCCCGGCTGGTGCACGAGGGCGCCGTCAGCACTCCGCCGCTGGACTCCGGCGTCCCGCTCGGGCTCGCCGAGCTGGCCGCCGAGCCCGCGACCGTGGACTGGTTCGCGTTCCCGGCCGGTTCGACGCTGCTGCTGACCACCGACGGCCTCACCGAGACCCGCGCCGCCGACGGCACTTTCTACCCGGTCGACGAGCGCCTGATGAAGCACCTCGACCTGTCCCCCACCGAGCTGCCCCGGGCGCTGCACGACGACGCCCGCGGGTTCGCCGGCGGGGGTCGTCGGCACGACGACGTCGCCGTCCTGACCGTCCGTCGGTCACCGCTCGGCTGACCCCCCCCTGGCACGCGCTCAGCTCGTGCACACGGTTCTCACAGCGAACCGGGAGAGACTCGGCCCATGGCTGGCGTCCCCGGTACCCGTGAAGGCACGGTTCGCGTGCTGATAGTCGACGACGAGCCCGAGCTCACCGAGCTGCTGTCCGCGGCCGTGACCGAGGCGGGCTGGCGGTCCTTCGCGGCGGAGGACGGGCGCGGCGCGCTGCGCATCGCCCGGGACTGGGCCCCGCACGTCGTCGTCCTCGACGGGATGCTGCCCGACGTGGACGGCGTCGAGGTGCTGCGCCGGCTACGGAGCGAGAACAGGCGGCTGCCCGTGCTGATGCTCACCGCGCGCGACGCGCTGGAGCACCGGATCGACGGACTGTCGGCGGGCGCGGACGACTACGTGACCAAGCCGTTCTCCCTGGAGGAGGTCATGCTGCGGCTGCGCGGTCTGCTGCGCCGGGCCGGGCCGGCCGAGACGCCCGACCAGGGCCTCGTGCGCACGTTGGGCGACCTCGTGCTCGCCGAGAGCACCCGCGAGGTGCAGCGCGGCGGAACGCCGATCCAGCTGACCACCAAGGAGTTCGACCTCCTGCGGTTCCTGCTGAGCCATCCGCACCAGGTGCTCAGCAAGGCGCAGATCCTCGACCACGTCTGGAACGCCTCGTTCGACGGCGAGGGAAACCTGGTCGAGGTGTACATCTACGGCCTGCGCGCGAAGATCGACAAGGGGCGGGCGCCGATGATCCGCACCGTGCGCGGGGTGGGATACGCGATCAGAGCCGCGGACGAGTGGACGTGACGGGCCGGTGGCGTTCCCTGCGGGTCCGGCTCGTGCTCTTCGTCTCGGTGACCCTGGTCGTGGTGTGTGCGGCGATGGCGCTCACCACGGTGTTCGTCCAGCGGGTCTACCTGCTGGGGGACCTGGACCAGCGCGTCACCGACGCCGCCGAGCGCAGCCAGGGCGGGTTGCAGCGCCGGACGGGCGGTGCGACGGATCTGGGGTTCCTCAACGAGCGTGGGCAGCCGGCCGGCACGCTGGCGGCCCGTTTCGCCGACGGGCAGGTCATCGCCGCCGAGGTGGTGACCGCGGACGGCCGTCAGCAGGTCCTCACCGCCGCTCAGCGCGCCGCCCTGAAGGGCATCGGCACGGACGGGTCGCTGCACACCCGCACCGTCCCTGGGCTCGGCACGTACCGGGTGACCGCCCTCGGCGGCGACGGGGTGCCCGTCCTGGCCGGGCTTCCGATGGCCGACGTCCAGCAGGTGATCGACCGTCTGGTCGTCGTCGAAGCGGTGATCGCCGCCGTCGGTCTGGGCGCCGCGGCCTGTGTCTCCGCGGTGGTCATCCGGCGGCAACTGCGTCCGCTCGGCCGGGTCGCGGCCACCGCCGCCGAGGTCGCCCGGGTGCCGCTGGACCGCGGCGAGGTCGCTCCGCTCGCCCGCGTCGCCGCCCGGGACACCGACCCCGGGACCGAGGCCGGCCAGGTGGGCGTCGTGCTCAACCGGCTGATCGACCACGTGGAGTCGTCGCTCGCCGAACGCCGGCGCACCGAGGAGCGCATGCGCCGGTTCCTCGCCGACGCCGGCCATGAACTGCGCACCCCGCTCGCCTCGATCGCCGGGTACGCCGAATACATGAACGGCGACCAGCGGACGATCGAACCGGCGCTGGCCTGGCAGCGCGTGTCCGCCCAGTCGGCCCGGATGACCGACCTCGTCGAGGACCTGCTCCTGCTGGCCCGCCTCGACGAGGGTCGGCCCCTGGAACTGACCGAGGTGAACCTCGCGACCCTGGTCGCCGAGGCGGTCTGGGACGCCCGGGCCGCGGGGAGCGGGCACGACTGGCAGCTCGCGCTGCGCCTCGACGGCCCGGTCCCGGTCGTCGCCGACCCGTCCCGGCTCCACCAGGTGGTGGCCAACCTGTTGGCCAACGCCCGGGTGCACACACCGACCGGCACGAAGATCACGGTCGTCGTGGAGACGGTCGAGACGGTCGAGACGGCGAAGAACGCGAGCGCGGCGGCCGGCGCGCGGTGCGTGATCCGCGTCCGGGACGACGGGCCGGGCATCCCGCCGGAGCTCCTCCCGACGATCTTCGAGCGCTTCACCCGAGCCGACGGCTCCCGCTCCCGTGCCTCCGGCAAGGAGGGCGGCTCGGGCCTGGGCCTGGCCATCGCCGCGGCCCTCACGCAGGCGCACGGCGGCCGTATCGAGGTCGAGAGCGAGCCGGGACGCACCGAGTTCTCGGTGACGCTCCCCATCGGCTGACGGCCCCGCCGCCGGGCTCCCCCGAACTCTAAGCGCTCTCACAGAACGGCAGGTCAGGTCGTCCGCGCCCGCTGTGCACGCGCCCGCTCCGACCGCCGTCACGCCTCCGCTTCAGGTCCGCCTCAGTTCGCTCGGCCAGAGTGATCACCCGGCGGCGCTCCATCGTGGAGGCGCCCCTGACGAAGGGAATCAGCGACGATGACCGAGCTCGACTCCGGTGCACCGACGGCCCACGAGCCGCAGTCCGAGGCCGGCCGCCGCGCTCACGCGAGCCGCCGCAACTTCATGCGCAAGGTCTTCTTCGCCAGCGGCGCCACGGCCGTCGCGACCATGGGCGGCGCCGGGGCCTGGGCCGCGATGGCCGACGACGCCACCCCCACCGCCGACGCCTCCGCGTCCCCGAGCGGCGCCCCCAGCGGCGCGCCCAGCGGCGGGCCGGGCGGCGGCGCCGGCGGTCCCGGCAACCAGTCGATCACCGAGGACTTCTTCGGTCTCACCACCGACGGCAAGCGGATCGACGACCTGTTCGCGATCCACTCCACCGGTGTGAAGACGGCCCCCGTCCTCACCGCCGCGAACGCCTTCCTGGCCGGCCTCACCGACACCCAGAAGACCTCGACGCAGTTCACGATCCACGCCACCGAGTGGCGGTTGTGGAGCAACATCGACTCCTACGACCGCCAGGGCGTCTCCCTCGCCGATCTGAGTGACGATCAGAAGGCCCTGGGCACCGCCCTGTTGAAGTCCGCGCTGAGCGCCGAGGGCCTGGAGACCACCGAGAAGATCCGCAGGATCAACCAGGCGGCGGGCGAGGCGATCAACAACACGACCGCCTTCAACGAGGACGCCTACTACTGGACCGTGATGGGCACCCCGTCGGCGACCGAGCCCTGGGGCTTCCAGTTCGACGGCCACCACCTCGTCGTCAACTACTTCATCCTCGGCGACCAGGTCGTCATGAGCCCCTGCTTCTGGGGTTCGGAGCCGACGTCGATGGAGATCGACGGCGAGACGGTGACCGTCTGTCACGAGGAGGTCGTCGCCGGCCTGGCCTTCATCAACTCGCTGACGGAGGCACAGCAGGCGGTCGCCGTCGAGTCGGCTGCCAAGTCCAACGAGTCGATGAAAGCCGGCGCGTTCTCCGACAACGCCGTGCAGGCGTACACCGGCATCCGCGGCAACGCCCTGACCGCCGCGCAGAAGGCGAAACTCCTCGGCATCGTGCAGGCCTTCATCGGCCGCGCCAAGGCCGACGTGGCGAAGGTGAAGCTGGCCGAGGTTCGCAAGCACCTCAACGACACCTACGTCACCTGGGCCGGCGGCACCGGCGACGACGACGCCTTCTACGTCCGTGTGCACAGCCCGGTCGTGTGGATCGAGGTCGACTGCCAGGCCCCGGGGCCGCTCGCGGGCGCGTACGGCGCGACCCAGGGCAGCGGCGCCACGCAGAAGCACGTCCACTCCGTCGTCCGCACGCCCAACGGCAACGACTACGGAAAGGAACTGCTCAGGCAGCACTACCTGACCTCGCCGCACCACCAGTGACAGCGGCGATCTGACCACCGGGCCGGGACCCCCGTCGTCCCGGCCCGGTTTCGCGTCGTGGGAAAGGCGGTATGCCGCCCCCCACGGGCCGATTCGTCGTGCCCGTTGGGCCCCCGGCCCTGGGGGGTCTATCGTCTGAACCGTGGGCCAGAGCGTTGGAGGGCGGCCGGTGATGCCGCAGGATGAGGCCGTGATCGGCTGTACGGGGAAGGTGCTCGTCGGAACCCGCGGGTCCGCGGGCCCCGGCGAGATCCTGGTGCGGGTCAGAGGCGGTTCCGAGACCTTCCTCGCCTGGTCGGAGGATCCTCTACCCACTGGGGCGACGGTCCTGGTGATCGAATCGCGTGGATGTCGCGAGGTCGGCGTCATCGAGTGGAGGGATCCATTGGACGCGCTCGGCGATCTCGCCGACGCCGACTGAGGAGCAGAAGACAGATGTTCGGATACCGCGTTCCCGCTCCCGACGAGGCGATGTTGATCTCGGGGGGCCGGCGGGGACTGGGGGGCGCGCCGTTCCGAGTGGTGACGGGACACGGCAAGTTCGTGATCCCGTTCTTCCGCAAGACCCGTTTCCTCACCCTGTCGATGTGCGAGTCCGAGGTCACCGAGACCTGTGTGACCAGGCAGGGCATCGCCCTGCACGTGCGTGCCGTGATCGCGTTCAAGGTCGGCAACGACCACGAGAGCATCATCAACGCCGGGCAGCGATTCCTCTCCGACCAGGACCAGATGTCCGTGCTGACCGGGCGGATCTTCGCCGGTCACCTGCGGGCGATCATCGGCTCGATGACAGTCGAGGAGATCGTCACCGAACGGCAGAAGCTCGCCGCGGAGGTGCTGGACACCTCCAAGATGGAGATGGCGAAGATCGGTCTGATCGTGGACTCGCTGCAGATCCAGTCGATCGACGACGGCGACGCCGGCTACATCGACGCGATGTCCGCGCCGCACAAGGCGGCCATCCAGCGGCAGGCCCAGATCGCCCAGGCCCAGGCCACCCAGGCCTCGGTCGAGGCGGAGCAGGAGGCGGCCCGCAAGCAGGCCGAGTACGCCCGGCAGACGGCCATCGTCAAGGCGGAGTACTCGGCCGAGGTGGACCGGGCCCAGGCCCAGGCCTCCCAGGCGGGACCGCTGGCGCAGGCCCACGCCCAGCAGGAGGTGCTCGCCGCCCAGACCGAGCTGGCGCAGCGCCAGGCCAAGCTGCGCCAGCAGCAGCTGGTGGCCGAGATCGTGAAGCCGGCCGAGGCCGAGGCCGAGCGGATCCGGGTGCTCGCCGCCGCCGACGCGCAGCGCATGAAGATCCAGGCCGAGGCTGCCGCCTCCTACGACCGGGTCGCGCTCGACCGGATGCTGATCGACCAGCTCCCGCAGATCGTGAAGGAGGCGGCCGGCGGCCTCGCCGGCGCGAACGTCAACGTCCTCAACGGCGCGGACGGCCTCGGCGAGATCGCCGCCGGCCTGGTCTCCCAGGGCCTGACGATCCTCGACTCGGTCCGCCAGAACCTGGGCGGCCAGGACTCCGGAGAGGGCCGCCGCTCGGAGGAGGGCAACGGCAGCGCCCTGCTCCAGCTGCACCCGGGCAAGGACCGCAAGACGGACGACGGCCCGGTGGACGTCGACTGAGTCCTGCCCGACCAGGCCCTGCCCGAGCAAAAGCCCGCCCGACCAGGACCCGCCTCGTCCCCGCCTCCGCCGCCTCCGCCGCCTCCGCCGCCTCCGCCGCCTCCTCCGCCGCCGCCGTCAGCGCAGGGCGCCCTTCGTGGCGTCCGCGATGAAGCCCCGGGCGAAGAACGTGAACACCAGCACCAGCGGGATGACCGACAGGAGTACCCCGGACATCACCATGCTGTAGTCGGTGGAGTGGCCGGCGTACAACTGGGCCAGCGCCACCTGGAGGGTGAGGCGGTCGGGGTTGACCAGCATCACCAACGGCAGGATGTAGTCGTTCCAGGCGGCGATGAAGGTGTAGATGCCGAGGAACGCCAGGGCCGGACGGACGCACGGCAGCACCACGTGCCAGTACAGCCGGAAGAACCCGGCGCCCTCGATGCGGGCGGCGTCCAGCAGTTCGTCGGGGACGCTGGTGGAGGTGTACTGGCGCATCCAGAAGATGCCGAAGGCGTTGGCGGCGGCGGGCACGATGAGCGCCTTGAGCGTGCCCAGCCAGCCCAGCTGCACCATGATCTCGTACTGCGGGATGATCGCCAGCTGGGTCGGCAGGATGTACATCGACAGCAGCACGGCGAAGAGGAACTTCTTGCCGGGGAAGTCGTACTTGGCGAAGGCGAAGGCGGCCAGCGAGTCGAAGAACAGCACCAGCGCCGTCGTACAGACCGCGACGATCACCGTGTTGAACAGGGAGCCGAAGAAGTCCATCTTGTCGAACAGGTGCTGGACGTTGGTCAGCAGGTGGTCGCCGAACCACAGTTTCGGCGGGTAACTGTAGATGTCCTGCGAGGTGTTCGTCGCCATGACGACGATCCAGTAGAACGGGAACACCGAGATGACGACGCCGGTCATCAAGAGGGCGTGGACGCTGAGCCCCCGCAGGCGTTTACGGTTCTGGCTGTTCACGACCGTCGCTCCTTACGCTGCACCAGACGCCAGTTGATGAGGACGATGAGCAGGATCAGCAGGAAGAAGGCCCAGACGATGGCGGCGCCGTAGCCGAAGTCGTTGTTGTCGAAGGCCTGGTGGTAGAAGTACAGCAAGGTGGTCAGACCGGCCTGGCCCGGGCCGCCGGAGTTGGGGTTGGTGGCCGCCTCGCTGCCGAAGAGCACCTGTGGCTCGGTGAAGCTCTGCAGACCGGTGACGGTGGAGACCACCACGGTGAACAGGATGATGGGCCGCAGCAGCGGGATCGTGATCGAGAAGAAGATCCGGACCGGTCCGGCGCCGTCCATGCGGGCGGCCTCGTAGAGCTCCGAGGGGATCGCCTGCAGGCCGGCCAGGTAGATGATGGCGTTGTAGCCGGTCCACTGCCAGGTCATCAGCGCGGCGATCACCAGCTTGATCGTCCACTCGTTGCTCATCCAGGGCACGGCCGACACGTGCAGGGCCCGCAGGATGGCGTTGATCAGGCCGAAGTTGTTGCTGAAGATCGCGCCGAAGAAGATCGCGATGGCCACCAGCGAGGTGATGCTGGGGATGAACAGGGCGACCCGGTAGAACGCGGTGAGGCGTTTGGTGGAGTTCACCAGCACCGCGAGCACCAGCGCCATGAAGAGCATCGGCACGGTCGACAGCACCCAGATGACGAGGGTGTTGCGGACGGACAGCCAGAACACCGGGTCGTCCCACAGGAAACGGAACTGCTGGAACCCGACGAAGTGCATGTCCCCGATGCCGTCCCACTTCTGGAAGGCCAGGTACACGGTGTAGATCACCGGGAAGAGCATGAAGACCGAGAAGATCAGGTAGTACGGCGAGATGGCCAGGTACTGCGGCCAGTGTCTGGCGACCCGCCGTCCCGGCCCGCGCCGGGCCCCGGCCGACACCGGCCGGATCCGGGGGGCGCGTCGGCCCGGACCGTGGAGACGGTCCGGAGCCGGCTGCCCGGTGGGTCCGGTGTCGGATCCGGAGGTCGGTCCGGTGGGCGCCGGGCCGGCTACCGGGCTTGACGACATGTCACTTCACTCCCTGCCGCTGGGCGATCCGCTTGGCCTGGTCGACCGCGTCCTTCCAGGCCTGCTCGGGGTCCTTGCCCTTGGCCTCGATGCTGGTCAGCTCACTGAAGTAGGGCGCGGAGACCGCCGCGTCGGCCGGGGCCTCGTAGGCGGTGGGGATCTTCTCGGCCGCCGGGCCGAAGATCTCGATGGTCTTCTGGCCGCCGAAGAAGGCGTCGCCGCCGGTCAGCGCCGGCAGCTTGTACGCGGCGGGGGCGGTCGGGAACAGGGCCGCGTCGGTGAAACCGCGGGCCTGGTTCTCCGGGCTGAGGATCCAGCTGATGATCTTGAAGGCCTCTTCGGGGTTGCCGCTGGTCGCGGGGATGGCCAGGAAGGACCCGCCGAGGTTGGACGGCCCGCCGGGCAGGCTCGCCACCCGCCACATGCCCTTGGTGCCCGGGGCGGCGTTGCTGATGTCCAGTGCGTGCCAGGCGGCGCCGATCTCGGTGCCGAGGGCGCCGTTGCTGATCGCGGCGTTCCACGTGTTGTCGTTGATCTTGGCGTCGATGCCGAGGGTGTAGGGCTTCACGGCGGTGGTCCAGGCGGTGCGGATGTGGTCCTGGTCGCCGATGAACTTGCCGTCCTCGTCGATGAAGCGCTGGGAGCCCTGGCCGATCATCATCGAGAACACGGAGCCGATGTTGTTGATCAGGTAGGTCTTCGGCACGGCCTTGTGCAGTTCGACGCCGGCCTTGAAGTAGTCGTCCCAGGTGGACAGCTGGGCGGAGACCTTCGCCGGGTCGGTGGGCAGCCCCGCCTTCGCGAAGAGGTCCTCGCGGTAGAAGGTGGCGCAGGGGCCGATGTCGATCGGGAAGCCGATCAGCTTGCCGTCCTGCGTGGTGGCCTGCTTCAGCTTCCAGGACAGGTATTGCGGTATCAGCTTGTCCGCGCCGACGGTCTTCAGGTCGACGAAGCGGTCGGCGTTGGGCAGGAAGGAGGCGATGTCCTCGCCCTTGACGCCGGTGATGTCCGGGGCGGACTGGGCGGCCCTGAGGCCGGTGAGCAGCTTGGTCTTGAAGTCGCCGCCGACCACGGAGGTCTTGAGGGTGATGTCGGAGAAGTGCTTCTTGGCGTCCGCGACGACCTTGTCGCTCAGCCCGCCGGACCAGTACCAGAGGCTCAGGTTCTTGCTGTCCTTGCTGCCGCTCGATCCGGAGCCGCCGCCGCACGCTGCGGTGGCGCCGGCCGCGGCGGCCGTCAGTACGGCGGCCTGAAGGAATCGTCTGCGGGAAAGGTCCACTGTCTTCTCCTAGATTTCGGCTGGTTCGGCGAGTTCGGCGGGTACGGCGTGTCCGGCATGTCCGACAGGGACGGTGAGTCCTGGGCCGCGATGGGGCGTGGCGGGGAGGGCCGGGTGGCTGAAGAGCATCGGCGTGGGTGGTAACCCTTCAGCCACCCGGGGTGTGTGACCTGGTCCTCTCAGACGGCGCCGACGCGTCGTGACGGCGGAATACGCCGTTCATCCGCTTCGGCCGACCGGAGTGGGGTCCGGGCCTGGCTCCGAATTACGCAAGAGAGTGCACCCAGTGCGCGGGTTTGACAAGGGTCAAGCAGATATCGAGACATTCATGCGCGACTTTGCTTGAGTTTGGCGAGTTCGCGAGTATGGTCTGCCGCATGCTCCCTGACCGAAGACATCAGCTGATCCTGCGCGCTCTGCGTGCGGACGGGCCCACCTCGGTGGTCGCTCTGGCCGACAAGGTCGGGGCGAGTCAGGCCACGATCCGGCGCGACCTGGCACAACTGGAGGACGAGGGCCTGCTCAAGCGGGTGTACGGCGGCGCCGCCCCCGTCGTGGGCGAGGACGACCCGTTCGCCGACGTGGCCGGCGTCCGGGTCGAGGCGAAGGACGCCCTGGCCGTCTGGTGCGCAAACCTCGTCAGGGACGGCGAGACCGTGCTGCTCGACATCGGCACCACCGCTCACCGGGTGGCCCGCCATCTGCGCGGCCGGTCCCTGACCGTGATCACCAGCAACCTCGCCGTCTACGAGGAGCTCCAGGACGACAAGGACGTCCAGCTGATCCTGCTGGGCGGCGTGGTGCGGCGGGACTACCGCTCGCTGGTCGGTTTCCTCACCGAGGACAACCTGCGCCAGGTCCACGCCGACCGGCTGTTCCTCGGCACCAGCGGCGTCCGCCCCGACGGACAGGTGCTGGACACCACCGCGGTCGAGGTGCCCGTCAAGCGGGCGATGATCGCCGCCAGCGCCCAGGTGGTCCTGGTGGCGGACGCCGGCAAGTTCCCCGGCACCGGGATGGCCCGGGTGTGCGGCCCCGAGGAGCTCGACGTCATGGTGACCAACGCGCCCGGGGACGCGAAGACCTGTAATCGCCTGCGCGAGGCGGGAGTCGAGGTGGTCGAGGTATGAGACTGACGATCCTGGGCGGCGGCGGCTTCCGGGTCCCGCTGGTGTACCGGGCGCTGCTGGGCGACCGCGGCGAGGGACGCGTCACCGAGGTGACCCTGTACGACCTGGACGCCTCCCGGCTGGACACCATCCGCAAGGTCCTCGCCGACCAGGCGGCCGGGCATCCCGACCCGCCGACCGTCACCGCCACCACCGACCTGGACGAGGCGGTCACCGGAGCGGACTTCGTGTTCTCCGCCATCCGCGTCGGCGGGCTCGCCGGCCGCGCGGCGGACGAACGCATCGCGCTGGCGGAAGGCGTGCTGGGCCAGGAGACCGTCGGCGCGGGCGGCGTCTCCTTCGGGCTGCGCACCGTCCCGGTGGCGGTCGGGATCGCCCGCCGCATCGCCGCCCTGGCGCCCGACGCCTGGGTCATCAACTTCACCAATCCGGCCGGCCTGGTCACCGAGGCGATGACCGCCCATCTCGGGGACCGGGTGATCGGGATCTGCGACTCCCCGGTGGGCCTCGGCCGCCGCGTGGCCGGGGCGCTCGGCGTCGATCCGGCGCGCGTCCGCCTGGACTACGTGGGTCTGAACCACCTGGGCTGGCTGCGCGGCCTGTACGCCGAGGGCCGGGACCTGCTGCCGTCCCTGTTCGCGGACGAGGCCGCGCTGACCTCCTTCGAGGAGGGCAAACTCTTCGGCGCCGACCTGCTGCGCACGCTCGGCGCGATGCCCAACGAGTACCTGCACTACTACTACTTCAGCCGCGAGTCGGTGCGCTCGGCGGGGGCCGCCGAGCAGACCCGCGGGGCCTTCCTCCACTCCCAGCAGCAGCACTTCTACGACTCCCTGGGCGCCGTCGCCGGCGCCGCGCCGGCGCCCCGCGCGGCCTGGAACGCCTGGGACGCGACCCGGCTGGAGCGCGAGGTCACCTACATGGCCGAGAACCGCGAGGCCGTCGGCATGGGGGAACGCGACTCCTGCGATCTGGAGTCCGGCGGCTACGAGCAGGTGGCCCTCGCCCTGATGCGGGCCATCGCCCTGGACGAGCGGACGACCCTCATCCTCAACGTCCGCAACCGCGGCCGGATCCCGGTCCTCGACGACGACGCCGTCATCGAGGTGCCCTGCCATGTGGACGGCAACGGCGCCCACCCCATCGCCGGCGCCCCGCTGCCCGACCACGGCACCGGTCTGGTGTGCTCGGTCAAGGCCGTCGAACGCGCGGTGATCCGGGCCGCCACCACCCGCGATCGCGCGCACGCCGTCAGGGCCCTGACCATCCACCCCCTGATCGACTCCTACGCCGTCGCCAAGCGCCTGCTGGACGCCTACCAGCGGCATTTCCCCGAGCTCGCCTACCTGGGCCGCTGACACTCGCCCGAGCGGCGGTCACGTGGGCCGATCCCGATCTATATTCCTTGACACGAATATTCCCTGTCAGGAATACTAGCCGTCATGGACGCACTTCTCACCGCGCTCGCCGACCCGGCGCGCTGGCGGCTCGTGAGCCTGCTGGCCGAACGGCCCCGCTCCGTCGGGGTTCTCGCCCAGCTGGCCGAGGCGCGTCAGCCACAGACGACCAAGCACCTGCAGACCCTGGAACGGGCCGGCGTCGTCACGTCCCAGCGCACCGGCCAGCGCCGGGTCTACGCGCTGCGGTCCGCCGCCCTGCGGGGCCTGGCCGCCGAGCTCAGCAGGCTCGCCGACATCGCGGACCGGGCCGACGGCCCACGCTCGGCCTACGACCGCCACGGGCTCAGCCTCCGGGCGGAGCGGCCGGCCGCCGAGGAGCCGGGGTGGGCCGACGGCCGCTCGTTCAGGTTCCTCCGGTCACTGAAGGGGAGCCCCGAGCTCGTGTGGCGCCACCTGACCGAGCCCGACCTGCTCGCCCGCTGGTGGACGCCCGACGACCTCCGCGTCAGCGAGCTCGTCTTCGAGGCGCGCGAGGGTGGGCGGGTCGTCCTGGAGTACCGCGACGCCGAGGACGCCGACGGCTCCGACCTGGTCGCCGGGCGCGCCGAGGGCGTCGTCCACGAGGTACACGCGGGTGAGCGCCTCGGCTACCGGCTCTCCCCGCTGCTTCCCGACGGGAGCCTCGCCTTCACCTCGCACGTCGAGCTCGGACTCACGCGCACCGGCACCGGCACCGACCTCGACGTCCGCTACCGGATCACCGACAGCACCGTCGACTCCGCGGACTTCGTCGCGGGCATCGAGATCGGCTTCGGTCAGAGCCTCGACAAGCTCGCGGCGACTCTCGCCGCGGAAGTCCACGACACCCACGACACCGGTGCCTCCGACGGCGCCGACACGGACACAAGGAGCACGAAATGACCGGGCAGACCGCCGCCTACGGCCGCAGGGTCGTCACCAACATGAGCCTCTCCCTCGACGGCCGCTACGCCGGACCGGACAACCCCCTGGACATGAGCTGGGTGATGCCGTACGCGATCACCGACGTCGCCCGCGACCACCTGACCAGCCTCTGGGAGCCGGCGACGACGGCCCTGCTCGGGCGGGTCAACGCCGAGGGCTTCCTCGGCTTCTGGCCCACCGTCATCGGCATGGAGGGCGCCGACCCGCGCGACGAGGCCTTCGCGAAGTGGCTCGTCGACGCCGACAAGGTGGTGCTCTCCTCCACCCTCGGCGAGGCGCCGTGGGAGCGGACGACGATCGTCGACAAGCCGGCCGCCGAGGCGGTCGCGGACCTGAGGGCGACCGAGGGCGGCGACATTCTCGTGCTCTCCAGCGCGAGCGTCATCAAGGCGCTGCTGGCGGCCGACCAGGTCGACCGGCTGGCGCTCACGGTCTTCCCGGTCTTCCTCGGCGGCGGGCCGCGCCTCTTCGACGACGGCCTGCCCGCAGGGAAGTGGACGCTGGCCGGCCAGACGGCGGGCGAGCACGGCACGTTGGCGCTCGTCTACGACCGGGTCCGCTGAACCCCCGCCCTGTGTCAGGTCACTGCGGGCGCTGCCGGCCTGTCGTGGACTCCCCGCGCAGACGCAGGAGTTCGGACGCGGCGGCTGACCGTTCCCGTCAGGGGCCGGCCGCGGGAGCGTACGTGCCCAGCAGGGCCCGCGTCGCCTCGTGTCGGGGGGCGTGGAACACGTCGGCGGTGCGTCCGGACTCCACGACGCGCCCCGCTTCCAGCACGGTGACGGTGTCCGTGCGGTCGGCGATGAGGGGCAGATCGTGGCTGATGAGGACGAGCGTCATGCCGTGCCGCTCACGCAACCCGGTCAGCAGGTCCATGATCGAGCGGCCGGTGTCGGGGTCGAGCGCGGAGGTGACCTCGTCGCAGATCAGGACGTCGGGCTCGGCGGCCAGCGCCCGGGCGACGGCGACCCGCTGGCGCTGCCCGCCGGACAGTTCGTGCGGGTAGCGGTCGGCGAACGCGGGCGGCAGACCGACCTGTTCGAGGAGTCCGGCCACGCGTTCGGGGACCTCGCCGGTGGGGCAGCGTCGGTGCAGACGCAGCGGTCGGCCCACGGCGGCGGCGACGGTGCGGCTGGGGTTCAGGGCGCCGAGCGGGTTCTGCGTGACGAGTTGCAGTCCGCGCCGCTGCTCCCGGGTGCGGCCGCGCAGGCCGGTGCTCACGGCGGCGCCGGCCACGTGCACGGTGCCGGAGGCGCTGCGCTGGAGTCCTACGACGGTGCGGACGAGGGTGGTCTTGCCGGAGCCGGAGACGCCGACGATGCCGGCGGCGGAGCCGGCGGCGACGGTGAGGCCGACGCCGGTGAGGGCGGGCGTCCCGCGGAACGCCACGTGCAGGCCCCGTACTTCGAGGGCCGGCGCGCTCCCCTCGACCGCGGGCGCGACGGACGCCCGGGCGGCCGGTGTGAGGCGCGGTGCGGGCAGGGGGGCGCCGAGCTCCACGACCTCGTCCGCGAACCGTTCGACGACGGCCGGGTCGTGGCAGGAGAAGACGACGGCGAGCCGGTGCTCGCGGGCGAGATGGGACAGCAACTCGGCTATCTCGTCCCGGAGTTCGGGGTGGAGGCCGGCGGTCGGCTCGTCCAGGAGGAGGACGTCGGGGCGGCGGGCCAGGGCTCGGGCCAGGGCCACGCGGCGTTGCTGTCCACCGGAGAGGGCGCCGGGGCGGCGGGCGGCGAGCCGGCCGTCGTCCGGGAGGCGGACCTCGGCGAGGAGGGCGGCGACCGCGTCCGCGCCGCGGTCGGCGGCGAGTTCCCGGACGAGGGCACGGACCCGCATCCGGGGGTTGAGGCCGGAGCCGGGGTCCTGCCCGACGTAGGCGAGGCGGGTGCCGCGCAGGGTGCGCAGTTCCTTCTCGGGGAGGGCGAAGACGTCGTGGCCGAGGACGTCGACGCGGCCTGCGGTGCGGGCGGTGCCGGGCGGCAGCAGGCCGGTGAGCGCGCGCAGCAGGGTCGTCTTGCCGGCGCCCGAGGGGCCGGTGAGGGCGACCAGCCGGCCCGGGCGGACGGTCAGGGACGCCTCCTTCACCAGGAGCCGGCCGTCCGGGGCGGCCACGGTGAGGTCGGTGACCTCGACGGCCGGCGGGTCGTCCGGGGTGCTCGCGCGCTTCGGGTACCGGTCGGACGCATGGCTCACAGGACGGTCACCGCCTTTCGGCCGGTCTGGGGTGCGAGGGCGGAGGCCGCGAGGTTGACGCTCAGGGCGAGCAGGCCGACGGCGATGCCGGGGGCGATCACGGACCAGGGGTTGAGGAGGATGCCGGGAGAGTTCTCCCGGATCATCAACGCCCAGTCGGCGGCCGGGGGTTGGGGTCCTACCTGGAGGAATCCCGCGGTGGCCACCAGGTACACGGCGGCGACGAACCGCAGGCCGAACAGGGCGAGCAGGGTGGCGTGCAGATTGGGCAGGATCTCCCGCACGACCAGGTACCAGAGGCGTTCGCCGCCGGCGGCCGCTGCCTCCACGTACCCCGCCCCGGCGACGGGCGCTGCCGCGCTCGCGGCGAGCCGGACGGCGTACGGCACGCCGAGCACGACGGCGGCGGCGATCACGGCGAGCCGGCCGCCGCCCGGCCAGGACAGGGTGACCAGCAGGATCCCGAGCACGGCCGGGAGCAGCATAAGCAGGTCGGCGGTGCGTTCCACCAGCCGTCCGACGCGCGGCCGTAGGGCGCCGATCGCGCCGAGGATCGCGGCGGAGCCGGTGACCAGGGCCGCGACGAGCAGGGAGGACAGGACGAGGTCGCGGCCGCCGGCCAGCAGTCGGCTGAGCACGTCCCGGCCGAGCTGGTCGCCGCCGAGGACCGCGGCGGAGCCGGGTTCGGCGTAGGGCGCGGTGACGGGGGCGTCCACGGCGTGCGGGGCGATCCAGGGGCCGATCAGGGCGAGGCCCGTCAGGAGGAGGGCGGGCGCGATGCGCAGCGCTACGCCCGTGCGCGGGGTCTTCTCGCTCATCGTCGGTCTCCCGTCACGAGGTCGCGGACCAGGTCGGCCAGGAGCAGGACACCGGTGATGACGGCGCCGGACAGCGCGGTGACCCCGGCGATGACCGGGCTGTCGCGGTCGGTGACGGCGGAGGCCAGGACCGAGCCGATGCCGGGGTAGTTGAAGATGGTCTCCACGACGACCGCGCCGCCCAGCAGCATGCCGGTGGAGGTGGCGAGGCCCGCGGCGACGGCGGGCAGGGCGCCGGGGAGCACATGGTGGGTGAGGACGCGGTGGGGCGGGAGTCCGTCGAGGACGGCGGTCTCCACGTGCGGGGCGCGGGCCTCGTCGGCGAGGGCGGCGCGCACGATCCGGGTGTTCCAGCCGACCTGCGGGATCGTCAGGGCCAGGGCGGGCAGGACGAGCATGTCCCAGGAGGCGGGGGATCCGTCGGCGCCGGTGAGGGTGACGGCGGGCAGCCAGCCCGTCCACAGCGACAGCAGCAGCACCAGGGCGACGGCCACCACGAACTCGGGCAGGGCGAGGACCGCGGTCGCGGCGCCCGACACGGCCCGGTCCAGTCGGCCGCCCGGCTTCAGGGCGGCCCAGCAGCCCAGGGCGAGCGACAGGACCGCGGTGAGCAGCAGGGCGATGCCGCCCAGGAGAAGGGTGTTGGGGAACGCGTGGGAGAGCAGGTCGGTGACCTTCTCGCCGCGCGCGGACATGCCGAGGTCGCCGGTGGGCAGGCCGGTCATCCAGTCCCAGAAGCGTTCCAGGACCGGCCGGTTCAGGCCGAGCAGCTCACGGCGCGCCGCGAGGTCGGCGGCGCTCTCGCCGCGCTCGGAGGTCGCGTTCGCCGCGTCGCCCGGGAGCAGTTCGACGGTGCAGAAGACCAGCGCGAGCAGCAGCGCCAGCAAAGCGAGCCGCTTCAGCAGCGTGGCGCCGAGGCGGGCCAGGAGCCGGGCCGGGGCGGGGGCGCGCGCCGGCCTCCCCGGACGGGAGGAGGCCGGCGCGGCGGTGTCGGGGGTCAACTGGCCAGCCATGCGCCTTGGAGCTGCACCCTTCCGTATCCGGGCAGGGTGGGCAGTCCGCGCACCTTCGCCCCGGCGAGGTCGATGCCGTCGGCCATGCCCCACAGGAGGTAGCCGGAGGTGTTGTGCTCGATCTGCTGGAGCTGTGCGAGGAGTTGGGTGCGCTGGGCGGCGTCGGCGGTGCCGATGGCCTTCTGGTACGCGGCGTCGAACTCCTTGGACTTCCAGCCGGCCTCGTTCTGCCCGCTGTCGGAGACCATGGTCTTGCTGGCGAAGAAGACCACCGAGTCGTTGGTGCCCCAGTAGGTGGTGTACAGGTCGCCCTTGAGCCAGGTCCTGTCCCAGAAGACGGCCGACTCCTGCTTGACGACCTTCACCTTCACGCCGGCCTCGCGGACCTGGGTGGCGAAGAGGGTGGCCGACTCGGCGAGGCCGGATATGTCCTCGGTGGTGATCAGTTCGTAGGTCTTCGAGGTGTCGAAGCCGGCCTCGGCGAGGAGCTTCCTGGCCTGCGCGAGGTCGCGGGTCCGCTGCGGGATGCCCTTGTCGTAGGCGGGGTCGCCGGTGCCGAGGACGTCGTTGGCGACGGTGCCGTAGCCGGAGAGGACCTGGTCGACCATGGCCTTGCGGTCGACGGCCAGCCGCAGCGCCTCGCGCACCTTGGGGTCGGCGAAGGGGCCGTCGGCGGTGCGCATGACGATCGGCATCGCCATGTCGTTGGGGCGGCGGACGGTCGTCACGTCCTTGCGGGACGCGGCCGTCCGGGCGGCGACGGCGCCGACGTTGGAGGCCAGGTCGATCTGGCCGGCCAGCAGGGCGTTGGCCATGGCCTGGGGGCTCTCGAAGATCTTGACCTCGATGGCGTCGAGGTGCACGTCGCCGCCGTACCAGTCGTCGTTGCGGACCAGTCGGGCGTTGCCGGAGCGGAACCAGTCGAGCTTGAAGGGGCCGGTGCCGGGCGCCTTCGCGATGTCCTTGTCGGTGGTGCCGTCGGGGATGACGAAGGTGGTCAGGCGGGTGAGCAGGGGCAGCTCGGCGTTGGCGTAGTCGGAGACCAGGACGACGGTGTCGGCGCCCTCGGCGGTGATGTTCTTCGCCTGGATGCCCGGCAGCCGGGAGGCGCCGGACGGGGTGGCCCGCAGCCGCTTGAGCGAGAAGACGACGTCCTTGGCGGTCACCGGTGTGCCGTCGTGGAACTTCGCCCCCGCGGCGAGCTTGAACTTCCAGGTCTTCAGGTCCGCGGACGGCTCCCAACCGGCCGCGATCCGGGGCGCGGTGTTCGGCTTGGCGCCGGGCACGGTGAGCGCGTCGTATACGAGGCTGATGATCAGGTAGTCGCTCTCGTTGGCCTGCGAGCCGTGCGGGTCGCGGGTGATGGCGCCGGCCCGGCCGAGGGCCCCGACCCGGAGTGTGCCGCCCTTGCGCGGCTTGGTCGAGCCGCCGGTGGCGGACCCGGCCGGCTCGGCGTCATCGCCGCCTCCACAGGCGGCCAGCAGGGCGGTCGCACCGATGGCGCCACCGGCCCACAGGAGTTGACGTCTGGTCAGGTCCACTTCGTCCTCGATTTCACAGGCGAGACACATGCTTAGGTTTGCCTACCCTGAATTACGACGATCATACAAGTGGATGACGGCTGTGATCTAGATCAACTTAGGTAAGGCTTGCCTAATTTCTGTGTGCTGGCTATGTTTCCGTCCGGCTGACGCCGCCTCCCTCACCGGAGGCCCAGCACCCGCACCCCCCACCCGCATCGAACGGACGGATCACCCATGCCGACGGCAGCAACGCCTGTACGTCAGCTCCACCCGCGCGCCGTGACCGAACTGCTCACCACGGCCCGCGCCCTGCTCGACGCCTTCGAGGGCGTCGCCACCCACCCCTTACTGCTCGCCCAAGTCCCGGACGCCGCAGCGAAGTTGAGCGACGACGTCCGGCAGGCCTGCCGCCCCGTCGACACCGCCGAGGGACTGTTCGTGCTGCGCGGCCTCCCCGTCGACGACGAGGCGCTCGGCGCCACCCCGGGCCACTGGTCCACCGCCGGGAACTCAGGCGCGCTGCACGACGTGGTCCTGCTCCTGCTGTCCACGGTGATGGGCACGCCCCTCGCCTGGGAGGGGCAGCAGGAGGGCCGGTTCGTGCACAACATCGTGCCCTCGCCCGGACACGAGGAGGAGCAGACCGGCGCCAGCAGCGACGTGCTGCTCAGCCCGCACACCGAGGACGCCTTCCACCCCGGCCGCGCCCATCTGCTGGTCCTCGGCTGCCTGCGCAACCCGGACTCCGTCGCCACCACGGCCGCCAGCATCCGCCACACCCGACTCGACGCGGACGACCTGGAGTCGCTCGGCCGCCCGGTGCTGCCGATCCTGCCCGACGACGCCTACGCCGAAGCACAGGGCTACGACGGCGCCCCGCCGCCCGTACCGACGATCTGGCAGTCCCCGGACGGGCCGACCCTGCGCTTCGACCCCGCCTACACGCCTCTCGACGAGGCGCCCGAGGAGTACCGCGCGGCCTACGGCCGGCTGGAGGCCGAACTCGCTCGCGTCTCCGTGGCGGTGGCCCTGACGCCGGGCGACGTCCTGGTCGTCGACAACGACCTCGTCGTCCACGGCCGGGTCCCGTTCAAGGCCCGCTACGACGGCACGGACCGTTGGCTGAAACGTTCCTCCGTGCGCGTGCCCGGCCGCCGCACCCGCCCGCAGGCCGAACGGTTCGAGCATGGCTACGGCCAGGCGGCCGTCGAGGCGTTCGCGTGACCGACACCCACTCCGACCAGGCACTCAGGGGGAGCACCATGCCGTCCGACGACACGACTCTGCGCATCCTCAGCACCAGCGACGTGGCCGGTATCGACATCTCGCTGTCCGATGTGGTCTCCGTGGTGGAGCAGGCCTACCGCACCCTGGCCGACGGCAGGTCGGACAACCCGCGCAAGCTCACCGTGAAGCCCGAGGACGGCCACTCCGTGGCGTACGCGATGCTCGGCCGCGACGGAGTGCGGGGCGTGGTCGCGGTGAAGACGTCGTACAAGCACGGCCTGCACGAGGACCGCGACAAGCAGCACTACTACACGACGCTGACCCTGTACGACGACGAGAGCGGACTGCCGGTCGCGATGCTGGACTGCGGGCGGGTCGGCGCCCTGCGCACCCCGGCGGTCTCGGCCCTGCTGGCCCGGGAACTGGCCGCCCCGGGCGCCCGCAGCGCGCTGGTCGTCGGCACCGGCACGCAGGGACGGCTGGCGCTGCCGTTCCTGCTGACCACGCGGCCGGACCTGGAGCGGCTGATGCTGTTCGGCACGCACCCGGACGGCATCCGGGCGGTCCGCGAACAGCTGCACGCCCACTTCCCCGGCCGGGAGGCAGAGGTCGTGACCGACCTGCGGGCGGCGGCCGAGGACGCGGACATCGTGCTCGCCACGGCCGGCCCCAACACCCCCGCGTCCGTGCACGCGGAGTGGCTCAAACCGGCCGCGCTGTCCATCCTCGTCGGCTACGGCATCGCGCCCTCGACCCTGCACCGGGCCGACCGCGTCATCGCCACCAGCGCCGCCCAGATGAGCGTCACCGGCACCGACATGGCCGACGCGAACGGTGAACTGCGGGACGTGGACGCCGAGTTCCCCGAGGTGCTGGCCGGCCGGGCCGTCGGCCGCTCGGACCCGGGGCAGCGGATCTTCGCGTACAACAGCGGACTCGTCGTCACCGACATCGCGCTCGGCCACCGGTTCGCCCAACTCGCCCTCGCCCAGGGGCTCGGCACGGCGGTGCCGCTGTGGAAATGACCACGGCGCTCCCCTCGCACACCACCCCCGAGGTGCGCTCGCTGCTGGCCGACGCGCTGCTGCACGAGCTGAGCCACGGACTCGGCGGCCCCTACCACGTGCTGTTCCCGGAGCGCTTCGACGCCAACGCGGCGGCCTTCCGGGAGGTGTTCGCCGAGGCGGGCGTCGACGGACGGGTGTACTACGCCAAGAAGGCCAACAAGGCGGCCGTCTACGCCGAACGGGCGGCCGTGGCCGGCCTCGGCGTGGACGTGGCGAGCCACGGGGAGCTGCGCGAGGCGCTGGCCGCGGGGGTCCGCGGCGAGGACCTCGTCGTCACCGGCCCCGCCAAGACGGACGCGTTGCTGCGCGTCGCCGTGCTCCAGGGCGCGCTGATCGCCGTGGACGCCCTCGACGAACTGGACCGGCTGATCGCGCTGGCCCGTCAACTGGGGCGTACGGCACGGGTGTTGCTGCGCCGTCTGCCCCCGGAGCAGCCGCACAGCCGCTTCGGCCTCGACGACGGCGAGTTGGCGAGCGCCCTGACGCGCTGCGTCGAGGCCCCCGTCGACATGGAGGGGTTCAGCTTCCACCTCTCCGGCTACGACGTCCGCCAACGCGCCGATCTGGCCGCCGAGTCGGTCCGTCTGTGCGGGCGCGCCCGTGAGCTGGGCCTGCGGGCCGACCGGGTCAGCGTCGGCGGCGGCTTCGCCGTCGACTACGTGACGGCCGAGGACTGGCGGCGCTTCGAGGAGAGCCGGCGGGCCGAGCACTTCCACGCGGAGAAGTCCTTCGGCGGCTTCTACCCCTACCACTCCCCCGTCGCCGGCGCCGACGCCCTGCGGATGATCCTGGCGGCCGCCCCCGCCGGTGAGCGCACGAGCCTCGCCGCGCTGCTGCGGGCGGCCGGGGTCACGCTGCTCGTGGAGCCGGGCCGGGCCCTGCTGGACCAGGCAGGGTTCACCGTGTTCCGGGTGCAGGGCGTGAAGGAGCGCGACGGGTACGCGGTGCTCACCGTCGACGGCAGCAGCCTCAGCCTGTCCGAGCAGTGGTTCGACAGCGAGTTCCTGCCGGACCCGGTGCTCGTGCCGGCCGGGTCCGGTCCGGTCGCCGACGCGGGGCCGTACCCGGCGTGCGTGGGGGCCGCCACCTGCCTGGAGTCGGACATGCTGACCTGGCGCAAGATCCCCTTCCCGCGCCGGCCCGCCGTCGGCGACCTCCTGGTCTACCTCAACACCGCGGGCTACCAGATGGACTCCAACGAGTCGCCGTTCCACGAGCTGCCGCTGCCGCCGAAGGTCGTCGTCGAACCGTCGGCGTCCGCCCAGCCCTCCCGTGCCTCCCAGCTTTCCCGCGCCTCCCAGCTTTCCCTCTCGTCGCAGTCCTCCCCCTTCCGCTGGCGCCTCGACCGTCATCCCCTCTGAGCATCCCTGGAGCCTCCATGGACGACCCCCTGCACCGGCCGCCCATCGTGCGGCAGGTCTCCGAACTCATCGGCGCCACCCCGCTGTTCGAGCTGTGCCGGACGGAGAGCGACGCCCGGCTGCTGCTGAAGCTGGAGCAGTTCAACCCGACCGGCACCGCCAAGATCCGGATGGCCCGGCAGATGGTCCTCGACGCCGAGGAACGCGGACTGCTCCGCCCGGGCGGCCGGATCGTCGAGTCGACCTCCGGCAACACCGGGCTCGGGCTGGCCGTCGTGGCCGCCGAACGCGGTTACGCCTTCACCGCCGTCGTCGACCATCACGCGGCCGTCGACAAGCTGCGCGCGATGAAGGCGCTCGGCGCGGAACTGGTGTACGTGGCCGACGCCGGCGACGAGGAACTGGCCACCGCCGCCCGCGAGGAGTTCGCGGAGAGACTGGCCGCCGAGTCCGACAACGCCTACTTCACCGAGCAGCACAACAACCCCGCGAACGGGGTGGGTTACCACCCGGTGGCCCGGGAGCTCGACGCCGCGCTGGACGGTCGTATCGACATCCTCATCGGCGCGGTCGGCACCGGCGGCGGGCTGTTCGGAACCGGGAGCGTGCTGCGCGAGACCGTGCCCGGGGTGCGGATCGTCGGCGTCGAGCCGAAGGGTTCGATCGCCTTCGGGCCGCCCGCGCACGACTACTACCAGTCCGGCACCGGCACTCCGGAGGGCGCGACGATCGGGGCCATGGTCGACTACGCGCTGCTGGACGAGGGGGCGAAGGTCGGGGACGTCGAGGCGTTCGCCACCGCCCGGGCCGTCGCCCGCCGCACCGGGCTGCTCCTCGGCGGCTCGGCGGGCGGGGTGGTGTACGAGGCCCTCACCCGGATGTCCGCCCTGCCGCCCGGCACTACTGTGGTCGCGTTGATCAACGACGGCGGCGAGAAGTACATGGACACCGTCTTCGACGACGACTGGATGGCCGACCGCGACCTCCTCTCGCCCCAAGTCGAGGGCGAGGTCGACGAGTTGATGGCCAAGCTCCGCCGCACCGACTCTCCACGAACCCCGCAGGAAAAGAACTGATGCCCCCCGTCCTCGCCCGCTTCCTCACCGACGGCCGCGCCCTGGCCACGCTCGCCGTCCCGCTGGCGCTCACCCAGCTCGCGCAGGTCGCGCTCACCACCACCGACACGGTCATGATGGGCCTGATCGGCACCGAGGCCCTCGCCGCCGGCGGTCTCGCCATGGTGATCTTCAACCAGCTGCGGACCATGGGCGTCGGCCTGGTCACGGCCGTCGGCAACCAGGTCGCCGCGGCCGACGCACGCGCCGAGACCGAGGGCGCCGCGGCCGAGGCCGCTCACGAGGAGGTCCGGGACCTGGTCCGGGCGAGCCTGCTGCTGTCCACGCTCGCCGGTCTGGCGGGGGCGGTGCTGATGGTGCTGATCGGGCACGCCGTGGTGTTCCTCGGCCAGGACCCGGACGTCGTCGACGCGGCGAAGCCGGTGCTGTACGCGATGGCGCCCGGACTGGTGCCCTGTCTGTGGTTCCAGGCGATCCGCCAGTTCACCGTCGGCATGCGCCGCCCGCAGGCCCTGCTGCGCATCACGATCGCCTCCATCGCAGTCAACGCGGGCCTCAACTGGGTGTTCATCCACGGCACTTGGGGGCTGCCCAAGCTCGGTCTGCCGGGCATCGGGCTCGCCACGACGTCGGTGTACGCGCTGTCGTGCCTCGCCCTGTACGCCTCGGCCCGCCGCGACCCACGGCTGGCCCCGCTGCTGTCGCTGAGCATCTGGAAGACCCGCCCGGCCACCCTGCGGCGGCTCGTCTCGCTCGGCACGCCGATCGCCGCGACCTACGGCTCCGAGGCGGGGTTCTTCTCCGTGGTCGCGCTGCTGGTGGGCAGCTTCGGCACGGCGGCGCTCGCCGCGCACACGGCCGTCAACCAGCTCGTGTACATCGTGTTCCAGATCGCGGTCGGTCTCTCCCACGCCGCGTCCCTCGGCGTCAGCCGTGAACTGGCCCTCGGCAACACGGCGGCGGCCCGGCGGCTGAAGTCGACGGCGCTGGCGTGCGCCGCCGCGGTGATGGCGGTCGTGGCGCTGGTCTACGTCACCGTTCCGGGGCTGGTGCTGGCGCCGTTCATCGAGAGCGAGAACGCCTCCGCCACGGACCTGGCCACGCATCTTCTGCTGATCGCCGCGGTGTTGCAGTTCTTCGACTGCACCCAGAACATCGGCGTCGGCCTGCTGCGCGGCCTGGACGACACCAAGGGCGGCTTCCGGGTCACCCTGGTCGGCTACTGGCTCGTCGGCCTGCCGGCCGCCGCGCTCCTCGGTCTCGCCGCAGGCTGGGACACCGTGGGCATCTGGCTGGGCCTCCTCATCGGCCTTGCCACCACCGCGCTGCTCCTCCTGCGCCGCTTCGACCACGCCCTCGCCCTCCACACCGCGCCCCCGGCCGTCGCAACCTCCTGAGGGAAGCAGCCGGGTCGTGGGGCTGCAGCCCTGAGGCAGGTCACACGGGGCGTGACCTGCCTCAACGGCCAGGATCCCGCTCGCCCGGCTCCTGCGGTGTACGCGTCGTGAACCTGGGCAGGCGGCGGGCTACGACCTGCGCGCACAGGCTCAGCCAGGCGGCGGCCAGTAGCCAGCCGCCGAGGACGTCGCTCGGCCAGTGCACGCCGAGATACACACGGCTCAGGCCTACGGCGATGGCCCAGCAGGCGGCTACGGCGCACACCGTCCGGGCCTGGCCGGGCGCCGTCCGCCGCACCACCGCCCAGGCCAGCAGACCGGCGGCCAGCGCCGACGTCGTCGTATGGCCGGACGGGAAGGCGTAGCCGGAGGCCCGTGCCGCCCAGTCGGCGGGGGCCGGGCGGGCGCGGGCGAGCAGCTCCATCAGTCCGGAGCGGATGGACTGTCCTGCGAGGAGGACGCCCACGGCGACCGCCACGGACCAGACCCGCTCCCGGGGTGATCGTCCGGCGATCACCCCGGCCGCGGCAGCGATCAGATACGGCCAGACGCCCCCGCCCGTCGCGGTGACCCCGCGGGCCAGCGCCTCGGCCACCGGCGGCCGGTGCGCGAGCGACCAGGCGTGGAGGGCGCGGTCGCCCGGCAGGGGCGCGCCCTCGCGCACGGCCACGACCGTGGCGAGGGCGACGAACAGCACGAGGCAGACGCAGGCGAGCAGGAGCGCTATGGCCACGACCTCTTTCCTACCGGGACGAGCTCGGTTGACTACAGGCACGTAGACGATGCTGCGCACTGTAGACGAAAGAGGGCCGAGGAGCGATCGCCCGAAGGGAGGACGGGTCAGGCCCAGGCCGTCACCGGCACGAAAGAGCTGTCCTGGCGGAAGAGGTCCGTGCCGTCCGGCTGCTCCACGCGGAGTTGGTAGTTGTAGTGGCGCAGGTAGTAGCCGGGGTAGTTGTACGACTCGAAGCGGATCGCCCCGCTCGTCGTGCCCGTCCGGGCGATGAACGTGGCGTCTTTGGCGAAGGTCGACGTGCCGTCGTTGGCGTCGAAGCGGCCCCGGAAGGAGTAGTGGCGCAGGTAGTTGCCGGACGCGTCGCGGAACGAGTAGGCGTTCGCGTCCGCGAGACCCGCCACGACGGTGAAGGTGGACGCCTGCTTCTCGGCGGTGGTGCTGGAGCCGGTCACCACGGGCAGGTTGAGCAGGGCGGACTGCTCCTGCCAGTAGCGGGTGGTGTAGTTGGCGGAGCGCAGGGAGCGGGTGGCGTTCTTCGTGATGCCCGGGCCGCCGGTCACCGTCTCCTTGATCACCGTGAAGTGGCGTGCCGTGCCCGAGATGCCCGGCAGGGCCTTCGGCGCGGTCCAGGTGGCGAAGGTGTCGTAGCTGTCGCTGTAGTAGTAGTTGCCGTCGCCGTAGCCGTCGAAGAAGATCCGCCAGCCGCCGTTGTCGAGCTGGATGACGGACGGCCCCTCGCGGTAGCTGCCCCAGCCCGCCCAGTCGCCGGTCTTGGTGATCGTGTACGGGCCGGCGAGGCTGGACGCGGTGCCGTACTCGATGTACTTCGCCGTCTCGTTCTTCGTGAACGCGTGGTACGTCGAGCCGGTCTTCACGATGTAGGTGTCGATGTGGTTCGGCCCGATGCCGGACAGGGCGACCGGTGAACTCCAGGTGGTGAGCGCGGAGTTGGTGGCCTTCAGCAGATACGGGGTGAAGATCCACTCGTCGCTGGTCACCGAGCAGGACACGATGACGTTCACGCTGCCGTCGCTGTCGACGAACCACTCCGGCGCCCAGGCGCGCGAGAGGTTCGCGATCGGGACCGTGTAGTCGTACAGGAACGTCCAGTTGACCCGGTCGGAGCTGCGGGCGAAGCCGATGGTGGTGCTGGCGTCCTGCCAGGTGTGGGTGGTGTAGGTGATGTAGTAGTAGCCGTTGGTGTGCTTGAAGACGCTCGCGTCGCGGATGCGGTTGCTGGGCGGGGTGTAGGCGGAGGACTGCACCAGTCGGAAGTCGGTGGCGTCGTCGGACTGGTAGACGTTCACCGTGCCGTCGTTGCTGTTGAGGAACGGGACGATGGTGTAGCGAGTGGCCGACCCGGCGGCCGGCGCGGCGGCGAGGGCCGTGCCGAGCAGGCCGGGCGCCTCACCGAGCACGAGTGCCGCGGCGGGCAGCACGGCCATCGCGCGCAGCAGGGCACGGCGGGACGGGGCGGGGGGACGTGTCGTCATGGTGCGGCTCTCCTACGGCTCAAGGTTCGAGATTCCGAACACAGTTCGGAACATCGATCGGAAGGTAGGGGTGAGACAGGAACACGTCAATCCTTCGCGCGGTAACAGAAGATGCCTGTGGGACGGCTGTGGCACGAGCCATGGCCGCGGGAAAACCGCGGACCGCCCGGCCGGACGAGCTGGTTCCACCCGTACCCTGTGACCATGGACGATGCGTCGATGGTCGGGCTCATGGGGCGGGTCACCGGGGCGATCGGGCCGGGACTCGTGGGCGAGGTGATCGTCCGGGTGCGCGGCGGGGCCGAGCACTTCCTCGCCTACCCGGCGGACGGCACGGGCCGCATCGAGTGCGGCACGGTGGTGATGGTGGTGGAGCACCTGCCGCCCAGGACGGTCTACGTCACCCCGGCGTACGACAGTTGAGCCTGCTGCGGCGCAGGTGAGAGCGGTTTGGTGCGCCTTCGGGAACGTAAGCGTCAAGATTGCAACAAGGATTCCACAGCGTCTTCAACCTGGACTCGGGCAGGCGCACACTCCCTTCGTTCGGTGCCGAGAGGGCACCATCCAAAGGGGGCGTATGCCGATGATCGTCGGCGTCGTTGCGGGGGCGGCGGTTGTCGCCGTTCTCGTTCTGCTGGGTCTGTTCAAGATGATGTGGCGGGTCGCGGAACCCAACGAGGCACTCGTCATCTCCGGTTCCAACCACCGCACAGAGGGCCTGGAAGCGGGGATGGGCTTCCGTATCGTCACCGGGCGCGGCACGCTGGTGATGCCCGGCGTGCAGGTGGTGCGGAAGCTGTCGCTGGATCTGAACGAGACCGAACTGCATGTGGACTGCGTGACGCACCAGGGCATTCCGCTCAAGGTTCGGGGCGTGGTCATCTTCAAGGTGGGCGACGACTTCGTGTCCATCGCCAACGCGGCCCGGCGTTTCCTCGACCAGCAGAAGCTGATGTCGGAGCGGGTGCACAACGTCTTCGCCGGTCATCTGCGGTCCATCGTGGGCGGGTTGACGGTGGAGGACATGATCCGCGACCGGGAGAAGCTCACCGGTCAGACCCGTGCCGCCTGCGGTACGGAGATGGAGAAGCTGGGCCTGATCGTGGACTCTCTGCAGATCCACGAGATCGAGGACCCGACCGGCTACATCCGCAACCTGGCGATGCCGCACGCGGCGGCCGTGCAGCGGGACGCGCGCATCGCCCAGGCGGAGGCGAACCGTCTCGCCACGGAGGCGGAGCAGGCCTCGTTCGCCCGGATGGCGGAGGCCACCCGGGACAGCGAGATCCTGCAGGCCGGCTACCAGGCCGAGCGGGACAAGGCGGGCGCCAAGGCCCGTCAGGCGGGGCCTCTCGCCGACGCGGCCGCCCGGCAGGAGGTCGTCGTCCAGGAGACCCGGGTCGCCGAACTTGAGGCGCACCGCAGGGAGCAGCAGCTCCAGGCGGACGTCCGCAAGCCCGCGGACGCGAAGGCGTACGAGAAGCGCACGCTGGCCGAGGCCGAGCGCGACGCCCGGATCTCGGCGGCGCAGGCCAAGGCGAAGGAGACCGAGCTCGCGTCCGCCGCCGAGGCGAGCCGGCTCAAGCAGGCCGCCGGCGCCGAGGCCGAGGCGACCAGGGCCCGCGGTGAGGCCACCGCGGCCGCGACCCGGGCCACCGGTGAGGCCGAGGCGGCCGCCGCGCAGGCCAGGGGTCTGGCGGAGGCCGAGGCGACGAAGGCGCAGGGCCTTGCGGAGGCGGAGGCCATCAAGGCCCGGGCCGCCGCGCTGGCCGAGAACCAGGAGGCGGTCGTCGCCCAGCAACTCGCCGAGAACTGGCCGGAGATCGTACGGGCCGGCGCGTCCGCGTTCGGCAACGTCGACAACATGGTGCTGCTCAACGGCGCGGACGGCATGGCGGACGTTTTCGCCAAGGCGCTCACCATGGGCGGGACGGGCCTCGGCCTGGCCCGTCAGCTGCTCGCCTCGATGAACCAGAACGGGCAGGCCCCGCAGGGGACTTCGCCCCTCAACGGGATCGCGAGCCCGCCGTCGGCCCCGCCTTCGCAGCGGGTGCCGGTCGAGGAGAAGTGACCCAGCGGTGAAACGCGGTCACGGGGGCAGCCTCTAAGGTGCCCCCGTGACCGCGTTTACCGATGCAGATGCAGACGTCCCGGGCCGCTCCGGCCCCTCCGCCACGACCGAGGCCGACCCCCGCGAGGTCGGCCGGGTGCGCACCGAGTACTCCCCCGCGCACGACGGCGACCCCGATCCCGGCGAGATCGTGTGGACCTGGGTGCCCTTCGAGGAGAACGACGGCCGGGGCAAGGACCGCCCGGTGCTCGTCGTCGCCCGGGAGGCGGGCGGCGCCTTTCTCGCCGTGCAGCTGTCCAGCAAGCGGCATGACGGCGACCGGGAGTGGGTGGCGATCGGGAGCGGGCCCTGGGACCGGACCGGACGGGACTCCTGGGTGGACGTCGACCGCATCCTGCGCCTCCACGAGGACGGCATGCGCCGCGAGGCCTGCGCGCTGGACCGGATGCGGTTCAACCTGGTCCGCCAGCGGCTGCATGAGCGCTACGGCTGGACCTGAGCGCCCGTCAGACCCTGGAGCGGGGTGAACGCCTCCTCGAAGGCGCTCCGCACCACGCTGCGCGGCGTCCGGTCCAGCACCCCGAACACCACATGGTCGAACGTCTGCCCGAACCGCCCGTCGGGGCCCAGCAGCGCCCGGAACGCCCCCGCCACCTGCGCGGGATCGTTGCGGAACACCCCGCAGCCCCACGCGCCCAGGACGAGCCGCCGGTAGCCGTGCGCGGCGGCCGTCTCCAGGACGCGCTCGGCACGGACCGCCAGCGCGCGCGGCAGCTCGGACGTGCGCTCCGGCGTCGTCCGCAGCACCACGCCGGCGTTGGGCGCGGCGGCCGTCAGGAAGCCGACGGCGTACGGGTCGTCCAGCAGTCGGCCGCGGTCGTCACGGAAGACGGGCACGGCCGGTGAGTGGATGACGCGGTCCGTGTAGAACGGGTCGCGGTGGGCGCGGTGGTGGTCGTAGAACTCCCGGGCCGTGAGCAGGCAGGTGTACAGCGCGGAGGCCCGGCACAGGGCCTCCTCCTGCGCCTGGGCGCCGTTGAGGTAGCCGCCGCCGGGGTTGCGCGCGGAGGCGAAGTTCAGGGCGGCGACCGGGCCGGCGGCGGCGAGCCGGCGGGCGGCCTCCAGGCTGCTCTCGCCCGTGACCTCGATCAGCGTGTCCGCGATCGGCGTCACCGGGGCGGGAACGGCGACCGGCGCCGGTCCTGCCGTCCGCGTTCCCGCCCGGGCCGCCTCGATCGGCGCCGCGAGGGACACCTCGCTCCCGTCGGACGCGCGGTAGCCGCCCGCAGCGACGATCTCCTGCGTCTCGCGGGCGATGCCGCGCAGTCGCGCGCTCATGGCGCCACCCCCGTGGACTCCATGGTCACGCGCCGCGCGGTCACTCGCGCCCCGCCCGTCTCCCCCGCCGTGCTCATACACGCATCGTGAGCGATGCTGGACACCTGGTGCAACAGGATTTTCCGGGTCGGGCAACGCCGCGCCGACACGCCGAAAACACACAGAGAACAGCTCGACATCGGCATGGAATGAGCAGGGAATCCAGCATTCCCGGTCCCAAAAGTGCCGTTGTGCACCCTTGTGCGATTCGAATCGAGGGTCTTGGGTGGAACGAGCTATGCCGGTCCGGCCGCACCGAGGCCGGACCGGTGGCATGGTGGAATCTCAGGAGGATCCCGACATGTCCGATTCGGTCAGCGACTGTACCGACAGCACCGGAGGTACCGAGCGCCACACCGCCCTCACCGAAGCCGAGGTGGAGGCCCTGGTCAGGGGCATCTGCTTCAAGACCGGCCCGCCCCGCACCGTCGGGGTCGAGGTGGAATGGCTCGTCCACGAGCTGCGCTCGCCGCAGCTTCCCGTCACAACTGAACGACTCGAAACCGCGTACGCCGCACTGCGCACCGTGCCTCTGGGCTCGCCGCTCACCGTCGAACCCGGCGGCCAGCTGGAACTGAGCTCACCGCCCGCCGCCTCCCTGATGGAATGCGTGGGCACCGTCTCCGCCGACCTCGCCGCCGTCCGCGCGGCCCTGGCCGAGCACGGGCTCGCCCTCTCCGGCAACGGCACGGACCCCTGGCGCCCACCCCGAAGGTTCCTGCACGAGCCCCGCTACGACGCCATGGAGGCCTGCCTCGACCGCACGGGCCCGGCCGGCCGCGCCATGATGTGCACCTCGGCCTCCGTACAGGTCTGCCTGGACGCCGGGTACGAGGAGCCCGGCCCCTTGGGACACGGACGGCGCTGGTGGCTGTCGCACACGCTGGGCGCGGTGCTGGTGGCGGCCTTCGCCAACTCCCCGCTGCTCGGCGGCAGCCCCACCGGCTGGCGTTCCACCCGGCAGTTGCTGTGGATGGAGATCGGCGCCGGCCGGGCGGGCGGACCCGTCCTGGACGGCGATCCACGCGCCACCTGGGCCCGACACGTGCTGGACGCGCCGGTGATGTGCGTCCGGCGCGACAGCGGGCCGTGGGACGTGCCCGAGCGGCTCACGTTCCGGGAGTGGACCCGGGCGGGAGAGCCGACCCGGGAGGATCTCGACTACCACCTCACCACCTTGTTCCCGCCGGTCAGACCGCGCGGTCACCTGGAGCTGCGCATGATCGACGCGCAGCCCGGCGACGACGGCTGGATCGTCCCGCTCGCCGTGACGACGGCGCTGTTCGACGACCCGGAGGCGGCCGAGAACGCCTACCGCACCGTGAAGCCGCTGGCCGAGCGCGCCCAGCCGCTGCCGGCCCCGCACAATCCGCTGTGGATCGACGCGGCCCGGCACGGGCTGACCGACCCCGAGCTGCACGAGGTCGCCGTCGCCTGCTTCACCACGGCGCTGCGGGCCCTGCCCCGCCTCGGCGCCGACGACGGCGTCATGGACGCGGTCACGGACTACTTCAACCGCTACGTCCTCAAGGGCCGCACCCCCGCCGACGACCAGCTCGACCGCCTGCGCGGCACGGACACCCGCGCGTACGGGAAGGACCTCCGCACATGACCGAGCCCGCACTGGACACCGAGCCCGCCCCGGACACCGAGCCGGCCGGGGACGCTGCGGCCGCCCCGGACGCGGAGACCCTCCGCGCCCGTGTGCTCGCCTCGCTCACCACGGCCCGCGAGCGCACCACGCTGCTGACGAGCTGCGTGGCGGAGCCCGACCTCACCGCCCAGCACTCCCCGCTGATGTCCCCGCTGGTGTGGGACCTCGCGCACATCGGCAACCAGGAGGAGCTGTGGCTGCTGCGCGCGGTGGCCGGCCGTGAGGCGATGCGCCCGGAGATCGACGGCCTGTACGACGCCTTCGAGCACTCGCGCGCCGAACGGCCCTCGCTGCCCCTGCTGCCGCCCGCCGAGGCCCGCCGGTACGCGGCGGAGGTGCGCGGCCGGGTGATGGACGTGCTGGAGTCGGCCGACTTCCGAGGCACCCGGCTGACGGAGGCCGGCTTCGCCTTCGGGATGATCGCCCAGCACGAACAGCAGCACGACGAGACGATGCTGATCACCCATCAGCTCCGCACCGGCCCGCAGGCCCTCACCGCTCCCGACCCGGACCCGGTGCCGCTGTTCACCGGCCCGTCCGAAGTCCTCGTCCCCGGCGGCCCGTTCACGATGGGCACGTCCGGCGAACCCTGGGCGCTGGACAACGAACGGCCCGCGCACCGGCGCGAGGTGGCGGCCTTCCACATCGACACCACCCCGGTGACGAACGCCGCGTACCAGGCGTTCATCGAGGACGGCGGCTACGACGAAGAGCGCTGGTGGACCAAGGAGGGCTGGGCGCACATCCGCGGGCACGGCATCCACGCCCCGCTGTTCTGGCGGCGCGACGGCGGGCAGTGGCTGCGCCGCCGCTTCGGGGTCACCGAGGCGGTGCCGCCCGACGAGCCGGTGCTGCACGTGTGCTGGTACGAGGCCGACGCCTACGCCCGCTGGGCCGGACGCCGGCTGCCCACCGAGTCCGAGTGGGAGAAGGCGGCCCGCTTCGACCCGGCGACCGGCGGCTCGATGCGCTACCCGTGGGGCGACGCCGATCCCGGCCCCGAACACGCCAACCTGGGCCAGCGCCATCTGCGCCCGGCCCCGGCCGGCAGCTACCCGGCCGGTGAATCCCCGCTCGGGGTGCGGCAGTTGATCGGCGACGTGTGGGAGTGGACGGCCAGCGACTTCCTCCCCTACCCCGGTTTCCGGATGTTCCCGTACAAGGAGTACTCGGAGGTGTTCTTCGGCCCCGAGTACAAGGTGCTGCGCGGCGGTTCGTTCGCGGTGGACCCGGTGGCCTGCCGGGGCACGTTCCGCAACTGGGACTACCCGATCAGGCGGCAGATCTTCTCCGGGTTCCGCACCGCCCGCTCGGCCGGAGCCGCCTGATGTGCCGTCACCTCGCCTATGTGGGCCGCGAGGAGCCGCTCGGCCGGCTCCTCGCGGAGCCCCCGCACGCCCTCTACCGCCAGTCGTGGGCACCGCGCAGACAGCGGTACGGGACGGTCAACGCCGATGGTTTCGGGGTGGGTTGGTACGCCGAGGGGGACCCGGTGCCGGCGCGTTACCGCCGGGCCGGGCCCATCTGGGCCGACCTGTCCTTCGCCGACCTCGCCCGGGTCGTGCGCAGCCGGGCACTGCTGGCCGCCGTCCGCGACGCGACGCTGGCCGGGGCCGACGCGGAGGCCGCGGCGGCGCCGTACGCGGCCGGGAGCTGGTTGTTCAGCCACAACGGGGCGGTGGCGGGCTGGCCGCACTCGCTGGAGCCGCTCACCGGCTCCCTGCCCGGCGCCGAGCTGCTGTCGATGGAGGCCCGCAACGACTCGGCGTTCGTGTGGGCGCTGGTCCTGGCCCGGCTGCGCGGCGGGGACACCGAGAGTCAGGCGCTGGCGGACACGGTGGTCGAGGTCGCCGCGGCGGCCCCCGGCTCCCGGCTCAACCTGCTCCTCACCAACGGCGAGACCATCACGGCGACCGCCTGGGGCGACACCCTCTGGTATCTGGCGGAGCCCGGCCGGGGCACGGTCGTGGCCTCCGAACCCTACGACGACGATCCGCGCTGGCAGGAGGTCCCCGACCGCACCCTGCTCGCGGCGAGCCGCGCCGACGTCCTGCTCACCCCGCTCAAGGACCCGAGCCCGGACGTGGCATCCGCACCCCGCAAGGAGACCGGCACGTGAGCCCGTTCCAGATCACCCGCACCCTCCCCGAGGACGCCACGGACGCCGCCCTGCGCGCCGACGTCCAGCGCGGCCTGACCGCCGCCCCCAAGACGCTGCCGCCCAAGTGGTTCTACGACGCGCACGGCAGCGAGCTGTTCGAGCGGATCACCGAACTGCCCGAGTACTACCCGACCCGCGCCGAGCGCGAGATCCTCGTGAACCGGGCCGGCGAGATCGCGGCGGCGGCCGGCGCCCGCACCCTCGTCGAGCTCGGCTCGGGCTCCTCGGAGAAGACGCGCCACCTGATCGACGCGATGACGGAACTCGACACGTACGTGCCCGTCGACGTCAGCGAGAGCGCCCTCACCCAGGCCGGGCAGGCCCTGGTCGCCGAGCGGCCACGGCTGACCGTCCACGCCCTGATCGCCGACTTCACCGCGGAGTTGTCCCTGCCGGATACCCCGGGCCCGCGCCTCGTCGCCTTCCTCGGCGGCACGATCGGCAACCTGCTGCCGGCCGAGCGCGCGGTGTTCCTCGCCTCGGTGCGCGCGCTGCTCGCGCCGGGCGACGCGTTGCTGCTCGGTACGGACCTCGTCAAGGACGAGGGTGTGCTGGTGCGGGCGTACGACGACGCGGCCGGGGTGACGGCCCTGTTCAACAAGAACGTTCTGGCCGTGGTCAACCGTGAACTGGACGCCGACTTCGACCCCGTGGCCTTCGACCACGTCGCGCTCTGGGACCCGGAGCACGAGTGGATCGAGATGCGGCTGCGCTCCCGGGCGGCGCAGACCCTGAAGGTGCCCGCGCTCGACCTGGCCGTCGACTTCGCGGCCGGCGAGGAACTGCGCACCGAGGTGTCGGCGAAGTTCCGGGAGGAGGGCGTGCGCGCGGAACTGTCCGCCGCGGGGCTGGAACTGACCCACTGGTGGACGGACGCCCAGGGTCGCTTCGCCCTGTCGCTGAGCACGGTGAGGTGACGGACGGCTCGCGCTCCACGGCAGACTGAGGCACGGTTGAGTGACGCGTGACACAGCCGTCACGGCGGAGAGGAGCACCCGTATGTCGAACCACACCTACCGGGTCACGGAGATCGTCGGCACCTCGCCCGACAGCGTCGACCAGGCGGTCCGCAACGGGATCAACCGTGCCTCGCAGACCCTGCGCAACCTGGACTGGTTCGAGGTGACCCAGGTGCGGGGCCAGATCGAGGACGGGCAGATCCAGCACTGGCAGGTGGGCCTGAAGGTCGGCTTCCGGCTGGAGGAGTCCGACTGACGGCTCTCAGGTCCGCCCCTCCCGCTCCTGCGCGCTCTCCAGCGCGGCGGAAGGGGCGGTCCAGCGCGCCCGTACGACGGTGAATCCCGCCCGTTCGGCGTCGTCGCAGACCAGCTCGTCGTCGTCGACCAGCACCCGGATCTCCCGGGTGCCGGCGAGCCGCTTGAGGATCTCCAGCTTGGTGCGCCGGGCGGGCCTGCGGTCGTCGTTGCGCCGCATGTGGACGCGTCCCTCCGGCAGCCCCTGCGCGGCGAGCCACTCCAGCGTGTCCCGGCGGCAGCGCTCGGGCCGGCCGGTGAGGTAGACGACCTCGCACTCCTCGGCGTGGGCCAGCGCCAGCGCGATGCCCTCCGGGATCGGCGGGTCCTGCGGCGCGGCCGCGAAGAACCCGGTCCAGTCGCGCGGTGCGCGCTCCAGGAACCGCTGTCGGTGGGCCGTGTCGGCGAGGGTGTTGTCCAGGTCGAACACGGCGAGGGGCTTCTTGCTGCTGTCGGTCACGACGCTCACCCTAAACAGATCGCCGACCCCGGCAACCTTCCCTCCCCCGGCGCCCACTGCCCTGCGACAGCAGGCAGGCGACAGTGGACTGGCGGAGGCGGAGAGCCCATGCGCAATGCGTCGATCTGGACGGCGGCGGTGCTGAGTGCGGCACTGGCGACGGTGGTGGGCCCGGCGGGCGAGGCGTCCGCCGCACCCAGGACTCTGGTCGTGGCGACGAACGGGAACGACGCGGCGCCCGGCACGCTCGCCCAGCCGCTGAGGACCGTTCAGCGGGCGGTGGACCTGGCCGCGCCCGGCGACGTCATCACCGTGCGCGGCGGCACGTACGCCCTCACCGACAACATCACCATCACCGCCTCGGGCACCGCCGCGCAGCCCATCACCCTGGGGGTCTACGGCGGTGAGCGCGTCCGCATCGACGGCGAGCGGTTGCCGGCGAGCCACACCCCGGTCGGCGGCAGCATCCCGCGCGCGGAGCGCGGGGCGATCCACCAGGAGGCCTCGTACTGGCGGATCTCGGACCTGGAGATCGTGAACGGCCCGTACGGCGTGTACTGCGACGGCTGCAACGGAAACGTCTTCTCCCGGCTCTCCACCCACGACAACTACGAGTCGGGCTTCCAGCTCCAGGGCGCCTCCGCGAACAACCAGATCCTCGACCTGGACAGTTACGCCAACCGGGACCCCCGCAAGAACGGCGAGAGCGCGGACGGGCTGGCCGTCAAGGAGGGCAGCGGCACGGGAAACGTGGTGCGCGGCGCCCGCCTGTGGAACAACGTCGACGACGGTTTCGACGCCTGGAAGTTCACCTCGCCGGTGCGGATCGAGAACACGGTCGCGTACGGAAACGGTTTCAACCGCTGGAACTTCCCGGACTTCGCCGGTGACGGCAACGGGTTCAAGCTGGGCGGGGGCAGTCCGGCGCCGGCGGTGGCGCACACCGTGCGAGGCTCGGTCGCCTTCAAGAACGCGGCGCACGGCTTCACGGACAACGGCAACCCGGGCGCCCTCGCCCTGACCAGGAACACGTCCTACGCGGCCGCGGGCACGGGCTTCGACTTCGACACCTCCGGCGCCAAGGCCGTCCTCACGGGCAACCTCGCGGTGGCCGACGCCCGCGCCTCTGCGCTGGGTTCGGCGACCGTCTCCAGCGGCAACTCCTGGGAGCTGGGCGGCACGTGGAACGCGTCCTCGGTGCTGAGCACGGACGCCGGACCGCTCACCGGCGCCCGCGCGGCCGACGGGACGCTGCCGTCCGCGCCGTCGTTCCTGGTCCCGCGCAACGAGGCGGCCGTCGGGGCACGGTTCTGACCCGGTGCGCCCGCTGAGGAATCCTGCGGGCCGCCAGGCGTTGAAACCTGTATGAGTTCCGTGATCGCCTCGGCCCGCTTCTCCGTCCTCGACCGCTCCCGCATCCGCGAGGGGCACACCGGCGCCGAGGCGCTGCGGGACACCGTGGCGCTGGCGCAGGAGGCCGAGCGCCTCGGCTACCACCGGTTCTGGGTCTCCGAACACCACGGCGTGCCCGGCGTGGCGGGTTCGGCGCCCACCGTGCTCGCGGCCGCCGTGGCCGGTGCGACGCACACGATCCGCGTGGGGACCGGAGGGGTGATGCTGCCCAACCACCGGCCGCTGGTCGTGGCCGAGCAGTTCGGCGTGCTGGAATCGCTCTTCCCCGGCCGGATCGACATGGGCCTGGGCCGCTCGGTGGGCTTCACCGACGGGGTGCGCCGGGCGCTCGGCCGGGACAAGGACGACGCCGACGACTTCGCGGCCCAGCTGGCGGAACTGCTCGGCTGGTTCCGGGGCGCCTCCCCTGCCCGGGTGCACGCGTACCCGGCGCAGGGCCTGACCGTGCCCCCGTTCGTGCTGGCCATGGGCGAGGGCGCGGAGATCGCCGCCCGCGCGGGGCTGCCGATGGTCATCGGCGACCTGCGCGACAGGGAGAAGATGCAGCGGGGCGTCGATCACTACCGCACCCGCTTCCGGCCCTCCGCCTGGGCGTCGGAGCCGTACGTCGTCATCTCCGGGACGATCGCCGTGGCCGCGACCCCCGAGGCGGCCCGACGGCTGCTGATCCCGGAGGCCTGGTCGATGGCCCACTCGCGCACCCGGGGCACCTTCCCCCCGCTGCCGCCCGCGGAGGAGGCCGAGGCCCGCACGATGACCGCGAAGGAGCGCGGCTTCTACGAATCCGGCCTGACCGGTCACCTCGCGGGCGCCGAGGAACAGGTCGCCCACGAACTGGAGACGGTGCTGAAGGAGACGGGCGCGCAGGAGGTCCTGGTCACGACCAGCACGTACGACCGCGCGGCGCTCCTGGACTCCTACCGCCGGCTGGCCGGCATCGTGCACAGCGAGCGGAGCGGCAGCTGACCGCCGCTCGCCCGGGACAGCACTAGTTCCGTTGCTCCTGCCAGGAGCGGTAGTGGTCCAGCAGGGTTTCCTCGATCGGGCGGTAGGCGACGCCGAGTTCCTCGGTGCTTCTGCGGTTGTCGACGCGGAAGCGGATGCCGAGGTGCGCCCGGATGTAGTCCTGGGAGAGGCCGAAGGCGGGGCCGAGGACGCGGACCGGCCAGTGCGGGAGGGCGGTCCGGGGCAGCCGCAGGTTGCGCGGGTGGTGCTTCAGCAGGGCTCTCGCCATCTGGCGGAAGGAGGTCATCTCCTCGGCCGCCACGATGTACCGGCCGTGCGCTTCGGGGCGTTCCGCCGCCGCGATGTGGGCCGCCGCCACGTCCCGTACGTCGACGGTGGTGAAGCTGAAGTCGGGGGCGCCGTAGAAGAAGTAGCCCTTGAAGAGCTCGTCCAGGAGGAACAGGCTGCCCGAGTCCGAGGCGGGGGTGAGGGAGGGGCCCAGGATCAGGCCGGGGTTGACGGAGACCATGCGCCAGCGCTTCTGCGCGGCCTCGGCCTCCCAGGCCGCCTGCTCCGCCACGGTCTTGGCGTAGTGGTACGGGTTGTTCTCCACCGTGCTGGTGGTGTTGAAGTACCTCTCCGACAGGGTCTGGTCGTCCATCTCCCGTACGTCGGCGTAGTCGCCGAAGATCGCGCCGACCGTGGAGGTGAAGACGAGGCGCTCGACGGTCTCCGTGCGCTCGATCGCCGCCACGACGTTGCGGGTGCCCCGCAGGGCCGGTTCCACCACGTCCCGCAGGCCGTCCTTGATCTTCTCCGGCATGAGGAACGGCGAGGCCACGTGGAAGACCACCGCGCAGCCCTTCGCCGCCTCGTCGAAGGAGCCCTCCGTCAGCAGGTCCGCCTCGAAGAGGTCGAGCCGGCCGGGATGGGCGTCCCGCAGCGCGTGCAGGGGACGGAGCTTGGCCGTGTTCGCCGTGCTGCGCACGGTGGTGTGGACGTGGTGGCCGCGTTCCAGGAGCTGCTGCACGAGATGGGCGGCCACGAAGCCGCTGCCTCCCGTCACGAGTACCGTCCGGCCGACCGGGCTTCTGCTCACGCGCGCTCCCCTCAGAGGTCGGGTCGCGTCATGGTCCCATCAGGGACGGCCGTCACCCCCTCGCTTACCGGGAATTCGTCGAACCGGCGTCCGCCGAGCGGGCCGTGCCGGTCGACCCGAGCGAGGATCCGCCGCTCCTGCGTCCCGCCCAGCACCCGGGCCCCGGCGTCGGCGGCCAGCGACCTACGGTCGGGGTGGCCGCCCGGTGCGAGCGCCGGCAGTACCTCGACGTCCGCGACCAGCCCCCGCGCCGACACCACCCGCCACAGCGAGGCGAGCAGCGAGTCCTCGCCGACGAACGCGGCCGCGGTGCTGGGCCCGCCCGCGCGGTCCACGTAGCGGATGCGTACCGGCTGGACCGGCACACGGGCGTCCAGCGCGGCCTGGAACACGGCCCGCCGGAAGTGTCCCTGGGCGCGGCCGCACCAGGTGCTGCCCTCCGGGAACACGGCGACCGCCCGCCCGGCCCGCAGCACGTCGGCGATCCGGGCGACCGTGGCGGGCAGTGCGCGCAGCCGGTCGCGGTCGATGAACAGGACGCCGCCGCGGGCGGCCAGCGCGCCTGCCACGGGCCACCGCCGGATCTCGGCCTTGGCGAGCATCCGGGCCGGGCGGACGCCGGCCAGCAGCGGGATGTCCAGCCAGGAGATGTGGTTGGCGACCAGGAGCAGCCCGGTGGCGGTGGGCGCGGGTGAGCCGGTCACCCGGATCCGCACCCCGCCGCCCGCACCACGGCCCGGCTCCAGGACCGCACCACGCGGGCCGGCATCCATCGCCCGACCGGCGACAGCACGACCCCGACCAGGACCAGCACGACCACCGACGTGAGCCGCAGCACGGCCCGCGGTACGGCCGTGAGGGACGCCGTCGTCTCCACGCACGCCCGCGGGGTGCAGGGTGCGCTGGGCAGCCAGACGCTCATCAGGCCGGGACGAGGGAGAGGAAGTGCCGCAGATAGCGCTGGTTGACCCGGCGCATCGACAGCAGCACGTACAGGTCGGCGACGCCGAAGTCGGGGTCGTGGGCGGGCTCCCCGCACACCCAGGCGCCGAGGCGGAGATAGCCGCGCAGCAGCGCCGGGAGTTCGGTGCGGGCGACCGGGCCGGCGCCGTCGGGCGTCCAGGGCAGCAGCGGCCGGACCCGGAACTCCTCCGGCGCCAGGTGCTTCTCGCGTACCCGGTCCCAGGTCGCCGTCGCCAGGGCGCCGCCGTCGGCCAGCGGGACCGAGCAGCAGCCGGCGAGCCACTCGTGGCCGCGGTCCACCATGTAGCGGGCGATCCCGGCCCAGATGAGGCCGATGACGGCGCCGTCGCGGTGGGCGGGGTGCACGCACGAGCGGCCGACCTCGACCAGGCCGGGCCGGATCGCGTCGAGCCGGCTCAGGTCGAACTCGCCGTCGGAGTAGAGCCGTCCGGCGACCGCGGCCCGCTCGGGCGGCAGCAGCCGGTAGGTGCCGACCACCTCGCCGGTGCCCTTGTCCCGGATGAGAAGGTGGTCGCAGTACGCGTCGAAGGCGTCGGTGTCCAGGCCCGGTTCAGGGCCGTCGAGCCGGGCGCCCAGCTCTCCGGCGAACACCTGGTGACGCAGCCGCTGCGCGGCCCGGACGTCGTCCAGGTCGCGGGCGAGCGACACGAGGTAGCCGGAACCGCCGGGCGGGACGGCGAGGGCTGGGGGCGAGACGGGCATGGCGGTCATGGAGGTCTCCTGCGCCGAGCGGAAAAGCATGGGGACAGTGCATGGGGAATCTGCACCTGCTTTCTTCCGCGGTCGGCTGGCCTCGGCGTGTCCGGCGCGGGACCCGTGGATGTGCGAATGCTGAATGCCGGGAGTCAATGCCGGAGGTCGTCGCCCGCCGACGGCCCGCCTCGCCGGTCCCGGCCGCCTTGTCGGGCACGTTCCGGCAGCGCTGTGGGTGCCTGGCGGGGCCGGGGATGAGCACCACTCCCGGCCCCGCCCGTCCGCACCTTGTCGGCGAACGTCCGGTGGTCCCGCCGTACCCGCTGCGGCGCTATCGCTTGGCGACCTTCCTGGTGGCGCGCAGCCACTCCTTGTTCATGCTGGTGATGGAGACCAGCGGGATGCCCTTGGGGCAGGCGGTCGCGCACTCACCGGCCAGCGTGCACCCGCCGAACCCCTCCTCGTCCATCTGCGCCACCATGTCCAGCACCCGCGTCTCCCGCTCGGGCGCCCCCTGGGGCAGGACGTTCAGGTGGTTGACCTTGGCGGAGGTGAACAGCATCGCCGCCCCGTTCGGGCAGGCGGCCACGCATGCCCCGCACCCGATGCACTCCGCGTGCTCGAAGGCGAAGTCGGCGTCCGGTTTCGGCACCGGCGTCGCATGGGCCTCCGGCGCGGCGCCGGTCGGGGCGGTGATGTACCCGCCGGCCTGGATGATCCGGTCGAAGGCCGACCGGTCCACGACCAGGTCCTTGATCACCGGGAACGCGGCGGCCCGCCACGGTTCGACGTCGATCGTGTCGCCGTCCTTGAAGGAGCGCATGTGCAGCTGGCAGGTGGTGGTGCGCTCCGGGCCGTGCGCGTCGCCGTTGATGACGAGCGAGCACGCGCCGCAGATGCCCTCGCGGCAGTCGTGGTCGAAGGCGACCGGGTCGTCGCCGCGCAGGATGAGTTCCTCGTTGAGAGTGTCGAGCATCTCCAGGAAGGACATGTCGGGCGAGATGCCGTCCACCTCGTACGTGGACATGGCGCCGTCGGCGTCGGCGTCGTGCTGCCGCCAGACGCGCAGGGTGAGCTTCATGCGTAGCTCCGCTGGGTGGGGTGGACGTACTCGAAGACCAGGTCTTCCTTGTGCAGGACGGGGGCGGAGCCGGTACTCGTGAACTCCCAGGCGGCCGCGTACCCGAACGCGTCGTCGCGGCGGGCCGCCTCGCCGTCCGGGGTCTGGGACTCCTCGCGGAAGTGGCCGCCGCAGGACTCGGCCCGGTGCAGCGCGTCGAGGCACATCAGCTCGGCGAGCTCCAGGTAGTCGACGACCCGGTTGGCCTTCTCCAGGGACTGGTTGAACTCCTCGCCGGTTCCGGGCACCTTGATGCGGCGCCAGAACTCCTCGCGGATCTGCGGAATGCGCTCCAGTGCCTTGCGCAGTCCGGCGTCCGTGCGGGCCATGCCGCAGAACTCCCACATCAGCTCGCCGACTTCACGGTGGAAGGAGTCGGGGGTGCGGTCGCCGTCGACGGACAGCAGCAGGTTCAACCGGTCCTGCGTCTGCGCCAACACCTCCTGCACGACGGGGTGTTCGTCGCCGACCTCGTCCTGGTTCGGGTTGCGGGCGAGGTAGTCGTTGATGGTGGCCGGCAGCACGAAGTAGCCGTCGGCGAGGCCCTGCATCAGCGCGGACGCGCCGAGGCGGTTCGCGCCGTGGTCGGAGAAGTTGGCCTCACCGATCGCGAACAGGCCCGGGACGGTGGTCTGCAGGTCGTAGTCGACCCACAGACCACCCATCGTGTAGTGCACGGCCGGGTAGATCCGCATCGGCGTCTCGTACGGATCCTCGTCGGTGATCCGCTGGTACATGTCGAAGAGGTTGCCGTACTTGGCTTCGACGGCCGCCCGGCCCATCCGCTCGACGGCGTCGGCGAAGTCCAGGTAGACGCCCTGCCCGCCGGGGCCGACTCCCCTGCCCTCGTCGCAGACGTTCTTCGCGGCGCGGGAGGCGATGTCACGCGGGACCAGGTTGCCGAAGGAGGGGTAGATGCGCTCCAGGTAGTAGTCGCGCTCGTCCTCGGGGATCCGGTTCGGCGGACGGTCGTCGCCCTTGGCCTTCGGCACCCAGATCCGGCCGTCGTTGCGCAGCGACTCGCTCATCAACGTCAGCTTCGACTGGTGGTCGCCGGTGCGCGGGATGCAGGTGGGATGGATCTGCGTGAAGCAGGGGTTGGCGAAGTACGCGCCACGCCGGTGCGCCCGCCAGATCGCGGTGGCGTTGGAGTTCATGGCGTTGGTCGACAGGTAGAAGACGTTTCCGTAACCGCCGCTCGCCAGGACGACGGCGTCGGCGACGTACGTGTCGATCTTCCCCGTGATCAGGTCCCGCGCCACGATCCCGCGCGCCCGCCCGTCGATCACGATCAGGTCGAGCATCTCCGTGCGCGGGTGCATCTCGATGGCGCCCGCGGCGATCTGCCTGCTGAGCGCCTGGTACGCGCCCAGCAGGAGTTGCTGGCCCGTCTGGCCGCGGGCGTAGAAGGTCCGCGACACCTGGACGCCGCCGAAGGAGCGCGTGTCGAGCAGACCGCCGTACTCGCGGGCGAAGGGCACGCCCTGCGCCACGCACTGGTCGATGATCTCGACGGAGATCTGCGCGAGCCGGTGGACGTTGGACTCGCGCGCCCGGAAGTCGCCGCCCTTGACGGTGTCGTAGAACAGCCGGTGGATGGAGTCGCCGTCGTTGCGGTAGTTCTTGGCCGCGTTGATGCCGCCCTGCGCGGCGATGGAGTGGGCGCGGCGCGGGGAGTCCTGGTAGCAGAACTGGACCACGTGGTAGCCCTGTTCGGCGAGGGTGGCCCCGGCGGAGCCGCCGGCGAGGCCGGTGCCGACGACGATCACGGTGTGCTTGCGCCGGTTCGCCGGGTTGACCAGCTTGGCCTCGAAGCGGCGGGTGTCCCAGCGCTCGGCGACGGGGCCGGCGGGGGCTTTGGCGTCGGCGAGGGGCTCGCCGGTCTCGTAGTCCACGTAGTCGGTCATTCAGCTCACCACTTTGGTCATGACGCCCACGGGCACGGCGATGAAGCCGGCCGTGAGCAGCAGCGCGAGGACGTCGGCGACGGTCTTCAGGGCGCGGTCGCGGGTGCGGCTGCCGACGCCGAGGGTCTGGGCGGCGCTCCAGAAGCCGTGCCGGACGTGCAGCCCGAGGGCGAGCATCGCGACGATGTAGATGACGTTGCCGTACCAGGTGGAGAAGGTGTCCACGACGTTCTGGTACGGGTGGCCCTCCTGGAAGCCGCCGCTGTGCACGGTGCCGGTCGTCAGGTCCAGGATGTGCCAGACGATGAACAGGCCGAGGATGATCCCGCCCCAGCGCATGGTGCGCGTGGCATAGCTCGCCCGCGGCTTGTTGTGCACGTACTTGCTGGGCCGCGCCCTGATGTCGCGGCGGCTGAGCTGGTACGCGGAGACGGCGTGGGCGACGACCGCGACGACCAGCACCACGCGGATCAGCCAGAGCGTCCACTCGTAGTGCATGAAGGGCTCGCCGACCGTGCGCAGCCAGTGCGCGTAGTGGTTGAACTCGCCCGCTCCGAAGAAGATCTTCAGGTTGCCGATCATGTGGACGACCAGGTACAGCAGCATGATCACGCCGCTGACGGCCATCACGGTCTTCTTGCCGACGGAGGAGTCCCACACGGTGCGTGCCATGGACGGCCGTCGGTCCGTCCGCGTTGCCAGAGCCATGGGTCAAGACGCTAGGGCCGGGCCACCCCATCGGTCCAAGACATGGTCCGCCTCGATTCCATAGGCTGTGGCTATCGAGGCGTAGGGTTGCGGCATGCAGTTCCAGCAGCTCCAGTACTTCGTGGCGGTCGCCGAGACCCGGCACTTCACCCGGGCCGCCGAACTCGTGCACGTGGCGCAGCCCTCGCTGTCGCAGCAGATCAAGGCGCTGGAGCGGGAGTTGGGCGCCGATCTGTTCCTGCGGGCGCGCGGCAACATCACGCTCACCGACGCGGGCGAGGCGCTGCTGCCGCTGGCCCGGCGGATCCTGGCGGACACCGAGACCGCGCGGTACGAGGTGCAGGAGCTGGTGCAGCTGCGCAGCGGCCGGGTGCGGCTCGGGGCGACGCCGAGCGTGTGCACGGGTCTGCTGCCGGACGTGCTGCGCGCCTTCCACGACCGTTATCCGGGCATCCGGCTGCTGATCGAGGAGGGCGGCTCGCACGACCTGGTCCGGGAGCTGGCCCGCGGCGCCCTGGACCTCGCCCTGGTCGTCCTGCCGCTGCCGACCCCGTCCCCGGCGCTGACGACGGTGGAACTGCTGCGGGAGGACCTGGTCGTGGTGTCCTCCCCCGAGGCGTCGAAGCCGGGCGACGGGCGGCGCACGGTCCGGGTCGCCGATCTGGAGGGCGAACGCCTGGTGATGTTCCGGCACGGCTACGACCTGCGGGAACTCACCGTGGCCGCGTGCCGGGCGGAGGGCTTCGAGCCGGACTTCGCGGTGGAGGGCGGGGAGATGGACGCGGTGCTCGGGTTCGTGCGGGCGGGGCTCGGGGTGGCCGTGGTCCCCCGGATGGTGGCCGCCCGCTCGGGCCGGGGGCTGCGGGTCACCCCGCTCGCCCGGCCCGGCCTGCACCGCACGATCGCCCTCGCGCACCGCAGCGACGTGGCTCCGCCGCGGGCCGCGCGGGAGTTGCAGCGGATGCTGCTGGAGAGATGAGCCCTCAGCCCTCGGCCGCCGGGCGCAGCACCTCCTCGCACCACTGGCGGAAGGTGGTGGGGGCCAGGTCGGGGGTGGTGGGCTGGGAGGAGCCGTAGATGCCCTGGTCGTTCTGGGCCCTCACCATGTCGATGTAGTCGCGGGCCCAGCCCTCGGCCGCCCCGGCGCGCAGCAGCCCGGCCCGCTGCTCGGCGAGGGGAACGAACTCCGTGCGCACCGGCCGGCCGAGCACCTCGGCGAGGACGCCGGCCATGCCCTCGGGGGTCAGGTCGTCCGGGCTGACCAGAGGGACGTCCGCCCGCCCGGTCCAGGAGTCGTCCAGCAGCAGCCGGGCGGCGGCGGCGCCGATGTCGCGGGTGGCGCACAGCCGCAGCACGCGGTCGGTCACGAGCGGGGTGGCGAACACGCCGGTGTCGCGGATCGCGGCCAGCTGGCGGAGCGTGTTCTCCATCAGGGCGGGCGGGCACAGCGCCCGGTAGTGGACGCCCGTGGCGGCGATCGTCTCGTCCATGGCCAGCCCCGCCGAGATCAGTCCGGCGTTCCTCGCGACGCCCCGGCCCAGGGTCGAGACGGCGACGACCCGTTCGACGCCGTGGGTCCCGATCACCTCGCACAGCGGCTCGGTGAAGGCCCCGAAGTAGGTGTCGGCGTGCTCGGCGAAGGGCGACGGGGGCACCAGCCAGAACACCCGGTCGGCGCCCTGACAGGCCTCCTTCAGCACGGCGGCGTCGGCGTGCGACCCCTGGACGACGTCGACGCGCTCGCGCACCTGCGGGGCGAGCGAGCCGGGGTCGCGGACGATCACCCGGACCGGTGCGGAGCCCTCGCCGGCGGCTAGCAGGCGGGCGACGACCTCACGGCCGATCTGCCCGGTGGGTGTGGTGACCACGATCATGAACTGCTCCTGAAACAGGCTCGGTTGGGATGTCCCTCGGTGGGATGTCGTCGAGCCTGCCGCCCGGCGGCGGTGAACTGAAGGACCCGTTCGGTCGCGGTTGTTACCCTCAGAGCAATACCGAACCGAGGGAGCCGCCCATGGAGTCCCGTCCGCTGCGCTATTTCGTCGCCGTGGCCGAGGAGCTCAACTTCACCCGCGCCGCAGAGCGGCTGGGCATCTCGGCGCCGCCGCTGTCCCGGGCGATCCGTCAGTTGGAGTCGGAGCTGGGGGCCGCCCTCTTCGAGCGGACCACCCACAGCGTGGCGCTCACCCCGGCGGGCGAAGTCCTCCTGACGGAGGCCCGGTTCGCGCTGGAGGCGTTGGAGGCCGCGGGCCGGCGCGCGCGGCGGGCCGCCGACGGCCCGAAGCTGGTGCTGGCCGTGAAGGCCGACGGCGACGCGGGGCTGCTGGAGGCGCTGTGCGCGCGCTACGCGCAGGAGCCGTCCGCACTGCCGGTCACCGTCCGCCTGAGCGGATGGCGGGAGCAGCCCCGGCTGCTGCGGCTCGGCGAGGCCGACGCCGCGCTGATCTACGAGCCGTTCGACCGCACCGGCCTCGACTCCGAGAGGCTCACCACCGAGCCGTACGTCGCCGCTCTCGCGGCAGACCACCCGCTCGCCGCCCGTGACCGGGTGACCCTCGCCGACCTGGGCCTGCGCCCCGGCGACCTGCACCGGTACCTGGACGAGATCCGCAGCCAGGGCCGCGACCTCGCCCAACTCATCACCCTGGTCGGCCTCGGCCGTGTCGTGCCCCTGCTCCCCGCCTCCGTCGTGGTCCGCTACCCCCGCCCGAACGTCGTCTACCGCCCGGTGCCGGACGCCCCGCCCGCGTCCCTGGCCATCGTCTGGCCGCAGCAGTCCCGCTCGACGGCCACCGCCGCCCTCGTCCGCGCCGCCGTGTCGGTGGCGGAAGCCGCCGGGGAGAACGCCACCGTGACGCCCTTGCGGGAACGGGAAGCGGGCTGACGGCCGGGCGGGCGCGGCCTCCCGCGCGCCCGGCCACTCCGCTCACCTCACCCCGTCGCGTCCACCAGGGCCAGTTGGTGGAGCCGGTCCGGCGGGCCGGGGCGGGCGTAGTACCAGCCCTGGGCCGTGTCGCAGCCCAGTATGCGCAGCTGCTCGGCCTGCGCGCCGGTCTCCACGCCCTCCACCGTCACCGCGAGGTTCAGGCTGTGGGCGAGCGACACGATGCCCTCGACGATCTTGAGGTCGACGGGGTCCGCCGGGAACTGCTGCATTCCCTGGGTGAAGGACCGGTCCAGCTTGAGCACGTTCACCGGGAGGCGGCGCAGGTTGGCCAGGTTGGAGTAGCCGGTGCCGAAGTCGTCGAGGGCGATGTCGACGCCCATCTCGGCGAGTTGACGCAGGGGTTTGAGCAGGTCGTCGTCGGCGCCGATCAGCGCCGACTCCGTCACCTCCAGGCACAGCGCCTCCGGCTCGACGCCCGCGCGCTCCAGGATGTCGACGGTGTCCTGCACCAGACCGGGGTGGGTGAGCTGGCACGGGGAGAGGTTGACGTTGATGCGCACGGGGTCGGTGTCCCCGTTGTGTTCCCGCCACTCGCCGGCCTGCCGGACCGACTCCTGAAGGACCCAGCGGCCGAGCGGCACGATCAGCCCGGTGTGCTCGGCGAGCGGGATGAACCGGTCGGGGCCGAGCACCCCGTGCTGCGGGTGCAGCCAGCGCACCAGGGCCTCCGCGCCGCGCACACTGCCGTCGCCGAGGTGGACGAGCGGCTGGTACTCGATGAAGAACTCACCGCGTTCGAGAGCCGCCGGAAGCGCCGTGGTCAGCCCGTGCCGGGTGATCGCGCGGGCGTCGGCCTCCGGGTCGGCGAGCTCGAAGCGGTTGCCGCCCGCCGACTTGGCCCGGTACATCGTGATGTCGGCGCTGCGCAGCACCTCCGCCGCGCTGCGCTCCCCGGCCGGCCCCTCGACGATGCCGATGCTGCCGCGCACGGTCAGCTCACGGCCGTCGATGCTGACCGGCGCGAGCAGGGCGTTCATGATGCGCGCGGCGAGTTCGTCGACCTCACGACGGGTGTCGGGGCCGGTGGTCAGCGCCACGAACTCGTCGCCGCCGAGCCGGGCGACCATCTCGCCGGGCGCCGTCGCGCAGGACTGCAGCCGGTCGGCGACCTCGACGAGCAGCCGGTCGCCGGCCGCGTGGCCGAGGCTGTCGTTGATGGTCTTGAAGCCGTCCAGGTCGAGATAGCACAGACCGAAGCGCTGGTCCTCGCGGGCGCCCAGGGCCTTCTCCAGGCGTTCGAAGAACAGGGTGCGGTTGGGCAGGCCGGTCAGCGCGTCGTGGGTGGCCTCGTAGCGCAGCCGGAGGTTCAGCAGCCGGCGCTCGGTGGTGTCCTCCATCAGGGCCAGCTGGTACTGCGGGTCGCCGTCGGCGTCGCGCAGCAGCGACACCGTCAGGTTGGTCCACAGGACCGTTCCGTCAGGACGGCTGAACGCCTTCTCCGTGTGGTAGTGCTCGCGCTCGCCGCGGACGAGCTCGGAGTACAGCTTCCACGTCTGCGGCGCGTCCTCGGGATGGGTCAGGTCCTGGACCTTGCGGCCCCGCAGACTCTGCTCGGAGCCGCCGAACATGCGCAGCAACGCCCCGTTGACCTGGAGGACGTTGCCTTCCAGGTCGGCGATGCCGATTCCTATCGCGGCGCCCTCGAAGACCGCGCGGAAGCGGGCCTCGCTCGCGTGCAGCGCCTGCGCGACCACGCCCTGGGCCCGCAACGCGGCCTGGGCGATGGCCTCCTGCTCGGCGAGCGTGCGCTGGCGCAGCGCCTGCGCGTACCCGGCCGCCATGGCGTGCTGCAGCCGCGAGGCACGGGTGCGCAGGTCCTCCTGGGGGCCGTCCTCGCCGCAGTAGAGCACCAGGTAGGCGTCCACGCAGTCGAGGGAGCGGCTGAGCGCCTCGGGGTCGGTGCAGTGCGCGTCGACGAGGGCGGCGCCCACCGCCTTGCCCGCGTCCGCGTCGAAGGCCCGCTCCAGCAGCGCCTCGCTCAACCGCCGGGCCAGCGGCAGCAGTTGTTCCTCCAGCTCGGGCCGGGTCAGCGACGTCGAGGTCACCGGGAACACGGCCCGGCTCCAGATCGTCACGAACCGCCGCAGTCTGTCCTCCGGCCCGTCCGGCTCCGCACTCACGCCGTACGCCCCACGCCGGCGAAACCCGAGAAGGCCCAGGGGTCCTCGTCCTCCGGCGCCGTGTCCGGCCGCCAGTGCGGCATCGGCACCAGTCCCGGTTCCACCATGTCGTACCCCTCGAAGAACCGCTCGATCTCGGCACGCGAGCGCATGACCAGCGGGTTGCGAATGTCCTTGTATACGTCCACCGCGCCCTCGGCCCGCTCCGGCGGCAGCGGGATTCCCTCGTACGAGGCATGCGTGAGCACGAGCAGACTGCCGGGCGCGAGCGCGGCGCCGAACTCGGCCACCGCCGCGTACGGGTCGTCCGCGTCCTCCATGAAGTGCAGCACGGCGACGAGCAGCAGCGCCACCGGCCACTCCAGGTCGATCAGTTGCTCCACCTGCGGGCTGCCGAGGATCTCCTGCGGCTTGCGCAGGTCGGCGGCCACGACGTCGGCGTCGGCGTTGCCCGCCAGCACCGCCTCGCTGTGCGCGACGGCCACCGGGTCGTGGTCGACGTAGACCACGCGCGCCCCGGGGCTCGCCGTCTGGGCGACCTCGTGGACGTTGCCGAAGGTGGGGATGCCGGAGCCGATGTCGAGGAACTGGGTGATGCCCTCGCCGACCGCGTACCGCACGGCGCGGCGCATGAACGCCCGGTTCGCCTGGCTGACCTTGGGGAGTCCCGGCATGAACTCCATGGCCCTGCGCGCCGCTTCCCGGTCGACCTCGAAGTTGTGCGAACCGCCCAGGTAGTAGTCGTAGATCCGCGAGACACTCGGCACCGAGATGTCGATGCTCCGAGGGGCCCAGGCGGGACGCTCCATCTATCTCTCCAAGGCGTAGGCGATCCGGTGTTCGAGCTGAGGCTACTGATCGCCCGCCAAACGGGCGAGTGGAAACGGAAATTGACCGTCCGTTCCCGGTCACTGCCTGCGGCACGTGCCGAATCGACGACCCCCGAGGGGCTACGAAATGTGCCCGGGGCGTTCCGGAGAGTTCCGACGCGGCCCCCAGGGCGGCGAAAGTCTACGCATACGCGGTATGAACGGGAAAACGGCGATCCGCCCCCTCCGTGCGGCGTGGAGGGGGCGGATCTATGGCCGTTCGCGCTGATTCAGCAGCTGCGGGGATCAGCCCTGGGGAGGCGATCTCTACTGCTTGGGCGCGCCGACCAGGTCTCCGTTGGGGGCCACGGCGTACCAGGTACCGCCGACGCCCTGTCCGTTGATGTCGCCGGGGGCCTTGTCACCGGAGAAGGTGTAGATCGGGAAGCAGTTGATGGTCTGCTGCTTGTCGCCGTCGGACCGCGTGAAGTTCATGTAGCCCTTCTTCTGGATCCCCTTGGTCTCGGAGAAGTCGACGGGCTCGACCACCGGCCACTTGTCCCGGCAGGCTCCGTTGCAGTTCGAGACCGGCTTCGGCCACGCCTTGTCCTTGATGAAGCGGTAGACCGTCATGCCGGCCTTGTCGACGACGATGTCACCGAGGTTGGCGTCCTTGCGGACGGACAGGCCCGCCTGGGCGGTGCCGGAGCCCGAGGCCGAGTCCGACTTGGCCTTCTTGCCGTCGGGGGCCAGCGCGAACCACTTGTTGCCGACGCCCTGGCCGGTGGTGTCACCGGGCTTGGCGTCCTTGGCGTAGTAGTAGGCGGGCCAGCCGCCGACGGTGAGCTGCTTGGTGCCGTCGGGGCGGGTGATCTCGCCGAGCAGCGACTTGTCGATGCCGTCGCCGGCGCTGGTGTCGTCGGCGGACACCGGCGGCCAGGTGGTGGCGCAGTCGCCGTCACAGTTCGACTTCGGCGGTTCTGCGGTGTCCGCGTCGAAGCGGTAGAGGGTCTTGCCGGCGCTGTCGGTCAGGATCTTGCCGAGCTCGCCGTTCGCGGAGATGGCCAGTTCACCGGCGCCCGCGGTCTGGGCTCCGGTACCGGTGCCGGTACCCGCACCGACACCGCCGGGCGCGCTGGCGCTCGCACTGGCGCCGACCCCGCCGTAGCCGCTGCCGACGCCGCCGATGCCACCGGCCGGAGCCGTGGCTCCGACGTTCTGGCTCGACGCCGACGTGCCGCTTTCGGATCCGCACGCCGTCGTCAGCGCCAGAACGGCCACGGTGCCAGCCGCGAGTGAGGCGCTCCGCCAGGTGGTCTTCATCGTCAACAACTCCCCGATCGTCACAAGGGTGTTGCAGCGCCCTGCTGCGCCGCCGCACGGCCCTGAGTACGCATGCGGGCGGTCGTTGTGTTCAAACCCGGCACGAAAATCTTTCTGAGAGCTGTGACCCGGGCTCCGAGCCGGCCCGTCACCGGGTCGCACAGGCACGCGAGGGACCGGATGCGCGGACGCACCCTCGGCAAACCCCTGACCCCGAACTTCCCCCGTTCGGGGCATTCCCCGCCGGGTGCAGGCGTAGGCAGGTACGAGAGGCCGCATGATCTCCGTCGTGCATGGACCCCAGCAGACCCGATCCGCCCTCGCCACAAGGGCGTTGGCACTGGTGACCGTGGCCTGGATCCTCGCGGCCGCACCGGCCGGGGCAGCCGTGGCCGACGCGTGCGCATACGCCTCGACGGGCCCGGGCGGCATCGAGGCGGTGGCGGTCGCGGGAGGCGACGCGTGGCCGACTCCCCCGGTGTGCCCGAAGCCGACGCCGACGCCCACCCCGAGCCCCACCCCGCCGAAAACGGAGCCGCCGCCCAAGCCGACGCCACCTCCCCAGCCGCCCCCGAGCCCGCCCCCGAAACCCACCCCGAAGCCGCCGCCCACCCCGAAGCCGCCGCCTCCCGAGCCCAGGCCGCCGGCGCCGACACCGCACCCGAAGCCGCGCCCGAGGCCACCGGCGCCCCCGCCGCCCCGGCCCGCGGCGCCACTCCCCCGGCCGGCCCCCGCGCCCACCCCGACGCCGACCCCGACGCCCACCCCCGCGCCACGCCCCTCCGCGACCCCGGTGACCTATCCCGCGTACCGCTCCTCGGTGCACCAGCGGCCCGCCCGGGGCGGCCAGTCGCCGGTCGTCTACGTCCTGCTCATCACCGTGCCCGCGGTGATCGCCGTCGCCGCGCTGCGACCGCGCTAACGATGACCCTGGAGGCATCACTTGCCGGAATGGCTTGTTCTCACCCTCGCGATGCTCGCCGCCTGTGCGGTGGTGGTCATCGTCACCCTCGTACGGCACCGCAGGGCGCCCGAGGACGAGGACCCCTCCGAGACCCCGGACGTCATCGAGTACATGACGATGTGGATCGGCGTGGTGTACGCCATCGTGCTGGGCCTGGCCATCGCGGGCGTCTGGGAGGCGCGCAGCGTCGCCCAGGACCACGTCCAGGCGGAGGCCCAGGCGCTGCACGAGATCTCCGAGCGCGTGCGGGTCTACCCGACCGACGTCCGTGACCGCATTCGGGCGGATGTCAACGCCTATGTCGGACACGTCGTCGACATCGAGTGGAAGAAGATGGCCGACGACGGCGAGGTGACCAAGCGCGGCGACGAACTCCTGCAGCGGGTCCGGGTCGACGTCACCGACTACCAGCCGGCGTCCGACTTCGAGGCGCAGGCCTATCAGCCGCTGCTCGACCAGATGGCCGCGGCGGACCAGGCGCGCAACGCCCGCGCGGCCTCGACCGGGGCGACCATGCCCGGCGTGGTGTGGTTCGGGCTGCTGGCCGGGGCCGTCATCACCATCGGCATGGTCTTCGCGCTGCAGATCCGGCGAACCCCCCGTGAACTGGTCCTGGCCGGGCTGTTCTCCGCGCTCATCGCCTTCCTGCTCTTCCTGATCTGGGACTTCGACGCGCCCTACAGCCGGGGCGTCACCGCGTCGGCGGAGCCGTTCCTCCACCTTTTCCCGCAGATCAAGGGCTGAGGTCTCGTTCCCGCGCCGGGGGCGGCCGCCACGCCGCGGCCGTCCCCCGGTCGTATGAACGGCGTCCCCCGTGCGGCCCACGCGCTTGACCCGTTCGCGCGACTGCGATCGCGGGAGCGCACACCTGTTCCTAGCGTTTCGGTCACGAGGTGCATTTACGGCGCGAGCGGAACAGGTCCGCACAGCTGCTCCTCGGGGACCGGAGGATCCACATGCGCGCGATACGCGTCGCTTCGGCCGCACTGCTGGGCGTGACCGCCCTGACCCTCTCCGCACCGGCCGCCGTCGCGATCGGCGGCGACGACAACCACTACGTCATGTCCAACGGCTACGACGTGCTGCCCCTGACCATCGTGGCGGGCGGGCAGATCACCCTTCAGGTGGACCGCGGCGCCAGTGGCTGCACAGGCTCCGTGACGGTCTCGTCGGGGGTGTTCGACACGGTCGTCATCCCGAGGGGGTCCTCGTCGGCGGCGGCCCTGGTCGACCGGGACGCCCGGGTGGGCGTGTCGTACCGGGTGACGTTCGCCTGCGGCGGCATCAGCGCCGTCAAGGAGCTGACGATCTCCGGCGGCCGTCCGGTCGATCTCACGCCGGCGCCCCGTCCGGTGGCGCGGGGTGTGCAGGCCGGCGAGGGAGGCGCCGTCGCCGGGTTCGACCTGGAGGAGATCGGGCTGGGCGCCGCGCTCATCGCCGGATCGGTCGGCGCCGCGTACTACCTGTCCCGGCGTCGCGCCGGGGAGGACGGCGGCTGACGCTCCGCCGTGCGCAGGCCTTCGCCCCGGATCCCAGCAGGGACCGGGGCGAAGGCCTGTGTGACGTGCGGTCTTCGAGGGTGCGGGGGTGGAGCTCAGATGCGACGCTCGGCGCGGCGTCGCATCCAGAACAGCCCGCCGCCGACCACGGCCGCGGCGACGAGCCCGCCGCCGATGGCCATGTCGGTCGGCGTGGCGCCGGTGCTGGCGCCGCCGCCCAGACCGCCGCGGACGCCGCCGATGACGGTGAAGGCGGCCGGGCGGGTCAGGGTCCGGCCGGAGCAGTTGACGGTGATGTCGTAGGTGCCGGGGCGGGCGTTGGCGCTGATGGTCGCCGTTCCCTTGGCGGTCTGGTTGGCGCCGTTGATCGGGGTCAGGTTGGCCGTCCCGAAGGCCGGCGACGTCATGGTGCCGCCGCTGGGGCAGCCGTCGACGGTGACGGTGATCTGTCCGCCGCGGGCGATGACGGCGGGCAGGACGACGATGTTGCTCGGGCTGACGCCCATGCCGTCACGCGCGAGCGCCGTGGGGGCGCCGAGGCCGAGGGCGGCGACCGAGGCGGCTGAGACCGCCGCGGCCGCCAGGACACGAGTGGTACGCATGTGATCCTCCGCGGAAGACGCCCCGGGGCCCGTCCCCGGCATGTCGGCGAGAAAGCGCCTCCCGAAAAGACCCTCAGATGCCGTGCCTGCGCCCGCATTTCGGGAATGGTCCGTCCTGGTGAGAGGACACGCCGGGCGACATGCGCACAAGGGGATATCGCCGCAGGTCACGGACTGTCAGAAAATTCCTGCCGTCGGCAACTCGGATGGCGCACCGAAGGACGTCGGAGCCACCCGTTCGCCGCTGCCCCGTCGCCGGTTACCCGCTCGGGACTTAGCGTTCTCGTATGCGCGAAAGGGACGTGGCGACGGCCGCGTCGAAAGGGGATGGCGAATGTATGCGTACGAGCTGTCCGAGGCGGCGGAAGAAAAGGAGCGGCAGAAGAAGCGCGCCCCTTGGGGCGTGATAGCGCTTGTTCTGCTGACCGGTCTCGCGCTCATCCGGAACGGGTCGGGGGAGTTCGACATCGGTCCGCCGCAGCCGGCCTCGGCGGCGGCCGCGGACAGCCGTGCCGGCGGCGCCCTCGGCCGGGCTCCGGCTCCACTGGCGTACGCCGTGCCGAACCGGGTACGGATCCCCGCCATCAGTGTGGACGCGCCGGTCCTGCCGGTCGGTCTGGACACGGACGGCTGGGTGGCCGCACCGCCGCCGGAGGACCCGAACCTGGCCGGCTGGTTCACGGGCGGGGTCTCGCCCGGCGAGAAGGGGACGTCGGTCGTCGTCGGCCATGTCGACAACAAACTGGGTCCGGCCGTCTTCTACGGTCTCGGAGCCCTGAAGAAGGGAAACCGCGTCGAGGTGGCGCGGCAGGACGGAAAGACCGCGGTCTTCGAGGTCTACGGCATCGAGGTGTTCGAGAAGAACAATTTCCCCGGAGACCGCGTCTACGCCTCCAAGGGCTCGCCCGAACTGCGGGTCATCACCTGCGGCGGCGGTTTCTCCAAGGCGAAGGGTTACGACGGGAACGTCGTCGCCTTCGCCCGCCTGGTCGAGGTCCGTTGAGCGGTTCCCGACCGGGCGGGCGGGGGCCTTGCGTCAGGTGTACCGCCGGTGCGGCACGGTGATGTGATAGCCGGAATCCAAGAGCTGCGGCAGATATCTGCGCAGCGCCCGCACGCTCTGGGAGCGGTCGCCCCCGGCGTCGTGCGAGAGCACCACGACGCCGGGGGCGGCGCCCTGTTCCACCCGTTCGACGATGGCGCCGGTGCCGGGGGTGGTCCAGTCGAGGGTGTCGACCGTCCAGGCGAGGGGTTCCATGCCGAGTTCGGCGCCGAGTTGGAAGGCGGCGCGGTTCCAGGCGCCGTAGGGGGCGCGGAACCAGCGGGGCCGCTCACCGTAGCTGTCCTCGATGACGTCGCTGGTGCGGATCATCTCGGAGCGGATCTGACGGCGGGTGAGCTGAGTGAGCAGGGGGTGGGACCAGGTGTGGTTGCCGACGATATGACCGTCGTCGGCCATGCGTTCCAGCAGGTCCTGGTTGTCGACGGCCATCTCGCCGCACACGAAGAACATCGCGCGCACGTCGTACTCGGCCAGCGTGTCGAGGATGCCGGGGGTGTAGCGGGGGTCGGGGCCGTCGTCGAAGGTCAGCACCATGGTGCGGCCGCGGCCGGTCATCCTCAGCAGCGGTTCGCGGCGCACCGGGGTGCGGGCGGGCGCGGCGCGCGGCGGGCCGTAGCCGGTCAGCGGCTGGAGACGGTAGGCGGAGGGCTTCAGCGGGAGGCTGCGCGCCGGGGCGCCCGCGGCGGCGGGGGCGGCGGTCTTCACCGGCTTGCCGTCCCCGCCCCACCCGAACACTCCGACCGCTCCGACGGCGGCGGCACCGGCTCCGGCGCCGGCCAGCAACGCCCGGCGCCGCGTGAACAACTGGTCCTTCTTCATGAGTCATCAGTCGCCCCACGAAGCCCCGACGCACCACACCGACACCGTTTCGGGGGCACGATTCCACCCGATCGGCGCAGTGCGAGATCGATCGGTGCGACGCGCCGCCGCGTGAGCGACGAAGCGGCCCGCGCGCGGCCTGATCGGCCGGGCGGGTCCCATCCGGACCTGCGGGTTCCGATAACCTCTGGGCCGTGACGGAACAGCACTCGCAGCAGCCCGCGCACCAGTTCGAGCGGGGCACGGACGGCCCCAAGGTCATCGTCGTCGGCGTGGACGGCTCCGACACCTCGCTCCGGGCCGCGGCCTACGCGGCCGGTCTGGCCCGGCGCCAGCACGCGCTGCTCGCCGTGGTGTACGTGCAGCCGGTGCTGGCGGCGGGCGCGGCGCTCGGGGTGCCGGTCGCCGACACGACCGACGCGATCGCCGAGGACCTGGTCGCACAGATCCGGCACGCCACCGAGCAGACGCGCGGGATATTCGACGTGCGCTGGGAGTTCCACACCTTTCGCGGCGACCCCTACAGCGGTCTGGTGAAGGCGGCGGACCAGCTCAAGGCGGACGCGGTGGTGGTGGGCGCCTCCGAACAGGCCGGCCACCGGATCGTGGGGTCCGTCGCGATCCGGCTGGTGAAGGCGGGGCGGTGGCCGGTGACGGTGGTGCCGTAGCGCCCCCGTCACCCCGAAGATCCTGCCTCCCCTCCTCTCACTCCCCCATCACCAGCCCCTCCTTGGCCGCTCCCCGGCTGAGGACCACGGCTCTGATCCGGTCGCGCACTCCCTCGACGTCGGCGCCGCGGGCGAGGGCGTTGTTGAGGTTCACCACCCGGCCGGCGTCGATGTCGAACATCTGGGGCACGAACTCCGCCTTGCGCACCTGCCACCGGCCGCCGTGCCGGGCGGGCGGCGCGAAGGTGAAGCGGGCGACGGTGGACTGGTTGCCGCGCGGGTCCTGGACGCCCTGGTGGTCGAACATCTCTCCTGCGATCTGGTCGCCCAGCCCGAAGACGACCCAGGTGCCGTTGACCTTCTCGTAGGCCTGGGGGACGTGTGCGTGGGTGCCCAGGATCAGGTCGATGTCGGGGCGGCCGGCCGTGCGGGCGGCGGTGAGCGTGCGGGCCAGGGCGAGCTGGCGGTCGTCCGGCGCGTCCTGCCATTCGGTGCCCCAGTGCACGGAGACGACGACCACGTCGGCGCCCGCCTTCCGGGCGGCCTTGGCGTCGGCGACGATCCGGTTCTCGTCGATGAGGCTGACGGCCCAGGGCTGCCCCGGCGGGGGCGGGTAGCCGTTGGTGTCGTACGTGTAGGCGAGGTGGGCGACCATCGCCGGGCCCGCGCGCAGCAGCGTGACCGAGTTGGCCTCGGACTCGGTGCGCGCGGTGCCCGCGTGCCGTACGCCGGCGCCGTCGAGCGCGTCGAGGGTGCGCCGTACGCCGGCGGCGCCGTCGTCGAGGCTGTGGTTGGAGGCGGTGGAGCAGCCGTCGTAGCCGGTGGCGGCGAGGGCCGGGGCGATCTCGGGCGGGGACCTGAAGACGGGATAGCCGGTGTAGGCGCCGTTCGCGCCGTAGACGGTCTCCATGTGACACAGGGCGAGGTCGGCACGGGAGACGACGGACTTGATCCCCTCGAACATCGGGCGGAAGTCGTAGCCGGCGCCGCCGGCGTCGAAGCGGGCGCGGTCGATGATGGTGCTGTGCGGGAGGACGTCGCCGGAGGCCACGAGGGTGAACCCGCGGGCGGCGGACGGCGCCGGGCGGCCGGGCCGCTCGGTCGGCCGGTGGTCTCGGGCCTGGCAGGCGGCGGCCGAGGCGAGGACGGCCGTGAGGACCAGCGCCACCTGGTGTCTGCGTGCGAACACCTGATCACTCCACTTCACAGAAATTGTCATATTTACGCACGTATCAGTCCTAATCCATGAGAGGCGGCGGACCGCCCCGCCGCTCCCTGCGTCCAGGGCCTATGCCCGCGATCGGCGTAGCCCCGACCGTTCGTCGAACCGTTCGTCGACGCGATCGACCGTCCGCCGCAGATCCCTGTGCCGGGACTGTCCCGAACCGGCCCACTGCGGTGCCATACGCCCATGACCGCCGGAACCACCCTCACCGCGACCGGGCCGACGACCGCCGAGCACGAACTCGCCGCACTGCAGCGCGAACACGGCCGGCCGCTCTTCGCGCTGCTGCTGAGGCTGTCCGACGGCGACCGCCAGCGCGCCGAGGACCTCGTCCAGGAGACCCTGGTGCGCGCCTGGCAGCATCCCGAGGCGCTGCGCGCCGACGCCTTCGACTCCGTACGGCCCTGGCTGCTCACCGTGGGACGGCGGCTCGCCATCGACGCGCGGCGGGCCCGCCAGGCGCGGCCGGCGGAGGTCGGGGACGCGGTGCTGGAGAACGCGCCGGTGTACGCCGACCACGCCGAGCGGGCCGCCGCGGCCCTCGATGTGCGCGAGGCTGTGAAGACACTCACTCCGGAACACCGTGAAGTCCTGGTGCTGGTGTATTTCCAAGGGGCGAGTGTGGCGGAGGCCGCCGAGGCCCTCGGAATTCCTCCGGGTACGGTGAAGTCCCGCGCGTATTACGCGCTGCGCGCCCTGCGCCGGGTGCTTCCGGGATACGCGGCCGACCTGCACTGAAACCCACGGCTCGGTCAAGCCTCCGTAAAGCGCCTTGCCGAGGACCCCCGTTGAGTAATCGGGTGTCCTTATCCGTGTTCCGGATGGGGTCCTCCCCAGAATCCCGGCATCGGGCGACGCGCACGCACCGGAGGAAGGCAGGAAGGGATGCTGCACAGAGGTCACCAGGACACGGACGGCACCGGCGGCGGTGAACTCACCGTCCCCATGGCCTGGCTGTACGCCGAGTACATCGCCGACGAACTGCTGCGGACCGGCGATCTGATGCCGCCGACGTCCTTCGAGTTCCGCGCCGGGCGCGACGCCCTGGCGCTCACCATCTTCCTCTCCGACACGGACGGCGAACTGCCCGGCATCCGGGTCGTCACTCAACTGGAGACCTGGCTTTCGCTCACGGCGTACGACCAGCCGTGGCAGGACTGGGTCGGTGAACGTATGTCTCAACTGACGGCTGAAGCGGCCGCGTTGGACGGGCCCGCCCCGGATCTCGAACTGGCGGCCGCGGCCTGGCGCTGGCTGGAGGAGACGGAGCTGCTGGCTCCCGACCTCAACGCGGTGCCGGGCGGCGCCCCGATGGTCGGCGAGGAGGACGGACCCAAGGTCTGGACACCCGCCTGGCAGCTCGGACTGCCCCTCGGGCACCTCGCGATCCATCTTTTTTAGATTCACACCAATCCGCGGGCCGTACCGCTCCGAACATCTGGGTCACGATTCGGTACGCGGCTTGAGTGATTCGTCTGCCGGGTGCGTACCGGTGGGAGCAAGGAGTAACCCCACTGGCACTCAACGGCACGAGGTTTCGGCATGAGGTCCCTGGAGAGGCATCGCGACGTCGGCGCGTACGCGCTCGGCGTGCTGGACGAAGCGGAAGCCTTCCGCTTCGAGGACCACCTCATGGAGTGTCCTCAATGCGCGGCGCAGGTCACCGAGTTCGGCCCCACTGCCCGACAGATGATGCTCTACCGGCGCGCCACCCCGCGCGCCGTGCACCCCTTCGCCGGGCCCGGCCCGCAGCTGCTGGACCGACTGCTCGGCGAGGTCGCGGCCCGGCACCGCGCCGTGCGCCGGCGGGTGCTGTACGCCGTGGCCGCCTCGGTGGTGGTCGCCCTGGCCGCTCCGGTCATCGCGATGATGGCGGGCGGCGGCAGCGACGGCGAGGCCGCCGTGCGGGTCACCGCGACGGACGAGAAGTCCGGGGTGTGGGCGCAGATCACCACCGAGGACGAGCCGTGGGGCAGCCATGTGGAGCTCAAGGTCAAGGACGGGGCCGGCCCCCGCTCCTGCCGCCTGATCGCCATCGGCGCGGACGGCTCCGAGCAGACGATCACCAGCTGGGTCGTCCCCAAGCACGACGCCCGCCCCAACACCATGCAGGGCGCCGCGGCCTGGCACTCCGACGAGATCGTCCGCTACGAGCTGCGCACGGCGACCGGAGAGCACCTGGTGACGCTCGACGCCCACTGACGCCGGCCCGGAGTGAGTTCAGGTCACTTCGATGCTGGTCGGCGGCGCGCGACGGCGGTCTACTTCAGCAGGCGGGACATCCTTCGGTCCGCCAGCGGCTTGCCGCCCGTCTGGCAGGTGGGGCAGTACTGGAGCGAGGAGTCGCTGAAGGAGACCTCACGTACGGTGTCGCCGCACACCGGACAGGGTTCGCCGGTGCGGCCGTGGACGCGCAGGCCGCTCTTCTTCTCCGCCTTGAGCCGCCCCGCCGCCACACCGCGCGAGCGCTCGACCGCCTCGGTGAGCGTCGTGCGCAGGGCCTCGTAGAGGGTGTGGGTCTCCTCGGGCGTGAGGGACGCCGCGAGTTTGAAGGGGGACATCCTCGCCGCGTGCAGGATCTCGTCGCTGTAGGCGTTGCCGACGCCCGCGATCAGGCTCTGGTCGCGCAGGGCGCCCTTGAGTTGGCGTCTCTCGCCGCCGAGGAGTGCGGCGAAGCGGGGCTCGTCGAAGTCGGCGGCGAGCGGATCGGGGCCCAGCCGGGCGACGCCGGGCACCTGCTGCGGGTCGGCGACGACGTACACCGCGAGCCGCTTCTGTGTGCCGGCCTCCGTGAGGTCGAAGCCCGCCCCCGTCTCCAGGGCGACCCGTAGGGCGAGGGGGCCCTTGCCGGGGCGCGGCGGGCCGTCGGGGAGGCGGTCCTTCCAGCGCAGCCAGCCCGCGCGGGCGAGGTGCGTGACGAGGTGCAGGCCGTCTCCGGTCGTCAGGTCGAGGAACTTGCCGTGCCGGTGCACGGCGGTGACCTCCTGCCCCTCGACGGCGGTGACGGGCGGATCGTACGTCTTGAGCACGCTGATCGCGACGGGCAGCACGCGCACGATCTCGTGGCCGACGAGATGCTCGGCCAGGAAGTCCTTGAGTGCTTCCACCTCGGGGAGTTCCGGCATACGTCCAGAGTGCCACGAGAGGTCACCGGTGCTCGCTCACCTGTGCTCGCGTACGACGAACTCGCACCACACGCACTTGCCGCCGCCCCGCGCCTCCACCCCCCACGCGTCGGTGAGCAGCTCCACCAGCAGCAGGCCGCGCCCCGAGACGCCCGACTCACCGGCCTCACGGCGGCGCGGCAGCGCGCTGGAGGAGTCCTCGACTTCGACGCGCAACCGGCGCTCGCCGCCGGTGACGACCCGCACGGTGACGATCGCCGCGCCCTCGGTGTGCATGAGGGCGTTGGTGATCAGTTCGTCGGCGACCAGTTCGATCTCGTCGGAGCGGTCCCCGGCGCCCCAGGCACGGACGGCGGCGCGGATCATGTGCCGGGCCTCGGAGAGGGCCTCCGGGTCGCCGGGCGCCACATGCTGCTGGAGCCGGTTCCCGGCCTGCGGAGTCTCCGGGCCGCGCCTGCGCAGCAGGAGCAGGGCGACGTCGTCGTCCCCGCCGCGCTCCTCGGCGATCTCGATGAGCTGGTCGGCGAGCTTGCGCACGTCAGCGGGGCCCGCGGCGACCATGGCGGCGAGGGCTCGCATGCCGTCGTCGACGTCGGAGCCGGGCCGCTCGACCAGACCGTCGGTGCACAGCAGCAGCGTGTGGCCGGGGTCGAGCTCGACGGTGCCGACCGGGTACTCGAGGCTGCCGAACTCGGCGGACAGACCGAGCGGCAGCCCGCCGGGCACGGAGATGCGCCGGCAGGTCCCGTCGGGGGCGCGCAGCAGGGGGTCGATGTGTCCCGCGCGGACCACTTGGACGACGCCGGTGGAGAGGTCGGCCTCCGCGTACAGGCAGGTGGCGAAGCGGTCGGTGTCGAGCTCGTGCAGGAAGACGGAGGCCCGGGCCATCACGGTGGCCGGGGTGTGGCCCTCGGCCGCGTAGGCCCTCAGGACGATGCGCAGCTGGCCCATGACGGCGGCGGCGTGCGTGTCGTGGCCCTGGACGTCGCCGATGACGGCGCCGACCCGCCCGCCGGGCAGCGGGATCAGGTCGTACCAGTCGCCGCCGATGTCGCGGCCCAGCGAGCCGCCGATGGTGGCGGCGCGGTAGCGGACGGCGACGTCGGCGCCGGCCACGCTGGGGATGGTGCGCGGCAGCATGGCCTGCTGGAGACCCTGGGCGATGTCCTTCTCCTGCTCGTAGAACATGGCCCGTTGCAGGCTCTGCGCGATGCTGCTGCCGAGCGCGACGAGGATGTTGCGCTCCTCCGGGGTGAAGCCGCGGCGGTCGCTGTAGAGCAGGCCCATCGCGCCGATGGGCCGGGCCTGCACGATGAGCGGCAGATAGGCCGCGGAGGTGATCTTCAGATCGGTGAGATGCGGCCACAGCACGGGGTAGCCGCCGGCGAACTCCTCCGGTGACTCGATGAAGCGGGGGGTGAGGGTGCGCACGACCTCGCTCATCGGGTACGGCTCGTCGATCCGGGTGACCAGCGTGCCGGGCACGAAGCTGCCCTCCGGCCCCTCGGCGACCAGCCGGATCCGGCCGGCCTCGACCAGACCCATGACGAGACTGGTCGCGCCGAGATGGGTGAGGCCGTGGGTGTCCTTGAGGACGTCGATGACGTCCTGCACGGTGCGGGCGTGGGCCAGGGCCGCCGTGGTGAGCTGGACGACGTTGGTCTGCTCGCGGCGCGCATCGTCGAGGGCGGCCTCCTCACTGCGGGCGGCGAGGTCGTTCAGCTCGTCGGTCGCGTCGCGCACGATGCCGACGATGCGGCGCGGGCGGCCGGTGTCGTCGCGCCGGATGTAGCCCTGGGTGTGGGTCCAGCGCAGGGCGCCGTCGCGCAGCCGCATACGGAAGTAGGCGCCGTAGTTCTCGCTGCCGTCCTTGATGGCCTGGGAGACCAGCTCGTCCAGCCGGATGGCCTCGACCGGCGGGACCCGCACGGCGAGGGTGCCGGGGTCGCCGTCGTACTCGTCGGGCCGCAGGTCGAAGATCTCGTGGGCTCGGGCGTCCATGTGGAACAGCCCCGTGTCCAGGTCCCAGTCGAAGCTGCCCATGCGGTTGAGCGCCAGGATCGGATCCGGGCGGGCGGGCCAGTCGTCCGGGAGGGACAGGGCGCTCGCTCCCCGATCAACCATGGAGCCACCTTGCCAGGGTTTGCCCGATTCTTCGACCTGGGGGCCTTCAGCCGGGCATGATGTCGGACTCGTCGGGTCCGTCGGGGATCAGCCCGCCCCCGTCGGGCGGATCGGGGACCTCCTGGACGACTTCCGGGCCGATGGCGCCGGAGTCGGCTTCATCCGCTTCGTCGGGGACGTCCGGGACACCCGGAGCATCGGGCGCGTCAGGGACAGCGGGTTCGAGGCCGCGGTCGAGGCCCGGATCGGCGTCGACCGCGGCGCCGGAGTCCGTATCGGCCTCGGCGGGGTCGGCGTCGAAGGGGTCGACGGACAGGTGGCCGAGGGTGTCGTCGAAGGGGTCGGTCAGGAGGACACGCCCCTCGACCGCCGGGGCGACGACCTGCGAGCCCGGCACGGGTTCCTTCTGCCCTTCGCCGCCGGGGCCGACGACGAGGAGCGCCGCCGAGAGGGCGCAGGCGGTCATGAGGGTGGCAGTGGGTAGTCGCACGACCACTATTGTCTGCTTCACCCACCTGCGTCACGCAAACGGAAGCGGGGAACACGCACGGTGACGAGGTCAGAATGGAGAAGAGGAGCGCACCGCCGTGGACTGGTTCACCGCACCCGAGTACTGGCTGAGCCGGCTGGTCTTCCAGCGGGCCCTGGCCGGTGTGTACCTGGTCGCGTTCCTGACGGCGGCGTGGCAGTTCCGGGCGCTGCTGGGGGAGCGCGGGATGCTGCCGATCCCCCGTTTCGTCGAGCGGGTTCCGTTCCGCGCGGCCCCGAGCCTGTTCCAGCTGCGCTACTCCGACCGCCTCTTCGCCGCCGTCGCCTGGACGGGCTGCGCGGTGTCGGCGGCGCTGCTGGCGGGGCTGGACGGCCGACTGCCGCTGTGGGCCGGGATGGTGATGTGGCTGGTGCCGTGGGCGCTGTACCTGTCGATCGTGAACGTCGGTCAGACCTGGTACTCGTTCGGCTGGGAGTCCCTGCTGCTGGAGACCGGCTTCCTCGCCGTGTTCCTCGGCAACGACGAGGTGGACCCGCCGATCCTGGTGCTCTTCCTGCTGCGCTGGATCCTGTTCAGGGTCGAGTTCGGCGCCGGCCTGATCAAGATGCGGGGCGACGCCTGCTGGCGGAAGCTGACCTGTCTCTACCACCACCACGAGACCCAGCCGATGCCCGGCCCGCTGAGCTGGTTCTTCCACCACCTGCCGAAGCCGCTGCACCGGATCGAGGCAGCCGCGAACCACTTCACCCAACTCGTCGTGCCGTTCCTGCTGTTCACCCCGCAGCCGGTCGCGACGGCTGCTGCCTCCCTGATGATCCTGACCCAGCTGTGGCTGGTGCTGTCGGGCAACTTCTCCTGGCTGAACTGGATCGCCGTCGTCCTGGCCGTGCCCGCGCTCGAACTCCCCACCGACCACCGTTCGGGCCCCGCCACGCCGCTCTGGTTCGAGTTCGTGGTCCTCGCGGCGGCAGCGCTCCTGCTGTTCCTCAGCTACCACCCGGTGGTCAACATGCTCTCCCGCCGCCAGGTGATGAACCGCTCCTTCGACCCGCTGCACCTGGTCAACACCTACGGCGCGTTCGGCAGCGTGAGCCGGATCCGCTACGAGGTGGTGGTCGAGGGCACGCTCGACGACGTGCCGCGTGCGGAGTCCGACTGGCGGGAGTACGAGTTCAAGGGCAAGCCGGGCGATCCCCGGCGCTGGCCGCGACAGTTCGCCCCTTACCATCTGCGCCTGGACTGGCTGATGTGGTTCGCCGCGCTCTCCCCCGCGTACGCCGGGCCGTGGTTCGGCGCCCTGGTGGAACGGCTGCTGGAGAACGACCGCGACACCCTGAAGCTGCTGCGCCGCTCACCGTTCCCGCCCGACGAGCCCCCGCGCCACATCCGCGCCCGCCTCTTCCGCTACCGCTACACGACCTGGCGTGAGCTGCGGGAGACGGGCGCGTGCTGGGAGCGGACGTATGTGCGGGAGTATCTGCCGCCGACGCGGCTGGCCAGGGTGGCTCAGAGGTCGTAGACGCGGACGGCGGTGGCCTCGAAGATCTGGGCGTGCTCGCGCGGGTCGGTCAACTGCCGTGCGAGGTCGAGGACTTCGCCGTACGACGCGGTGGGCGTGCACACCGGCCAGTCCGAGCCGAACATCAGCCGGGCCGGTCCGAAGGCCTCCAGCACCGTATGGGCGTACGGGCGCAGGTCGTCGACGGTCCAGGAGGCGGGGTCGGCCTCGGTGACCATGCCGGAGAGCTTGCAGACCGTGTTGGGCAGCGCGGCGAGGTTCCGGAGGTCGCGGGCCCAGGGCTCCAGCGCGCCGGAGGCGATGGGCGGCTTGCCCAGGTGGTCGAGGACGAAGGTGAGTCCGGGCAGCGAGGCGGCCGCCTCGGCGCAGGCGGGGAGCTGGTGGGGCAGCACGATCAGGTCGTAGACCAGCCCCGCGTCGGCGACGGCGGCGAGACCGCGCCGTACGTCGGCCCGCAGCAGCCACTCCGGGTCCGGCTCGCCCTGGACCTGGTGCCGGACGCCCTTGAGGTACCGGCCGCCGGGAAGCTCCCGCAGCCGGGCCAGTTCGTCGGCGACGTCCGGGCGGGTGAGGTCGGTCCAGCCGACGACGCCCGCGATCAGCTCGTGCCCGGCCGCGAGGGCGAGGAACTCGGGGGTCTCCTCGGCCACGGTGACCGTCTGGACGAGGACGGTACGGTCGACCCCGGCCGCGCTGGCCTCGGGCAGCAGGTCCTCGACGGCGAAGTCCCGCCGGAGCGGGCTGCCTTCGGCGATCCAGTCCTGGTCCCGCACGGACAGGTCCCAGACGTGGTGGTGGGCGTCGACGGTCATGGCAGCTCCCAGACGACCGGCAGGCCCGCGCCGGCTCCGTCGTCGGAGTAGTCGTGCACCACGTCGAGCAGCTCGGCCATCCGCGCCTGCCACACCATGTTGACCGGCAGCTTCTCCAGCTCGGCGAGGAGGCGTGCGTAGTCCTCGCACTCCAGGACGTGGAACAGCTCGGTACCGCTGCGCCAGATCGTCCAGGAGGTGGCTCCGGCCGCGCGGATGGCGTCCGTGAGTTCCTTCGGCACCTCGCGGTGCGCGGCCTCGTACTCGGCGATCCGGTCGGCGCGGACCTTGGTGTGCAGGGCGATCCTCATGACGCCTCCTGTGGGGGCAACAGACCGGTGTCCCTCAGCTCGTCCCAGAGGGCGGCCGGGACGGGAGCGGCGAACTGCTCGGCGCAGTCCTCGGCCTCGGCCGCCGAGCGGGCGCCGACCAGGACGCTCGCGACCGCCGGATGGGCGGCGCAGAAGGCCAGCGCGGCGGCGCGCAGGGTGACGCCGTGCCGGTCGGCGACCGCCTTCATCCGCAGGGCCGTCTCCAGCGACTCGGCCGGCGCCTGTGCGTAGTCGAACGTCGCTCCGGGCCTCGGGTCGGCCAGCAGGCCCGAGTTGAAGGCGCCGCCGATGACCACCGACACGCCCTTCTCGACGGCCGCGGGCAGCAGTTCGGCGCGGGCTCGCTGGTCGAGCAGGGTGTAGCGGCCCGCGCAGAGCACCACGTCCACGTCGGTCTCGCGGACGAACCGGGTGAGCATCTCGGCCTGGTTCATCCCGGCGCCGATCGCGCCCACCACCCCCTCCGAGCGCAGCTTCTCCAGCGCGGGATAGCCCTCACGGAAGGCCTGTTCGGCGTGGTCGTCGGGGTCGTGGAGGTATACGACGTCGACGCGGTCGAGACCGAGGCGTTCGAGGGAGGTCTCCAGGGAGCGGCGTACGCCGTCGGCGCTGAAGTCCCACACCCTCCGGTGTGCGGCGGGCACCGCGAAGCCGTTGGCCAGGTCGTCGCCGGCCGGCGGGTCCACGGGTTCCAGGCGGCGGCCGACCTTCGTGGAGACCGTGTACTGCGCCCGCGGGTAGTCCCTCAGGGCGGCGCCGAGGCGCCGCTCCGACAGGCCCAGCCCGTAGTGCGGCGCGGTGTCGAAGTAGCGCACGCCCCGCCGCCAGGCGGCGGTCACGGTGTCGTACGCCTGCTCGTCGGTGACCTCGGAGTAGAGGTTGGCGAGGGGGGCTGCGCCGAGGCCGAGAGCGGTGACCTGCACGCCGCTGCGGCCGAGGCCGGTCATCGGGGGCCTGCCGGGCGCAGCCGCAGGCCCTGCATGCCGCCGTCGACGGCGAGGGCGGTGCCGGTGGTGGCGCCGGACAGGGGGCTCGCCAAGTAGGCGATGGCGCCCGCGACTTCGGCCGCGCTGACCAGGCGGCCGGTGGGCTGGCGGGCCGCCAGGGCGGCGCGCTCGGCGGCCGGGTCGTCGGCCGCGTCGAGCAGCCGGGCGACCCACGGGGTGTCCGCGGTGCCGGGGTTGACGCAGTTGACGCGGATGCCCTCCCGCACGTGGTCGGCGGCCATGGCGAGGGTCAGCGAGTACACGGCGCCCTTGGTCGCGCTGTACAGGGCCCGCTGCGGCAGGCCCGCGGTGGCGGCGATGGAGCAGGTGTTGACGATCGCCGCGTGCGCGGAGCGCCTCAGGTGCGGCAGGGCGGCGCGGGCCGTGCGGACCATGCCGACGACGTTGACGTCGAGGACACGGTGCCATTCGGCGTCGTCGTTGTCCTCCACGGTGCCCTGGGCGCCGATGCCCGCGTTGTTGACCAGGACGTCCAGCCCCCCGAGGTCGGTGACGGCGGCCGCGACCGCCTCCCGCACCGAGGCGTCGTCGCCGACGTCGGCCCGGTAGCCGAGGAGGGGCTTCTGCACTCCCGACGGGTCCAGGTCGAGGACGGCGACCCGGGCGCCGCGCTCGGCCAGGAGCTGTGCGGTCGCCCGGCCGATGCCGGAGGCGCCCCCCGTCACCAGGGCCGTCAGCCCTTCGAAGTCGCTCACGCCGCCTTCTCCTTCCGGCTCTTGAGGTCGGCGGCCCAGAAGTCGCCGCCCAGATACATGTACCGCGGCCGCCCGGCCGGTCTGGCGTCGCACTGGTCCTGGGGGCTGTCGGTGGGGGCGTTCCAGCGGTTGTCGCATATTTATCAGACCACTTCGTTCCGACGACACCCTTGGGGTGGAGATTCGGCGCATTATTGTCTCAAGTGGTCCGACCACCTCCGTGGCTGGACTGCGGCGCACCGGCGACAGGAGAGGCCTCGTGGAAGACACCCCGCCCCGCGCGCCCGCCCCCAGAGGCACGGTGACGCAGCGGGCCATCGAGCGGATCAAGGCGATGATCGCCGACGGTCTGCTGGAGCCGGGTCAGCGGCTGCCGACCGAGCGGGCCCTCGCGGCGCAGCTGGGCATCTCGCGCAGTTCGATGCGTGAGGCGATCCGCGCGCTCACCGTCCTGGGGGTGCTGGAGGCCCGGCACGGTTCGGGCATCTACGTCACCGCGTTGAAGGCCGGTGACCTGCTGGAGACGTTCGGGGTGGTGGCCGACCTCTCGCGGGGCCCGCGTCTGGTCGAGTTGCTCCAGGTGCGCCGGATCCTGGAGTCGACGGCGACGGCACTGGCCGCCGCCCGTATCACCCCGGATGAACTGGCCGTCGTGGAGGGGCACTTGGCGGCCATGAACGCCACGGACGACCCGGAGGAGATCCTCGCCCACGATCTCGCCTTCCACGGTGCGATCTCGAGGGCCGCCGGCAACGAGACGATGGCGGCGATCCTGGAGGGCCTGTCCTCGCGCACGTTCCGGGCCCGTGTCTGGCGCGGCTATCAGGAGGAGGGCGCGTTCGCCCGTACGCGCCGCGAGCACGCGGCGATCCACCGCGCCCTGGCGGCCCGCGACCCGGAGGCCGCGCGGGCGGCGGCTGCCGCGCACGTGGGCGAGGTGGAGGAGTGGCTGAGGGCCCAGGTGAGTCTCTGACCGCCCCTGTCTGACCGGGCCCGCCCCGCTGAGACCTGCGGGGCGTACGGTCGCCCCTCGACGCGGCGCTCCGGGCGGGGCACAGTTCTCCCTACACAACGTACTCGCGAGTAGTGCACGCACACCGAGGGAGCTGCCTGTGACCAGCTGGGTCGGCCGGACCGCCGTCGAGATCGCCGCCGCCGTGCGGGAGAAGCAGGTCACGCCGCGCGAGGTGGTGGCGGAGCATCTCGCGCGAATCGAGCGGCTGGACGGCCGGATCGGGGCGTTCCGTGCGGTGCGGGCGCAGGCGGCGCCGGCCGAGGCGGACGAGGTGGCCGCCCGCGGCGACCTGGCCGCTCTGCCGCTGGCCGGGGTTCCGGTGGCGGTCAAGGACAACCTGGCCGTGCGGGGCGAGTCCACCCGCGTCGGCTCGGCCGCGACGCCGGACGCCCCGGCCGGCGCGGACCATGTCACCGTGGCCCGGCTGCGGGCGGCCGGTGCGGTGGTCGTGGGTCTGACGAACGTGCCGGAGCTGTGTGTCTTCGGCACCACGGAGGGCGTCCACGGCACCGCCCGCAACCCGTGGGACGTCTCGCGCACGGCCGGCGGTTCGTCCGGCGGCAGCGCTGCCGCGGTCGCCGCCGGGATGGCGCCGATCGCGCTGGGCAACGACGGCATGGGGTCCCTGCGCATTCCGGCGGCCAACTGCGGCCTGGTCACCATCAAGCCGGGCCACGGCGTCGTCCCGGCCGGGATCGGGGACGGCGACTGGTTCGGGATGTCGGAGAACGGCCCGCTGGCGACGACGGTCGAGGACGCTCGGCTGATGCTGTCGGTCCTGGCCGACACCGACGCCGTACGGGCCGGGGAACCCGGCGCGCTGAAGATCGCCGTCTCCGTGCGCAGCCCGGTGGCCGGGGTCACGGTGAGCGGGCCGTACACGGGCGCGGCGCGGGAGGCGGCCGGGGTGCTGGTCCGGGCGGGACATCATGTGGAGCGGGCCGAACCGCCGTACCCGCTGTCGCTGAGCATGACCTCGCTCGCGCACTGGACGGCGGGCACGGCCGTGGACGCCGCGCCGCTCGACCCGCGCCTGCTGACCCGGCGCACCCGGGTGCACGCGGCCCTAGGCCGGCGCTTCATGAACGGGGTGCGCGACGGCTCGGCGCGGGACGAACTGCGCCGCCGCCTCGAGCCGTTCTTCGCCAAGTACGACGTGCTGCTCACACCGGCGCTCGCGCGACGGCCGCCGAAGGCGGCGGCGTGGCACGAGCGGGGCTGGCTGCGCAACATCCTGGTGAACACGAACTACTCGCCGCTGACCCCGCCGTGGAACCTGACCGGCTGGCCCGCGATGGCGGTGCCCTTCGGCACGCTGCCGTCGGGCGCTCCCGCGGCCGTGCAGCTGGTGGGCCGGCCGGGGTCGGAGGGCGAACTGCTGCGGGTGGCGGAGCAGCTGGAGCAGCTGCGTCCGTGGCGGCGGACGGCCCCGCTCGACTGAGCGACGCGGAGGCGGCCGGGAGAGAGTACGGGCTCGGCATGGGCGTGCCGGGTGCACGCCCATGCGGTGAGCGATCGCGAGCGGGTCAGTCCACGCTGGGCAGGATGTGGGGCTCGGCGAGGTCGTCCTCGTAGCCTGCCAGGCGGATCGGGGCGGAGCGGGCCCACACGTCGAGGCTGCCGATCTCGCCGGGCCTGCGGCCGGCCCGCTCCGAGCGTTCCTTGGGGCGTTGCTCGCGATTCGTCTTCTCCGGTGTCACCGCGCACTCCTTATGTGTCGGGTCACCCTCGGGGCGTGCCGACCGGTCTGCGGTCCGGCACCTGACGCTCCCTCGGGTCTGGCTCAAGTCGGTCAAGGACGCGGTGGCGCCGGCAACTCCTGTGGAGAGCAGGCCGTTGTGAAGCGGCTTGTCCCATGACGGACTGTGGGTGTGGGTGGCACTCCGTTTTGTTGTCCGTCCGCTACAGGGTAACCAAATGAGCGGGGGTCCGCTCGATAGGGCTGAAGATTTGAGGTAACCATGGCACGCCACTCTCAGCTCTTCGTAGGAGAATTGAACCCTTTTACACCCTTACACGCCTTTTAAATTCACCCGTCCGGGCTACGGCCGTGCAGTTCAGGTCCCGTTCGTCCGGTCGCAAGCCGGCCATGATCTGCTGGCGTCCGGCAACGGCTGTCTCGCGGAAGGACAGACGCATGGAGCTGCGCAGCGTCGAGGAGCTGATGGACCTGCTGTACGCCTGCCGGGGCGTGCGGGGCGCCCCGGACCGCGCTGGGCCCGGCGTCGACCTGCACGATCACGCGCTGCAGACGGCGGCTCTGCTGCGCCGAAGCCGCCCCGCCGACAAGGAGCTCCAGCTCACCGGGTTGGTCCACCCCATCGGCCACCTTCTGTGCCCCACCGACGCCGCCGGCCGCTCGGAGCGCGCCGCCGACGCCGTACGCCCCCTGCTCGGCCCTCGTGTCTCCCGTCTCGTCGGCCTGCACCCCTGGCTCGGCACACCCGCCGACGACGACCTGCTCAGCCTGCGCCAGGCCGACGAGGACGGCCGGGTCGCCGGGTTCGACGCGGGCGTGCTGGAGGACTGGCGCACGGTCCTGGAACTGGTGGCGGCCCGCACCTCACGTCTCGGGGCTGTCGACTGACGCCCCACCGTGAGACCGTACGGCGATGACGTCGTCGCGCGCGTTACGAGGCAGGGCCGCGGTCGTCACGGGCGGCACGCGGGGCATCGGCCGGGCGGTGGCACGGGCGCTGGCGGACGCCGGGGCACGGGTGTGCGTCAGCGCGCGGGACGCGGACGAGGTGCGGCGGGCCGCCGAGGAGCTGGGCGGGGTGGGCCTGGCCGGCGGCGTCGGGGATCTGGGCCATCCCGAGGAACTGACGGACCTGTGCCTGCGTGAGTTCGGCCGCCTGGACGTCCTGGTCAACAACGCGGCGACCAACCAGCCCTTCGGCCCGCTCATGGACGCCGACCCGATGCTGTGGCGGGAGGCGTTCACGGTGAACGTCGAGGCGCCGCTCCGGCTGGTGCAGTGCGCGTGGCGGGGCTGGATGCGCGAGCACGGCGGTGTGGTCATCAACATCTGCACGGAGGGCGCGACCCACGTGGGCCCCGGCGTGGGCGCCTACGGCACGAGCAAGGCGGCCCTCCTCCACCTCACGCAACAGCTCGCGGGGGAGCTGGGGCCGGGGGTGCGCGTCAACTCCGTCTCCCCCGGACTGGTGCGGACCGAGATGGCCCGCTTCATGTGGGAGCCGAGGGAGGAAGAGATAGCGGCGGGATTGCCCCTGGGCAGGATCGGCGAGCCGGAAAACGTGGCGAGGGCGGTGGTGTGGCTGGCGTCCGACGAGGCGAAGTGGATCACGGGCACGGACCTGGTGGTGGACGGCGGCACGAGAGTACGAGCGGCACGCACCGCAACCTGAAGGGGCGCGGGGGCCGCGTCGATCAGCGGCTCCGCCGCGGGGCACGACCAGCCCCCACGCACGCGCACCCGACCACCGGCGTACACCGCTTCCGCTTACCACTTGCCGGGCGCGTAGTCCTTCAAGAAGACCCCGTACACGTCCTCCCCCGCCTCGCCCCGCACGACCGGGTCGTACACCCGAGCCGCCCCGTCCACCAGGTCGAGCGGTGCGTGGAACCCCTCCTCCGCGAGCCGCAGCTTGTCGTAGTGGGGCCGCTCGTCGGTGATCCACCCGGTGTCGACCGAGGTCATGAGGATGCCGTCGGCCTGGAACATCTCCTGCGCGCTGGTCCGCGTGACCATGTTCATCGCGGCCTTGGCGGCATTCGTGTTGGGGTGCCCCGCGCCCTTGTAGCCGCGGCCGAAGACCCCCTCCATCGCCGAGACGTTCACGACGTACGCCCGCCCGCTCGTCGCGGCACGGGCGGCCTCGGCCATGGCCGGCCGCAGCTTGCTGATCAGGATGAAGGGCGCCGTGTAGTTGCACAGCTGGGTCTCGAGGAGCTCCACCGGGGAGATCTGCTCGATGGTCTGCACCCAGGTGTTGGTGTCGACGACGTCGGGGACCAGGCCGCCCGCGTCGATGGCGGTGCCGTCGAGGTGCCGGGCGACGCTGGCGTTGCCGGCGACGAGGGCGAGATCGGCGACCTGCTGTGCGTCGAGGCCGCTGATGCCGACGGGCAGCGCGGCGAGGCCGTCGACCGCACCGGAGCCGAAGGCGCCGATGACGTGGTGGGCGGGCAGCTCACCGGCGGGCAGCGGAGCGCTCTCGCCGTCGACCAGGGCGGCGTAGGCCGAGGGCAGACGGCGTACGGTCTGCGTCGCGTTGTTGACGAGGATGTCGAGCGGGCCGGCCTCGGCGACCTGGTCGGCGAGGGCCACGGCCTGCGCCGGGTCGCGCAGGTCGATGCCGACGACCTCCAGACGGTGCAGCCAGTCCGCCGAGTCGTCCATGGCCTTGAAACGGCGGATCGCGTCCTTCGGGAAGCGCGTGGTGATCGTCGTGTGCGCGCCGTCGCGCAGCAGCCGGAGCGCGATGTACATGCCGATCTTGGCGCGGCCGCCGGTGAGCAGGGCGCGCTTGCCGGTCAGGTCGGCTCGGGCGTCGCGCTTGGCGCGGTTGAGGTCCGCGCAGTCCGGACACAGCTGGTGGTAGAAGTAGTCGACCTCGACGTACCGGGTCTTGCAGGTGTAGCAGGAGCGGGGGCGCTGGAGTATCCCCGCGACCCTGCCCTCCTCGGTGATCGACGACGGGAGGATGCCCTCGGTCTCGTCGTCGATGCGCTGGGCGGAGCCGGTCGCCGTGGCCTCCGTGACCGCCTTGTCGTGGGCGGTCTTGGCGGCCCGGCGCTCCTGGCGGCGGCGCTGCTTCACGGTGCGGTAGATGCCGGCGGTGGCGCGGCGCACGGCGATCGCGTCGGGGTGGTCGACGTCCAGCTTGTCGAGCTCCTCCAGCACGGAGAGGCAGAGGGCGAGCCGCTCCGGGTCGATGCCGGGCCCGTACACGACCTCGTCCACGACCTCCTCCGTGATCGCCGTCGAGCCGTCCTCTGTCACCGTCATCGCGCTGCCGCTTCCCTGATCACCCGTGCGGCGCTCCGACCGCGCCCGCCTCGAACGGGGAATTTTACGGAGCGCCGGGCCCCTCCTCCAAACCCGTTCCCGTCAAGAGCCGCAGGCCGTGATGAGTGTCTCCACCTCGGCGGTCAGCGCGCGGGCGAACCGGTCGAGGTCGGGGACGGCCTCGGCGTCGGCGACGAGCCCGTAGTGGACGCGTCCGCGGTAGGTCGAGACGGCGACCGCCAGGGCCTGTCCGCGGGCGAGCGGGGCGTACGGGAAGACCTCGGTCACGGGGTTCCCGCCGAGCTTCAGGCCGAGGCTGGGCAGGGGGACGCTGGTGACGAGGATGTCGAACCAGAGCCGGGCGGCCTGGCCGGCCAGCGGACCGCCGAGGCGATGACCGAGGGCCGGGACGTGGTCGGCGAGCAGGGCGACGGCGCCGGCGCCCCGGCCGGGCCCAGCGTCCTTGTTGCGGTTCATGGCGGCGCGGACCGTGCCGAGGCGGCGCAGCGGGTCCGGGTCGTCTACGGGAAGCCGTATCAGGTACCCGGAGAGCCGGTTGCCCTGCGGGTGGGCGGTGCGCGGGCGGCGCTTGGAGACGGGGATGAGGGCGCGGGGGACGACGCCCTCGCTGCCGTCGCCGCGTTCGTCGAGCCAGCGGCGCAGCGCCCCGGCGACGACCGCGATCAGCACGTCGTTGACGGTGCCGCCCTCGGTCTTGCGGATCCGGTGCACGTCGTCGAGGTCGATGACGACGCCCGCGGTGCGACGGGTGCCGGTGGGCCGGGCGGTGAGGGCAGGGGTGGGGCGCATGCCCAGGGTGTGGACGGCGACGGAGGCGCCGATGTCGAGGGCGCGGCCCACGTCGGAGACGGCCCCGCGCAGCAGGCCGGGCAGTCTGCGCACGTCGGGGATGCGCCTGCCGGGCGGCTCGGCGGGGCGGGGCCGGGGCGCCGGCAGATCCATGGGGTCCAGGACGGCCGCGGCCAGCGTCAGGGCGCGCAGTCCGTCGGCGAGGGCGTGGTGGAATTTGAAGAGCACGGCGAAGGAGACGCCGTCCGCGCCCGGCAGCACGTGTGCCTCCCAGGGCGGGCGGCCGCGCTCCAGGGGCCGCTGCATGAGCCGGCCGGCCTCGGTCTGGAAGTCGGCGGCGGGGGCGTGCAGGGTGACGTGGTGGACGGGGTCGAAGTCGGGGTCCGGCTCCCGGGTCGCGCCGCCGAAGGCGAGCGCGCTGCGCAGGTCGAGGGGCCGGCCGGCGTCGAAGGGCCGCCACAGGTCCCGGATCCGCATGCGCAGCCCGGGGACGGCGGCCGCGCGGGCGGCGAGCAGGTCGGCCGCATGCGCTCCCGCGGTGGGCGAGTGCGCCGCGAAGACGCCGAGCGCGCCCAGGTGCATGGGGTGCTCGGCCGACTCCAGGTTCCAGAACGCCAGGTCGAGGGGAGCCAGCAGATCATCAGCAGTCAAGGACTTGCCTCGCAACGACGAAGGGTGAGGCAAGCAGTCAAGCGCGCCCGGGCGATTACGGTCAAGTACGATCAGACTACGTACAGTTAACACGTCATTAAGTTCAGGACACTCGTTGGCCCTTTCCCAGGGCGATCACGCCGTTCTTGGACACCGTGTACAGCTCCGTGTCGCGCTCCGGGTTCACGCCGATGGTCGCACCCGGAGGGACCTCGACGTTCTTGTCCAGGACCGCCCCGCGCACCACCGCGCCCCGCCCGATGTGGACGTTGTCGTGCAGGATCGAGCCCTGGACGACCGCTCCCGGGTCGACCACGACGCCCGGCGACAGGACCGACCGGGTCACCTGCCCGCGGATCAGGCAGCCCGCACTGATGATCGACTCGCTGGCCATGCCGCCCGCGGCGAAGCGGGCCGGGGAGAGCTGGCCCGAATGGGTGTAGATCGGCCAGCTGCGGTTGTACAGGTTGAAGGCGGGACGCTCGGCGATCAGGTCCATATGGGCGTCGTAGTACGCGTCGAGCGTGCCGACGTCCCGCCAGTAGCCCTGGTCGCGGCTGGTCTCGCCGGGGACGTGGTTGCCGCTGAAGTCGTACAGCTGTGCCTCGCCGCGCTCGGTGAGCTGCGGCAGGATCGAGCCGCCCATGTCGTGCACGGAGTTCTCGTCCTCGGCGTCCCGCTGAAGGGCCTCGATGAGGGCCTTCGTGGTGAAGAGGTAGTTGCCCATCGAGGCGAACACGGTGTCCGGGTCGTCGGCGAGGCCGGGCGGATCGGCGGGCTTCTCCAGGAACCGCTCGACCGTCTGACCGTCCGAGGCCGGGGTGATCACCCCGAAGGAGGAGGACTCGCTGCGCGGGACCCGTATCCCGGCGACCGTGACGCCCGCGCCGCTGTCGATGTGCTGGGTGAGCATCTGGCGCGGGTCCATGCGGTACACGTGGTCGGCGCCGAACACGGCCACGTACTCGGGCCGTTCGTCGTAGACCAGGTTCAGCGACTGCAGGATGGCGTCGGCGCTGCCCAGGTACCAGCGCTTGCCGAGCCGCTGCTGGGCCGGGACCGGGGTGACGTAGTTGCCGAGCAGGCTCGACATCCGCCAGGTGGTGGTGATGTGCCGGTCCAGCGAGTGCGACTTGTACTGCGTCAGCACGCAGATGCGCAGGACGTCGGCGTTGACGAGATTGGACAGGACGAAGTCGACGAGCCGGTACGTTCCGCCGAACGTGACGGCTGGTTTGGCGCGGTCCGCGGTCAGCGGCATGAGGCGCTTGCCCTCACCGCCCGCCAGCACGATCCCGAGTACCGAAGGCCCACCACGACGCATGGCCGCTCCCCTCACCCTGGTTGATCCATGACCTTCCCCCGTGCGGGGCCCGCTACGCCTGTTTGAGGATCTCCTCGTACAGGCGGACCGTACGCCGGGCGACGGCGTCCCAGCCGAACTCCCCCACCGCGCGCGCCCGCCCGGCCTCGCCCATGCGGCGCCCGGCCGCCGGATCGCCGAGGATCGCGTCCAGCGCCCGCGCGAGGCCCGCCTCGAAGCCCTCGTCCACGGTGACGAGCGTCCCGGTCACCCCGTCCTCGACGACCTCCGGGATCCCGCCGACCCGGGAGGCCACGACAGGGGTGCCGCAGGCCATCGCCTCCAGGTTGACGATGCCGAGGGGCTCGTACACCGAGGGGCAGACGAACACGGCCGCGTGCGTGAGGAGTTGGATCACCTCGGGGCGCGGCAGCATCTTCGGGATCCAGTGCACCCCGCCCCGGGCCCGGCTCAACTCCGCGAAGAGGTCCCGGAACTCCTGGTCGATCTCCGGGGTGTCGGGCGCTCCCGCACACAGCACGACCTGCGCCGCCGGGTCGATGTCCCGTACGGCGCGCAGCAGATGGGGCACGCCCTTCTGCCGGGTGATGCGGCCGACGAACAGCACGTACGGGCGGTCCGGGTCGAGGCCGATCCGGGTGAGGGCGTCGGTGCCGTGGTCGGGGCGGTAGAGACCGGTGTCGATGCCGTTGTGCACGACGTGGACCCGATCCGGGGCCAGCGTCGGATAACAGGCGAGGATGTCCTCGCGCATCGCGGCGGAGACGGCGATCACCGCGTCGGCGGCCTCCACCGCGGTCCGCTCGGCCCAGCTCGACAGGGCGTAGCCGCCGCCGAGTTGCTCGGCCTTCCAGGGCCGCAGGGGCTCCAGCGAGTGCGCCGTCACCACGTGCGGGACGCCGTACAGCTGCTTGGCGAGATGACCGCCGAGGTTGGCGTACCAGGTGTGGGAGTGGACGAGTTCGCGGCCTTCGAGGGCGGCCGCCATGGCGAGGTCCACGGAGAAGGTGCGCAGCGCGTCGTTGGCGCCGTCGAGCACGGACCAGGGACGGTGGCGCAGCACGCCGTCCGTGCGGCCCTCGCCCCAGCAGTGCACGTCGAGGTCGACCAGCCGCCTCAACTCGCGGGCGAGGAACTCGACATGGACGCCCGCTCCGCCGTACACGTCCGGGGGATACTCCCGGGTCAGCAGTCCCACTCGCACCCGGAACCCCCAGTCTCAGCGGTCGGCTCCCTTCATGGTCACCCAGACGGGGCGCGTGGGGAAGAGCGCGGGGGTCGTGTGAAGCAACAGTCACCGCACAGACCCCCGCCGGGCGCCCGGTAGTACAGGCAGCAGCTGCGGCGGCGGAACGCGGCGCCGGTCGGTGTCCCGGTGTCGGCGAGGAGGGGGTGCGTGAACAGCTCGGCGGTGAGGGCACGCGCGCGTGCGGCGACGTCGGGGCGGCCGTGCGCCCGGGCCCACTGGTCGAGCTGCCGGGCGGTTCCGGCCAGCGCCGATCCGGCGTTGCCCCGCAGCAGGCCCGGCGCCACCGGCCGGCGGGCGCGCAGGGCCGCCGAGAGGGGTTCGAGGTGGCCGACGAGGACGGCCGCGGCAACGGTCGCCGCGGCCCCGGGCAGGGACCGCACCTCCGTCAGCCACAGGTCGTCCGGGGCGCCGGCGTCCGGGTCCCAACGCAGCAGCCCCGGGGCGAGGTCGGGGACGCGCCCGTACAGGACGGCGCAGCCCAGGGTCACCGACCACAGCCGGGCCGCCAGGCCCTGCTGCGCCACGGAGACGGCGATCCGGTCCTCGGGGGCGCGCAGGGCCCGGGCGACCTTTCGGACCCGGAAAGCCAGAGGATCTGCGTAGCCATGCGGATCTCCGTAAACATCCGAGGCGGCGCGATCGGGGGTTTTCGCGTAGGCCCGCGCGAGGGTCGGCAGCGGTCCGGGCGGCTCTCCTGGGTCGCCTCGTAGGGTGCGCAGGACGAAGAAGCCGCCGAGCGGGCGGAGCGCGGCGAGATCGGGGTCGAGGTCCACGAAGTGCAGTAGTACCAAGGCGAGTAGGGGCGGTGATCAGGGGGATCCCTGGTACGTCACCCGCCTGAGGGAGGACGGCGGGCCCGTCGTACTCCATCGGCAGTAGGACTCATTGCGTGCTCAGGGACGACGACGGGAACAGATCGAGAAGGCATCGTGTTGGTTATGAGAGCCGACCGTTCGCCGCGCCGGGCCCCGCGCCCCCGCCTCACGCAGAGGAGCAGCTCATGAGCGCCCTCGCGTTGTCCGTCGTCCTGTCGCTCGTCTCCGCTGTCGCATACGCGGGCGGGGCGATCGTGCAGGAGCGGGTCGCGGTGTCCTCGCCCGCCGAGGAGTACGCCCCGCTGCGCCGGCCGAGCTGGTGGGCCGCGGTCGCGCTGAACGGTCTCGGCGGGCTCCTCCACGTGGTGGCCCTCGCCTACGGCCCCCTCAGCCTGGTCCAGCCGCTCGGCGCGCTGACCATCGTGTTCGCGCTGCCCATGGCCGCCCTGTTCGTCGGCCGCAAGGCCGGGGCGACGGCCTGGCGGGGCGCGATCATGGCGACGGTCGGTCTCGCAGGGCTGCTGTCCCTGGTCGGGGCGGCCGACGCGCAGACGCTGAGCACCGCGCAGCGGGTGACGGTGGCGATGGTCACCGCCGCCGCAGTGGTGACCCTGATGGTCGCCGCGCGGGCCGCGCACCGACACCCGGCCGTGCGCAGCATGCTGCTCGCGACCGCGTCGGGCATCGCGTTCGGCATGTCGTCGGTGTTCACCAAGACCGTCGCCGTCGACTGGAGCGGCGGCGTCACGGCGGCCGACATCCCCACCCTGGCCGTGATCGGCGTACTGGCCACGGCCGGCATGCTGCTCTCGCAGGCCTCCTACCGGGGTGCGGGCCTCGCGGCCCCGCTGGCCACGCTCACGGTCATCAACCCGGTGGTGGCGGCCGCGGTCGGCATCACGATGTTCGGCGAGACCTTCCGCTACGGCACCACGGGCACCGCGCTCGCCCTGAGCTGCGGTGTGGTGGCGGCGGGCGGACTGATCCTGCTCACGACGGAACGCCTGCAGGGCGCCCAGCCGGAGACGGCGAAGACGACAGCGCAGGCGGCAGCCCAGGCGGAGGCGGCTCCGGCCGACCTTCCCGCCCCGCGGGTCCCCGAGCGGATCGAGATCCCGGAACAGCCGGTCGCTTCGCTCCTGGAGGACGTGCGGGAGGACCGGCGGGTATCGGCATCGGCCTCGGCCGGCGACGGGGACCGGTCGGACCCCGACGACGAACGGCCGTGGTACTACACCCCGGTCTACGGAGGACTGCTCGTCCCGATGCCGGCCGTCGACCGGCACCGGGTGCGCGTCAAATCCTGACGCCGCCTGCGCGCAGGTAGGCGACCGGGTCGACGTCCGACCCGAAACCGGGCCCCGTCCGCACCTCGAAGTGCAGATGCGGGCCCGAGCTGTTGCCGGTGGAGCCCGACCGGCCGATGCGCTGGCCGCCGCCGACCGACTGCCCCTCGCGCACGGAGATCGCCGACAGGTGGGCGTACTGCGTGTAGCGGCCGTCGGCGTGCCGGATGACCACCTGGTAGCCGAAGGAACCGCCCCAGCCCGCGCTCACCACGCTCCCCGCCTTGACCGCCTTCACGGACGTGCCGGTGGGCACGGGGAAGTCCACGCCCGTGTGGTAGCCCTTCGACCAGGACGAGCCGGTCGCGTGGTACGGCGTTCCGGTGGCGGCGCTGACGGGCGCGACGAGGGATTGACCGGTCGTCGCCTTGTCGTCGGCGTCCCTGGTCTTGGCGCCCTTGGCCGGCTTGCTCTCCTTGGCGCTCGGGGCTTTGCGGCTCGGAGCCTTGGTGCTCGGGGCCCTGCCCGCGGCGGCCGCCCGCTCGCTCAGGCTGAGCCGCTGGCCCGGCAGGATCAGGTCCGGGTCGCTGCCTATGGTCGTCCGGTTGGCCGCGTACAGCCCCTGCCAGCCGCCCTTGACCTCCTCGGTGTCGGCGATGCCGGAGAGGGTGTCACCGCGGACGACGGTGTACATCTCGGCGGTGCCGGCCCGGGACTGGGGCGTGCTGTGGGGCTGCACGTCATCGAGGGACGTCTTCGCGCCCTTGGCGGAGGACTTGGCGGAGGACTTGGAGGATTTCGTGCCGTGGGCCGGCTTCGCCGAGGAGCCGTTCGGATGGACGTCGGGGGCGTCGCCGCCCCTGCTCAGTCCGGCCTTGCCCGAGCACAGCGGCCAGGCGCCGGGCCCCTGTCCGTCCAGGACCTTCTCGGCCACCGCGATCTGCTGGTCTCTGGTGGCCAGATCCGCACGGGGCGCATACCGCGTGCCGCCGTACGCCGCCCAGGTGGACTGGGTGAACTGCAGCCCGCCGTAGAAGCCGTTGCCGGTGTTGATGTTCCAGTCGTTGGTCGACTCGCACGCGGCGACCTTGTTCCAGGTGTCCACGTCGGCCGCCTGGGCGACTCCGGTGCCGATGAGCGGTATCGCCATGCCGGCGCCGCCCGCCGTGACGGTGAGTGAGGCGCGGTTGATCCTGTTCGGCTGATACCGGCGGTGCCGGCCGCGTACGGCCATGGAGGTCCCCCTCGACGAGCGTCAGGAGGGGCAAAAATAAGGGCCGCGAACTGGCCATGACAAGACGACAACCGGCCGCTCCGACGCGCCCGGAAGCTCGGGGCGCCCCGCCGGGAATCCCGTCACGAAACCCGTCAAGATGGTCCCCAGGACGATACTGACGGGCACACCCCCCGGAGGAGCCAACCGTATGAGCACGACAGCGCAGATCGGTGTCACGGGACTCGCGGTCATGGGCCGCAATCTCGCCCGCAACTTCGCACGCAACGGCTACACGGTCGCGTTGCACAACCGCACGGTGGCACGGACGCACGCCCTGGTCGAGGAGTTCGGCCACGAGGGCGAGTTCGTCGCCGCCGAGACCGCCAAGGAGTTCGTGGCGGCCCTGGAGCGGCCCCGCCGCCTGGTCGTCATGGTGAAGGCCGGTGAGCCGACCGACGCGGTGATCCGGGAGTTCGCCCCGCTGCTCGAACCCGGCGACATGATCATCGACGGCGGCAACGCGCACTTCGCCGACACCCGCCGCCGCGAGCGCGAACTGCGCGAGCAGGGCATCCACTTCGTCGGCGCGGGCATCTCCGGCGGAGAGGAGGGCGCCCTGCACGGCCCGAGCATCATGCCGGGCGGCTCCCCGGAGTCGTACGAGTCGCTGGGCCCGATGCTGGAGAAGATCTCCGCGAAGGCGGCGGACGGAACGCCCTGTGTCACCCACGTCGGCCCGGACGGCGCCGGCCACTTCGTGAAGATGGTCCACAACGGCATCGAGTACGCCGACATGCAACTGATCGGCGAGGCCTACCAGTTGCTGCGCGACGTCGCCGGGTACGAACCCGCGCAGATCGCGGACATCTTCCGCACCTGGAACACGGGCCGCCTCGACTCCTACCTGATCGAGATCACCGCCGAGGTGCTGTCCCACGTGGACGCGGCGACGGACAAGCCCTTCGTGGACGTGGTGGTCGACCAGGCCGAGCAGAAGGGCACCGGCCGCTGGACGGTCCAGATCGCCCTCGACCTGGGCGTGCCGGTGTCGGGCATCGCGGAGGCCGTCTTCGCCCGGTCGCTGTCGGGGCACGCGGCGCTGCGCGAGGCCTCGCGCGACCTGGCGGGGCCGAAGGCGTCGGCGCTGGGCGAGGCGGAGGCGCAGGCCTTCGCCGACCGCGTGGAACAGGCCCTGTACGCCTCGAAGATCGTGTCGTACACGCAGGGCTTCCACGAGATCGCCGCGGGCAGCGAGGAGTACGGCTGGGACATCGACCTCGGCGCCGTCTCCGCGATCTGGCGCGGCGGCTGCATCATCCGCGCCGCCTTCCTCGACCGGATCCGCGCCGCCTACGACGCCCGGCCGGACCTGCCGAGCCTGCTGTCGGACGAGACCTTCGCCTCGGAGATCGCGGCCGCGCAGGACCCCTGGCGCGAGGTGCTGGTGTCCGCGACGCTCCAGGGCGTGCCGACGCCCGGGTTCGCGGCGGCGCTCGCCTACTACGACGCGCTGCGCGCGGAGCGGTTGCCCGCGGCGCTCACGCAGGGGCAGCGGGACTTCTTCGGGGCCCACACGTACCGGAGGGTGGACCAGGAGGGCGCGTTCCACACCCTGTGGGGCGGCGACCGGTCGGAGGTGACGGCCTGACCTGAGCCGCCCCCGCCGGTGGAGGACGCCGAGGACCCCGTCACCGTTCCCGTGACGGGGTTCACCGTGAAATGCCCCCGATCCCCCGGCTCCCCCCGCTCCCCCGCGCTGCCCGAGGCCGATGGCCGACCGGCCTGCTCAGGTGAGCGGCGGCCCCGGTTCCGGGCTCGGGACCGGTTCGGGGCCCGGCGGGATCGGGGACGGGGACGGCTCCGGCGGCGGGCCGGGCTGCGGAGTCGGCGTGGGGGACGGCGGCTCCGGGGAAGGCGGGGGCTGTGGGGTCGGCACCGGGCTCGGGTACGGGTCCGGTGGCCCGGGGACGGGTCCGGGCGGGACCGGGTCGGGCTGCGGGTTCGTCATGGTGTCCTCCGGGCAGTCGAGAAGCTCGGCTCTGGACTACTCCCCCGCGTACCCGACTCCGCCCCGGACACTCACCCGGGTGGGCTCACCCGGCCAGCGCGGCCCGTGCGCCCCGTGCGGCCCGGGCGCCCGCGGCGAGGCCCGGCCGGGGGCTGGACAGCACCGGTACGGCCGTGCGGACGAGGTGCTGGGCCGGGGCCATGGAGCCCTGGGCCAGCACGATCGAGTCGGCGTCGGCGACCCTGTCGGCCGCGTCCGCGACCAGGCGGGCGCACGCCTGGGTGTCTCCCGCCGCGAAGCGGTCCCAGGCGCCTTCGACCAGCAGCGTGCGGATCGTGACGGGGCGCCCGGCGCGCCGGGCCTCCTCCTCGATCAGCCCGACGGTCGGGGCGAAGGTGCTCTCCACCGTCGCCAGGACGACGACGCGTTCCCCGGCAGCCACCGCCGCGGCGGCCATCGGACGGTCGCCGCGCACGACGGGGACGCCGGTCACGCAGGCTGCCGCCTCGGCGACCGCGCCGATGGTCGAGCAGGTGCACAGCACGGCCCGGGCCCCTTCCGCGGCGGCACGGGACAAGGCGGTCCGCACGTCGTCCGCGACCGCCTCGGGACCCAGCTCACGCGCACGCGCGAGCAGTGACTCGTCGACGAAGTGCCGCAGTTCCAGGCCGGGGTGGTCCTCGTCGCGCAGCGCCTCGAAGACCGGCACATGGAGGGGCGAGGTGTGCAGCAGCGCCAGTGTCACCGCTCAGAAGCGCCCGGGGTGCGCACGCAGCCAGTCCTTGGCGGCGCTCAGCAGCTCGGGGTCCGCCGCCGGAACCTCCTCGGGGTGGCGGGCGGCCCACTTCACGACGTACGGGCAGAGCGGGGCGACGGGGACGCCCTCGCGCGCGGAGACGGCGTACAGCCGGCGCGCCAGCGAGCCCGCGATGCCCTTGCCCTCGTGGGCCGGCTCGACGATGGTGTGCACCGGGACCAGGGCGGGTGCGGGCGACTCCAGGACGAAGTACTCGATGCGGCCCACCACTTCACCGCCGTCGCCGAGGGCCTCCAGACGGCCCGCCGCCCGGTCGTCGCGGATCTCGATGTCGCTCATGGGCACTCCCGGTGCGATGGGTGCGATGCCTGCTTCGGTCAGACCGACACGGCCTGCGGGCTGCGCTCCTGGTCGGAGCCCGGTACCGGCTCCGAGGGGTCGGCCCCGAGGGCCACGATCCGGTTGTCGCGGTCCACGTGCACGACCCGTGGCTCCAGAGCCCGCGCCTCGGCGTCGGTCACCTGAGCGTAACTGATGATGATCACCAGATCGCCGGGGTGCACGAGATGGGCGGCGGCACCGTTGATCCCGACGACGCCCGAGCCCCGCTCCCCCTCGATGACGTACGTCTCCAGCCGTGCCCCGTTGGTGATGTCGACGATGTGAACGAGCTCGCCCGGCAACAGATCGGCGGCGTCCAGCAGCTCGGCGTCGATGGTCACCGATCCCACGTAGTGCAGGTCGGCCTGGGTGACGGTGGCACGGTGGATCTTGGACTTGAACAGAGTACGCAGCACTTTGGACTCCTGGAAGACGGCTCCCTGCCAGCTTTTGCAGGTCAGAGGCACCGGTCACTGTACATCGGCATGCCTTCGGCGCGGTCGCAGTAGCTGCAGATGCCCACGCACTCTTCACCGCCGTCAGTGACGTGAGCCCTTCGCCCCATGGGGCCGCTCCGATGAACGCCGGTCCGCCGGGGCCGAGGGTGACCGGATACAGTGCGCGAGACGGCACCCGGTCAGGGAGGGGAAGCGTGACCGACACCAGCAGCACCCGACCCGCCGAGGGTGAAGCGCAGGCCCCACGGCGGAGCCGACTGCACCGCCTGATGCGCTTCATCCCCCTGATAGCCCCCTTCCTGCTGTGGGCCGCGCCGTGCTGGGTGCTCCTGTACACCGGCCAGCACTGGCCGCTGCCCGTCACGCTGGCCGGCACCGCCCTGTTCGTCCTGGGCCTCGTCGGTATGCCGCTCGCGATGGTGCGCGGCCACGGCCGACGCCAGCAGGACCGGGCGGCGATCATCGGTGACACCCTGCTGGGCGCCAGCTGGGTGCTGTTCACCTGGTCCGTTCTGCTCGGCGTCCTGTTGCGGCCGGCCCTGACCGTGGTCGACGTCGGCGAGAGTCTGGACCGGGCCCGGATCGTCACGTGGGCCGTCCTCGGCGTAAGCGCTGTACTGCTGGCCTGGGGGTACGTCGAGGCGCGCCGCGTGCCACGCGTGCGCCGTATCGAGGTGCGACTCCCGCGACTGGGTGCCGGGTTGGACGGCACCCGCGTCGTCCTCATCACCGACACCCACTACGGCCCGCTCGATCGCGCCCGCTGGTCAGCGCGAGTGTGCGAGAGGGTGAACGCTCTGGAAGCCGACCTGGTCTGCCACACCGGTGACATCGCGGACGGCACGGCCGAACGCCGCCGCGCCCAGGCCACACCACTCGGTACCGTGCGGGCCACCCGGGCCCGGGTCTACGTCACCGGCAACCACGAGTACTACAGCGAGGCCCAGGGCTGGGTCGATCTGATGGACGAGCTGGGCTGGGAGCCGCTGCGCAACCGCCATCTGCTGCTCGAACGCGGCGGTGACACTCTCGTGGTCGCCGGCGTGGATGACGTCACCGCCGAGTCCTCCGGCCTGGTAGGCCACCGCGCCCACCTCGCCGGAGCCTTGCACGGCGCCGACCCCGACCTGCCCGTCCTACTCTTGGCCCACCAGCCGAAGTTCATCGACCGGGCGGCAGCCGCCGGCATCGACCTCCAGCTCTCCGGCCACACCCACGGCGGGCAGATCTGGCCCTTCCACCACCTGGTCCGCCTCGACCAGCCCGCCGTCGCCGGCCTCAGCCACCACGGCACCCGCACCCTCCTCTACACCAGCCGCGGCACCGGATTCTGGGGCCCGCCGTTCCGCGTCTTCGCCCCCAGCGAGATCACCCTGCTCGTGCTCCGCTCCCCACAACGGTCCACCACGCCATAGCACTAGGCGGGCCAGCACAAGGGACTTGTGGCCCATCCATTCCGCCACGACAGTGCTTCTGCACACGGCGGCGTTCCATCGGTTGCGTGTAGTAGCCGCTTGGGCAGCGCAGGAGATAGCCATCCTGTGTGCGGTGTCGTGCCTCTCCTGGTACCGCTCCATCGCCTCCCGCACCGAGCGCGGCAGGGTGCGACGGGCGCCCTGCGGGACCACGCCGCTGCTCGCCGCGCGGCCCCGCGGCGCGTCCGCCGTTCAGGCGTCGTGCTTGCCGAGGAAGTCCGTGATGAGTTGCAGCCACTCGTCGGCCCGTTCCAGCATCGGCAGGTTGGTCGGCGAGGTCGTCGAGCGACAGCGGGGCCGTCGAACGCGGCGTTCCACCGCTGCCGGGACAGTCGACGCCGACGACGGTACGCCACCGGCACCGGGTCCGAGGTGGTGTGCCGTCGCGGACCCGGTGGCGCACTCGTCAGTCGATCAGCCGGTCTTCTCGCCGCCCTCGGCCAGGATCCTGTCGCGTACGCCGGCGAGGGCTCCCGCCAGCGCGCCCGCAGGCCTGCCGAAGGCGGAGGCCGAGAACTGGGCCGGGCCCGTCTTGGCGGTGAAAGAGTGCGGGTACGCGAACTCCCGCAGTCCTTCCTCGCCCTGCTTGCGCCCGTAACCGCTGTCACCGCGACCGCCGAAGGGCACCGCGGGATTCATGGAGAACACCAAGGCATCGTTGATGCTGGTCATTCCCACCCGGAGGCGACGGGCGATGGCTTCCCCGCGGTCACGGCTGAAGACGGCGCTGCCCAGTCCGTACCGCCCTGCGTTGATGTGAGCGATGGCCTCCTCGGCGTCGGCGACCTTGATGACGGCCAGCGTGGGCCCGAACGTCTCGTCCGTCGCCGCGCGGGACTCGGGGCTCACACCGACGAGGACGGTCGGCGCGACATAGTGGTCGCCGACCGCGTCGAGGCCACCGACCGTGGCCGTCGCGCCGCGCTCGAGAGCATCCTGGATGTGCTCCCGGATGATCGGAATCTGAGTGGGCAGGGGAACCGGCCCGATCTCCGCGCCTTCGTCGCTGCCGACGCGTACCTGCCGGGCGAGGTCGCTGATCTTCTCGACGAACTCGTCGTGAACCGACTCGACGACGTAGGCCACTTCGAGGCTGATGCAGCCGTGGCCGGTGTTCTGCATGGCGCCCCAGACGACATGCCTGGCGGCTTCGTCCAGGTCGGCGTCCTCGGCGACGACGACGCCGTCCTTGCCCCCGAGTTCCAGCAGAACGGGGGTCAGGGTCTGCGCGCACTGGGCGGCCACCGTCTTGCCCGTGGCGACGCTGCCGGTGAACGCGAGCTTGTCCAGGCCGGCCTCGATGAGCGCTGCGCCGGTGGCACCGTACCCGTTCAGGTTCTGCAGGACGGCCGGAAGGTCCGTTATTTCGCCACCTCGGCCGCCCACGATCTTCTGCGCCGGACGTGCCGCTCTCGCCGCCTGATCACCAGGCCTTCTTTTCCTTTGTCCGATCCCCCCGTAAGGAGCGCCTGATGTCCGACTCCCCGAACCTCGCCCTCATCCGCCGGGTGTACGAATCCCGGATGGCGCCGGAAGTGACCAGTGAGGTCATGGCGCCGGACCTCGTCTGGGACATCACCCCCGGCTTCCCCAACAGCGGCGTCTACCACGGCTGGGACGACGTGGCGAAGAACTTCTTCGGCACCCCGATGCCGAACGTCGCATCCTTCGGCGCGGTGCCCGAGGAGTTCTACGCGGACGACGAGGGCCACGTCTTCGCGTTCGGCCACTACCACGCCGAGACGAAGACCGGGACCAAGGCCGACGTCCGGTTCATCCACCTGTGGACCGTCCGCGACGGCAAGGCCGTCAGCATGCGGCAGGCCGCCGACAGCCACGTCCTCCAGGAAGCCCTCAAGGGCTGAGAGCAACCCCCAAGGAGACCCACCCATGGCGAAGATCCTCTTCGTGATCACCGCGTCCGACCACTGGACGCTGGCCGACGGAACCCGCCAGCCGGCCGGCTTCTGGGCCGAGGAAGCAATCGGCCCCTACCAGGTCTTCAAGGAGGCCGGACACGAGATCGCGGCGGCGACGCCCGGCGGCGTGCCGCCCACGGCCGACGCCCTCAGCCTCACCCCGGACTTCAACGGGGGCGAGGAAGGCGCCGAGCGCATGCGCATCGCCCTGCACGAGGCGACCGAACTGGCGCACCCGATGCGCATCGAGGACGTGAACATCGACGACTACGTGGCCGTCTTCTACCCCGGCGGCTGGGGCCCGATGGAAGACCTGCCCGACAACGCCGCCTCCGGCAAGCTGCTCACCGAGTGGCTCGCCTCCGGCAAGCCGGTGTCCCTGGTGTGCCACGGCCCCGCGGCACTGCTGGCCACCATCGGCCCCGACGGCACGTCCCCGTTCACCGGCTACCGCCTGACCGGCCTCTCCAACACCGAGGAGAAGCAGAACGGTCTCGCGGACCGCGCGAAGTGGCTGCTACAGGACCGCCTCGTCAACGAACTCGGCGCGGACTACCGGGAGACCGATCCGTTCGCCCCGCACGTGGTGGCCGACCGCACCCTGTACACCGGCCAGAACCCGGGCTCGGCCGTCCCCCTGGCCCACGAGCTCGTCAAGGCACTGAGCTGACAGCTGCGCTGTGTGCTCTCTCGGCGGCCCGGTACGCACCCCGAGCCGTCGAGCCTTTCCACCCCAGATGCAGCGCATGTCGCCAGGACGTTCCCGGCCGAACAGGCCGCCGCGGCACAGCGGCGGCGGCCCTCAACGTCACCTCACGGCTGTGGCCGGACGTCGTACGGCGTCCGGCCACACACGCGCGGAATCACGCAGCGAACGCGTTCACGCCCGTCAGCTCCGCCGACAGCTCCCACCGTCACGCTGCCCCGTCCCGGTCAAGCTGTCGCGTCGGGGGCCGGCGTGTGCGGGTCCGCGGTCCACGACGCCAGGAAGAGCAGCCCGTCATGGGACGGGCTCCCGGGAGGGGCGGTCGCGATCAGCAGCTTCTGTGCGGGGTCGGCTTTGCAGGTCAGGCTGTCCCAGTCGAGGGTGAGGTCGCCGACGACCGGGTGGCGCAGCCGCTTGGTGCCCATCCGCAGGCCGGTCATCTGGCGGCCTGCCCACCACTGCCGGAAGTCGGCGTCGACCACCGACAACTCGCCGACGAGCACGGCCAGCCCGGGGTCGCCGGGATGCCTGGCGGCCTCCAGGCGCAGGTGAGCGACGCAGGCTCGGGCGTTCGTCCTCCAGTCGAGGCAGAGCTCCCGGAAGGCTGGGTCGGTGAAGAGCAGCCGGGCGTAGTTGCGTTGCTTCTCGGGGACCCGGTCGAAGTCGGTGAGCAGCGCGGCCGCCAGCGGGTTCCAGGCGAGGATGTCCAGGCGCCGCCCCAGGACGATTGCGGGGGTCGTTGTCAGCTCGTCCAGGATGCGTCTGAGCTGCGGATGAGCCTTCTGCACCGGTCGCCGGCGCGGTTCACGCCCGCCGCTCGCGGCCAGCTCGAAGAGGTGGTCGCGCTGCTCGTCGTCGAGGTGCAGGACACGGGCGAGCGCGCCGAGCATCGACCTCGGCACAGGGGCACGCCCCTGCTCCAGCCGCGCGTAGGAGTGGGTGCTGATCCCGACGAGTTGGGCGACCTCCTCGCGACGCAGCCCCGGCACCCGACGGGGCGCCCCGGAATCGGGCAGACCCACGGTTCGCGGGCTGAGTTGGGCCCGGCACACCTTGAGGAATTCTCCCAGTTCAGGCGAATGTTCTTTGGTGTACATAGCAGCCAGTGTCGCAGCAATGCGCTGAAAAGTGAGGGGGAGAGTTTTCTCCCAGGGTCTGGCAATCACTTGCATTTCCCGAGTCGGCCGGACCGAATCAGACCGAGGCGAGCGCCCGTAGCCGGTCGTACGACGCCGTGCCGGGCTCCGCCGTCCAGACGACGAGTTCCTGATCGGGATCGGCGCTGCCGGTGAAGGTGTCCCAGTCGAGGACGAGTTCGCCGACGACGGGGTGGTGGAACCTCTTCGCGCCCAACTTGTGCAAGGGCATGTAACGGCTTCCCCACCACTGACCGAAGTCCTTGTCCTGTATGGAGAGTTCGCCGACCAGGCTGGTCAGCCGCGGATCGTCCGGGTGTTTCGCGGCCGTCATGCGCAGATGGGCCACGCAGCCTCGCGCGACGGCCCGCCAGTCCGCGTACAGCGTCCGCATGGACGGGTCGGTGAAAAGGATACGGGCGCAGTTGCGCTGGTCTTCGGGCACCTTCGCGAAGTCGGTGAGCAGCGCGGCCGCGACCGGATTCCACGCCAGGATGTCCATGCGGCGGCCGATCACCACACCGGGACTCACGGTGAGATCGTCGAGCAGTCGGAGCAACTGGGGTTGAGCCTTCTGCGTACCCGGTACGCGCTGTCGCGCCATCCGTCGGCCGGCCAGCTCGAACAGGTGGTCACGCTGGTGATCATCCAAATGCAGGGCATGCGCGAGAGAGGCCAGCACGGTCGCGGACGGCTGGATCCGGCCCTGCTCCAGCCGCGTGTAGTAGTCGGAGCTGATGGCGGCGAGCAGGGCGACCTCCTCCCTGCGCAGGCCGGGCACACGCCGACCACCGGTGTCGGGCAGGCCGACGGTGCGCGGGCTCAACTCGGCCCTCCGCACCTTGAGGAATTCTCCCAGCTCGTTCAGATGCGCGTCGCTGGTCATGTCGGCCAGTTTCGCACCGTCCGGTCTCCGGTAGGGGGGTAAGGATTGTTCCCCTGGATAAGTGATTCCCCGGATGGAATTCTACCCTTTGCAGGTTCCCGCGAAGGGGGCAGGGTCGATGGCGAGTTCGGCGCCCGGAATCGTCCTGGCAGAGGATTCACGCGAAAAGGCGGTACGGCCGGCCCCCGGGCCGGATTCCTTTCGGGCAGCCTGAATCCCCCCACCCACGCGCAAGGAGCACCACCCCATGTCCGAACGGAAGAAGTTCGCGCCGCCGGCCATCCAGGAGTTCGCCCCCAAGCTCGCGGAGGTGACCGACACCGTCCTGTTCGGCGACATCTGGGAGCGGCCGGGCCTGTCCCCGCGCGACCGGAGTCTGGTCACCGTCACCGCTCTCGCCGCCCTGTACCGGACCGACCAGCTCGGCTTCCACCTCGGCAAGGCGCTGGAGAACGGCGTCACCAAGGACGAGCTGATCGAGGCCCTCACCCATCTGGCCTTCTACGCCGGATGGCCGAACGCCATGACAGCGATGACCCAGCTCAAGGAAATCGTGGAGAAGTCCGACCAGTCCGGCTGACGCCTCTCCGCCCGTACCCGCCCCTGACACCACGACAGACACGACGAGAGCTGGGAAGGCACCATGCGAGCAACCATCATTCACGCACCGGGTGACATCCGTGTGGAGAACGCCCCCGAGCCGAAGATCACGGCTTCGACGGACGCGGTCATCCGCACCGTCGCCGCCTGTGTGTGCGGCTCCGACCTGTGGAGCTACCGGGGTGTCCTGCCGGTCGCCGAGCCGCAGCCGATCGGCCACGAATACGTCGGCATCGTCGAGGAGGTCGGCAGCGACGTCTCCGGCGTGCGGCCGGGCCAGTTCGTCATCGGTTCGTTCGTCGCCTCCGACAACACCTGTCCGATCTGCCAGGCCGGCTACCACACCTCATGCCGGCAGGCGCAGTGGGTCAGCGGCGCCCAGGCCGAGTACGTCCGCGTCCCCCTCGCCGACGGCACCCTGGTCGCCACCGCGGACCAACCGTCCGAGGAGCTGGTCCCGAGCCTGCTCACCCTGTCCGACGTCATGGGCACCGGCTGGTACGCCGCCAAGGCCGCCGAGGTCGAACCCGGTTCGACCGCCGTCGTCGTCGGTGACGGCGCGGTGGGCCTGTGCGGGGTCATCGCCGCCAAGGAACTGGGCGCCGAGCGGATCATCGCCATGAGCCGGCACGAGTCCCGGCAGAGGCTGGCCCTGGAGTTCGGCGCCGCCGACATCGTCACCGAGCGTGGCGACGAAGGCGTCGCCCGCGTCAAGGAACTGACCAACGGCATCGGCGCCGACTCGGTGCTCGAGTGCGTCGGCACGCAGGAGTCGATGCACCAGGGCCTGCAGTCCGCTCGCCCGGGCGGCAACGTCGGCTTCGTCGGCTTTCCGCACGGCACGCGGATCGACGGCCAGGAGCTCTTCTTCTCGCACGTCGGTCTGCGCGGTGGCCCCGCCCCCGTGCGCGCCTACCTTCCCGACCTGATCGACCGCGTCCTCAGCGGCCGTATCAACCCGGGCAGGGTCTTCGACCTCGCCCTGCCCCTGGACGAGGCGGCCGAAGGCTACAAGGCCATGGACGAGCGCCGCGCCGTCAAGACGCTGCTGCGTCCCTGACCTGGAGCGCCGACACCACCGGGCGGCAGCGGCCGTCCGACCGTCGCAGCCGCCGAACGGAACGGACCGCAGCCATGACCAGCGAGGCGATCACCACCGTCGAGGCGTACCTCGAGGCCCTCGGCGCGCGCGACATGGAGCGCGTCCTCTCCCACTTCGCGCCTGACGCGACCTGGACGATTCCGGGCGATCCGGCCCTGACCCCCTGGGCCGGGAGCCGCACCGGTCCAGAAGAGATCCGGCAGTCCCTCACCGCGTTCTTCGCCGCCGTCGAGCCGCTGGCATTCGAGCTGGGGACCATGGTGGAGGCCGACGGGCGGGTCCTGGCACCGGGACGGTACGCCTCCCGGTTCCATCCCTCGGGACACGTCCTCGAAAGCGAGATGATCCTGCGCTTCACCGTCGCCGACGGCCTGATCAGCGACTACCGCGTCTTCGAGGACTCACTCGGAATCACCCGCACCCACCTCGGTGAGCCGCTCGCCCTTCCCGCGATCAAGAGATGAGAGAACCACCGATGACGGCATGGACCAAAGACGAACTCAACCGTATCGCCGGGGCGGACGAGTTGGAGATGGCGCCGCTCCGCAGCGACGGCACGCTGCGGGAGCCGGTGCCGATCTGGGTAGTCCGCGACGGTGAGGACCTGTACGTCCGCTCCTTCCGCGGCACGGACGGCGGCTGGTGGCGCACCGCCCGCGCAAGCCATCAGGGGCACATCCGCTCCGGCGAGGTCGACAAGGACGTCACCTTCGCCGAGGTACCCGACGCCGGCGTCAACGACCGCATCGACACCGCGTACCGCACCAAGTACGGCCGCTTCGGCGGCGCGTACGTCGACCCCATGGTGGCGGCGCGCTCGACGACGCTGCGGCTGGTGCCCGGATGACCAAGACGATCCCGGTGGAGGGCGCTGAGCCCCCGCCGACGGCCAGTCCCCCACAGGAGTAAGCGCCATGCTCGGTCTCGAACTCGTCGTCGTCCTGGGTGCGGCCGTGCTCGTGGGCAACGTCCTGGGACAGCGCTTCCGCGTCGCGCCGCCCGTCGTGCTGCTCATCGTGGGTACGCTCCTCGGTCTCGTCCCGGCCGTCCGTCAGACCCAACTCCCGCCCGAAGTGGTGTTGTTGCTCTTCCTCCCCGTGCTGCTGTACTGGGAGAGCCTGACCACGTCCATCCGGGAGATCCGTACGAACCTGCGTGGCATCGTCCTGCTCAGCACGGTCCTGGTGATCGTCACCGCAGGCGCTGTCGCGGTCGCCGGGCACGCGCTGGGACTGCCGTGGGGACCGGCGTGGGCATTGGGCGCGGCAGTGGCTCCCACCGACGCCACAGCGGTCGGCGCTCTGGCCGGCTCACTGCCGCGCCGTCAGATCACCGTGCTACGCGCGGAAAGCCTCGTCAACGACGGCACCGCGCTGGTCGTCTTCGGCCTGGCCGTCGGCCTCACCGTCGGCGAGGAGCATCTCACCGTTCCACACGTCGGCGCGCTGTTCCTGCTGGCGTACGGCGGCGGCGCCGCGGTCGGCATAGCGGTCGCCTGGGTCAACATGAACTTGCGGCGCCGGCTGGACGATCCCCTGCTCGGCAATCTCGTCATGATCCTGGCGCCGTTCACCGCGTATCTGCTGGCCGAGATGATCCACGCCTCCGGCGTCCTCGCGGTGGTCGTGAGCGGCCTCATCATGGCCCAGGTGGCCCCGAGCATCATCCGCGCCGAGCACCGCCGCCAGGCACTGGCCTTCTGGCCGCTGGCCACGTTCATCATCAACGGCGCGCTGTTCGTCCTGGTCGGAGTGGAACTGCAGTACGCGCTGCGTCACCTGAGCCGATCCGACCTGCGAGACGCGCTGATCGCCATCGGAGCGGTCAGCGTGGTGCTGGTCGCGGTGCGGTTCGCGTTCCTGTTCTCCTCCACCTACCTCGTCCGCGCGATCGACCGGCGTCCGCAGCAACGGCTGCGGAGAATGAGTCACCGGGCGCGTGTCGTCAGCGGGTTGGCGGGCTTCCGGGGCGCGGTGTCGCTGGCCGTGGCTCTCTCCGTACCGCAGACCGTGGACTCGGGCGCGCCGTTCCCCGACCGCGCCTTCATCGTCTTCGTCACCTCCGGCGTCATCGTCGTGACCCTGGTGGTGCAGGGGCTGCTGCTGCCGGGCGTGGTGCGCTGGGCCCGGCTGCCCCGCGACACGTCCGTCGACGAGGAGCAGATCCTCGCCGAGAGCACGGCGACCGAGGAAGCCATCAAGGCGCTGCCGCGACTCGCCGCCGAACGCGGCACCACCCCGAAGGTCATGGAGTGGCTGCGCCAGGAGTACGAGGCCAATCTGGCGACCGTACGCGCCAGGAACGCCGGTACCGACGACGATCCCGCCCTGCTCCACAACCGCCACTACACCGACCTCCGCCTCGCCCTCATCGCCACGAAGCGCGCGACCGTCGTCCGCCTGCGCGACGAGTCGCAGATCGACGACACCGTGCTCCGCCGGCTCCAGGCCGCCCTGGACAACGAAGAGGTCCGGCTGGCCGGAGGCGAGCAGGTGGAGTAGGCCGAACGCACACCCGGCCTCGACCACCCGAACCCACGGAGGGGATCCGCTGCCATGCCTCCCGGCCTCATCGACGTACACGCCCACCTCCTTCCCGACTTCTACGTCCAGCAGGCAGCGGCGGCGGGACACGCCCACCCCGACGGCATGGGCGGCTGGCCGTCATGGTCCGTGCAAGCCCACCTGGACCTGATGGACCGCAACGGCATCGCGACCGCGATGCTCTCCATGTCGTCCCCCGGCGTGCACTTCGGCGACGACAAGGCGGCACGCCTCCTCGCCCGGCGCGTCAACGAGTACACCGCCGAGCTGACGCGGGACCACCCGGGCCGCTTCGGCGCCTTCGTATCGCTTCCGCTGCCGGACGTGGACGGGGCGTTGGAGGAGATCGCCTTCTCCTTCGACGAACTGGGCGCCGACGGCGTGGCATTGCTGACGCACACCCATGGGATCTACCTGGGCGATGAGCGCCTCGAGCCGGTCTTCGCGGAACTGGACCGTCGAGGAGCCGTGGTCTTCCTGCACCCCACCTCCCCCGTGTGCTGGGAACAGTCCGCCCTCGGCAGGCCGCGGCCCATGGTCGAGTACATCTTCGACACGGCCCGCACCGTCACGGACCTGGTGATGGCGGGCGTCCTGACACGTCACCCGAACCTCCGGGTGATCGTCCCGCACTGCGGCGGCGCGATTCCCGTCCTGGCCGACCGCGTCAACGAGTTCATGAGGCTCTTCCTGCCTGCGCAGCAGCCGCCCACCCCCGACGCGGTACAGCAACTGCGCGGCCTCTACTACGACATGGCCGGCACCGCCTTCCCGCGCCAGGTCCCGGCCCTGCTCGAACTCGTCGATCCGCACCGCGTGCTGTTCGGCAGCGACTACTGCTGGACGCCGACGCCGCTGGCGGACGCCCATATCGCCGCGATCGACGCGGCCGAGTCACCGGTGGACGGGACCACCTGGCGTTCCCTGACGACAGCCAACGCCGAGCAGTTGTTTCCGGGGAGAAGACAGTGACGGTCAGAACGCGGATGGTCATGTGTTCCCCGGCGACCGAGTAGCTTCTTGACCCTCACACCGTGTCAGGCGGTCAGCTCGGAGACATCATGTTCACCATCGGAGAATTCGCCCGGCACGGCCGCGTCTCGATCCGGATGCTGCGTCACTACGACGCGACCGGACTGCTGCACCCGGCCCACGTCGATCCCGCCAGCGGCTACCGCTACTACACCGCAGCCCAGCTCGCCCGCCTCAACCGGATCATCGCGCTCAAGGACCTCGGCTTCACCCTCCAGCAGGTCCAGGACATCGTGGACGAGAAGGTCAGCGCCGAGGAGCTGCGCGGCATGCTGCGGCTGCGGCGGGCCGAACTGGAGACCGCGATGGCTGCCGCGGGAGCCCGGCTGGTCCAGGTCGAGGCGAGGCTCCGAGCGATCGAGAGCGAGGGGCACATGCCCACGAACGACGTCGTCGTCAAGAGCGTCCCTGCCGTTCGGGTGGCGGAGCTGACCGCGACCGCTGCGAGTTTCGAGCCCGAGGACATCGGCCCGGTCATCGGGCCGCTCTACGACGAGCTGTGCCGGCGCCTGGAGGAGGCAGGCATCACCCCCACGGGCCGCGGTGTGGCCTCCTATGAGGACGCCCCGGAGGGCGGTGGCAGGATCAGCGTCCACGCCGCCCTCCAGGTCTCCGCCCCTCTCCAGGAGGGCGCCTTCCGGATCTTCGACCTGCCGTCCCTCGGCCGGGCGGCGACCATCGTGCACCGCGGCTCGATGGACACCGTCCTCCCCACCGCCCAGACCCTGGCCCGCTGGATCGACGCCAACGGCTACCAGTCGACCGGATACCCCCGCGAGTTCGGCTTGGAGTGCCCCGAGAACCGCGACGACTGGGTGACGGAACTACAGGCGCCGGTGACCGGGCCTGATCAACCGCGGTTAAGGCATATGCCCGTCGCGTAGCACTTCCCGGGCCTCTTCCAGAGCCTCAGTGGAGGCGCGCCGCACATCGCCTTCATATCGCGAGATCGAGAGATCGAGGAACTCAATCACTTCAGGCGACGAGTCGGCCAACTGGGGAATCAGGAAGCAGACCTCCCGGAAGAGTTCGATGTCCTCGCCGTCGGCCTCCCGGAGAATCTCCGGGAGGAGATCGAGGATTCTTTTCCTGCAGTACTCGGCAACGTCCACCATGACTCCGCCAACGCTTACCTGGAGTCCCGGGGACCTTGCGTTGAGGATCGATTCAAGCAAGGCGACGGAGTCGGAACTGAAACCCCCTCCGGACTCCACGTGCTCCGCGATGACGTCGACGCACGGGGCAGCGGCGCTGTACAGCTGCCCCTGATTGGCGACCTCGCAGTAGAGCAGCCCGCCTGCGCGTCTGCGCTCCTCCGCATCCTTCCCGAGCAGTCGCCCGAGGTGCTGTCGAAGGTGACTCGAAGGAACACTCAGGGTGGTAAGGGATTCCCAATCCCACTCTTCGGACGTTTTCACTCCAGATCACTCTCCCATTCAGTTCCAGGAGCGAACTGATCGCGAGTGGTTCGACCCTCGCAGCGCTGACACACAGGGGCAGGGGTTCGCTTCAACGGGCGAAGCGGCACACTGTAGACGATGTCTTCCGGGTTGGCGCCTCTGGCGACAAGATCGGCTCGGCACATGTCTTCCGCACAGAAAGCCCCGTCTCCGGTCCTCTTCATGCCGACTGCCACGTTCCCGGTTTTCCGGTCGACAGCGGCAGACCCCATCGCGAATTCGCGAATCTTGGAGCGAGACATGGTCGAATGCATTTCGTCGAGCTTGTCGGCCAGTGCCCGGTTCGCCTTCTCCGAGGCTTCGCCGTAGCTGAGCTTACAGTTGTGAACGAGCGTCGACGTCCCGCCCGCCGCCACGTAGTACGTGTGCGCCGTGTCGACCGTCAGGTTGTAGACCGCTGCCTGCTGCGTCCAGGCGCTGACCGCGTCGACCTGGACCCACGTACCCGAGCCGGTCTGCAGCCATTGACCCGGCTTCAGTTCCCCGGCCTTCAGCCACTTCTTCAGCTCCGGCGCCCAGAAGGGGTGGCCCTCGGTCGCGGTGATCGTGTCGGTGGCGTCGCCCTTGTCGCCGTCCGTGTCGATGGTGAGCTTGACGAGGTGCTTCTCGCCCTTGCCCTCGATCGTGTCGGTGACCTTCTGCTTGGAGGTCTTACCGGTCGTCGGGTCGGTGGCGAGGACCTCGTCGCCCTCCTCGACCTTCTCGATCGGTCGGCGACTGCCGTCGGCCATCACGACTTCGGTACCGGGTACGAAGCTGTTGGCGCTGGCGAGAGAGGCCACGTCCCTGGCGGTGGAGACGCATTCCCCCACCGACTCGGCCTCGTCGAGGATCTTCTTCCCCTTCTTCGCCGCCTTCGCGATCTCGTCCGCGTACTTCGCCGCCTTCGCCGCCATCCGTCCGGCCTTCGCCGCCCGGACCGCCGCCGCGCCGGCGCCGCCGAGGACGATGCCGCCCACGGTCGCCGCCGCCCAGGCGCAGGACTCCATGTCGCCGGTGGTGACGCAGTTCTTGATGTCGTTGAAGCCGGTGACGTCGCCGACGATGTTGCCGACCGTCTTGACGCCGTCCCAGACCTCGCCCCAGTCGACCGCGTCCGAGACGGTCTCCACGACGCTGCCGACCTGCTTGACGACCTCGTCGCGGATGGCGTCCGCGGCCTTGGCGGCATCGGCGACCACCTGGACGGCCGCGCCGACGAGGATCGCCGGAAGGTTCGGGTCGGCCGTGACGATCGCCCTGCCGACGGCGATCAGCGGCTTGGTGGCCGCGAGGATCGCCGGGATCGGGTTGTGCTGCGCCGCGTACGAGGCCGCCTGTCTGGCCTTCTTCGTGACGTAGACCTTGGCCTGGTAAGCCGCCCTGGCGGCCTGTCTCGCCTTCTCACGGGCCCATTCGGTGATGCCCGTCTTCTGGCCCACCCACTTGACGGCGTTGACGGTGGCGTCGACGACCGTCTTCAGACCCGACTTCCGGTAGACCCAGCTGGCGGCCTTGCCGACGTAGCTCAGAGCCAGCTTGAACGCCGCCCCCGGGTTGTTCCACGCCCACTGCACGCCGTGCCAGACCGACTGGGCCGTCTTGGAGACGTAGTTGACACCCTGGTGGATCTTCTTGCTCGTCCAGCTCGCGGCCTTCTTGCACCAGCCGCAGCTCGGCCAGTGGCCGTCCGGGTCGGTGTAGTCCAGCGGGGCGCCGGCGCCGTAGGTGTAGCGGTTGGCCAGGATCGAGGCGCCGGAGCTGTAGTTGTACGAGTCCTGGGAGTCGAAGGCTCCGGTTCCCGGGTCGTACCAGCGGGACTGCATGTTGACCTGGTCGGTGTCCGGGTCGGTCCAGTCGCCCTGGTAACCCACGTTGCCGTCCATGTCGGCGGTGCCGAGCACCTGGCCGAACGGGTCGAAGGCCGTGGACTCGCCCAGGGCGGGCGCCGCGCCGTTCGTCGGGGACATGCTGCCGACGATGTCGCCGTGCTTGTCCTCCAGCGTCAGCTGGGCCGTGCCGCCGTTGTCCGCGATCGACTGGAGCTCGTCCGCCGCGCCGCGACCGTACGTGGCGTTCTGGTCCTTGACCGGGTCGGGTGCGAAGCCCGCGTAGGAGAAGTCCGCGCCGTTGCGGTCCGCTATCCGGTCCAGCGAGTCGTACGTGTACTGCGTTCCGGACTCGCCCGCCTTCACCAGCCGGTCGAAGGCGTCGAAGGTGAAGTCCTCCTTCAGACCGGAGCTGGTGCGCGACGCGAGCGTCCCGCGTGACGTGTAGTCGTAGGTGTAGTCGCCGTCGGACAGCAGCCGGTTGCGCTCGTCGAAGGCGGCGGTCTTGCTGCCGTTCTTCACCCGGTTGCCGCTGTCGTCCCAGCCGTACGCCGTGGTCGTGCCGTCGGCCGTCCAGGAGGTGAGGCGGCCGGCCTGGTCGTAACCGTAGGTGTTGGTCCCGGCCTTGGCGGTGCCGACCGTGGTCTTGGACGCCAGCCGGTCGTCGGTGTCGTAGCCGTAGTCGGTCGAGGCCATCGTCTGGCCGGCGCTGTTCTTCAGCGTGTCGGTGTCGAGCCGGCCCAGGTCGTCGTAGGTGAAGCTGCGGGACTGGCCCGCGCCGTAGTCGACCTTCTTGATCGCGCCCGCGCCGTCGTAGGTGTAGCTCTGCCGCACACCGGTCAGCGGGTCGGTCGCCGAGGTCAGCTGCTGCTTGGCGTAGCTGAAGCCGGCGGTGCCGGCCGCGTCGGTGCGGCTGGTGAGCAGGCCGTCGCTGTCGTAGGCGTACGTCGCGTCGCCGGACGGGCCGGTCGCCTTCAGCAGGGAGCCCCGGTCGTCGTACTCGTAGGTGTCGTCGCCCTTCGGGGAGGAGGCCTCGACCAGCCGGCCCGCCGGGTCGTACTGGAACCGCTTCTCGGGGGTCGCCACGTCGGCGCCCGTAGCGGTCTCCCGGACCCGCTGCCCTGCCTTGTCGTACTCGCGTTCGCGGACCACGTTGCCCGGCGCGGTGAGCTTCACGGGCTGGCCGTCGGCGTCGTACGCGGTCGTCCAGGTACGGGCTGCCGGGGACGGGTCGCGGTCGGTCGCCGGCTCGATCACCGACTCGGCGAGGCCGAGCGTGTTGACGGTGTAGATCGTCGAGTTCCCGCGGCCGTCCGTGTAGCGGGTGCGGTTGCCGAGCGCGTCGTAGCCGAAGGACGTGGTGATGGACTTGGTGTCGGAGACCGGCTCGGTCTGGCTGGTCAGCCGGTTGAGGGCGTCGTACGCGTACGTCGTCGTGCGGTTCAGCGGGTTGGTCGACGTGACCAGGTTGCCCGCCTTGTCGTAGGTGTAACTCACCTTGCGCAGCTGGTTGTTGACCGTGTCCAGGTCCTGGTCCTGGACGAGCTGGCCGAGCTGGTCGTAGATCTTCGCCGAGGTGCGGCCCATGCCGTCGGTGTGGCGCACCTCGCGGCCCGAGGCGTCGTAGCCGAGCAGGGTGGCGGCGCCGCTCGGCTCCTGCAGCCTGGTCAGCTGGCTGAGGCTGTCGTAGGTGTAATTGCTGACGGCGCCGCTCGGCGAGGTCTGCTTCACCACGTTGCCCGCGTCGTCGTACTCGCTGCGGGCGGTGAAGGCGCCCGGCTGCGGCTTGCGCTCGATCTGGGTGGTGGTGACCGGGCGGTCCAGGTCGTCGTAGGTCGTCTCGGCGCGGGCGCCGTTCGGGTCCGTGACGGTCAGCACCTCGCCGGTGCGGGTGTACGTGTACTTCCACTGACCCCGCTCGTCGCCCGTGCCGACGGGCACGTCCTTCACGGTGAGCCGGTTCTGGCGGTCGTACTGGAACTTGGTCACGCGGCCGAGCGGGTCGGTGCTCTCGGTGACGTTGCCGAGCGCGTCGTACGTGTTGGTGACCGTCGGGGCGACGGTCTCGGTGGAGCCCGGCGCCGTGTAGGAGGGCGCGGTCCCGGTGACGGCGCGGCCCAGCCGGTCGTAGGCGGTGCGGTTGACGTTGCCGAGGGCGTCGACCGACTCGGTGACCGCGCCGAAGGTGTCGTAACCGGTGAAGGTGGTCGGCCGGGAGGTGGCGGGCGTGCCGCCGCCGGACTCGGTCCGGACGGCGGGCGCGGTGACGGAGACCGCCCGGCCCAGCTCGTCGTATCCGTACTCGGTCTTGTTGCCCGCCGGGTCCGTCTTGACGGTGGTGAGACCGCGGTCGTCATAGGCGTAGTCGGTGGTTCGCGAGTCGGCGCCGTTCTCGACCGTCTCGTGGAGGACGTTGCCCGCGTCGTCGTACTCGTAGCGGACGGAGTCGCCGCTGACGCTCACCGGCCAGGGGACGTTGGAGGGGGAGCCGCTGGAGGCCGTCGTCAGCACGTTGCCGGCGAGGTCGTAGGTGTACGTCGTGCGCCGCGCGAGTCCGTCGGGGTCCATGACCTCGGACTTCACCCGGCCGACCGGGTCGTAGGTGTACGCGGTGACGAGCTTGCCGTTGCCGCTCGTCTCGGTCAGGACGTTGCCGGCGCCGTCGTAGGTGTTGGACTCCACGACGATGTCGCGCTTGGTGCCGTCGGGGTTGTGGAAGTCCTTGAGCGTGATCGACTTGACCAGGTCGTCGCCGTAGTACTGGTACAGCAGCGAGCGGCCCATCGAGTCCGTGTGCCGGGCCAGCCGGCCGCCCATGTCGTAGGCGTACGACTGCAGGACGGTGTAGCTGTCGTCGCCGCCGTCGTCGTCCCAGTCGCGCAGCCTGGTCTCGGCCATCATGTTGCGCGCGGTGTAGACGTAGTCGTAGTGGTTGCCGCCCGCGTCCACCATCGAGGTCTTGTTGCCGAAGACGTCGTAGGTGTACGTCGTCTCGTTGCCCTCGGCGTCGCTGACCCGTTCCGGGCGGCCGTGGTCGTCGAGGTCGAAGGTCATCACGCGTGCGGCGTCGCCGCCCAGCAGGTCGCTGATCTCGGTGCGCACCACGTTGCCGTCGGCGTCGTAGTCCGTGGTGGTCCGCCGCTGGTGCTTGCCGGAGGTGACGGCGTTGGTCGCCGCCGGGTCGGTGAGGGTGTGGACCCGGGAGAGCTTGTCGTAGGTGAAGGCGGACGTCGTGCCGGCCGGCTGGGCGTCCGTGACGACGGTCTCGGCGAGCTTGCGGCCCAGCGCGTCGTACGTGTACTTGGTGACGCTGCCGGACGGATCGGTCACCCAGGCCAGGTCGCCGTTCTTGTAGTACTGGTAGCGGGTGATCTTGCCGCGCGGGTCGGCCGTGGTGAGCGGCAGGCCGGTGGGTGTGTTGCCGCCGCCGACGGCCGGCTCGGCGCCGGTCGTGTACGTGTTCCTGGCCGTGCCGCCGTCGGGCGCCGTCTGGGTGAGCAGCGCACCGCTGGTGTTGTACGTGTACTTGGTGAGGAAGCGGTTGTCGGTGGGGCCGGTCGAACGGCCGTCGCGGGTCTCGGCCGGCTGGTCGCCCCGCAGGTCGAAGTCGCCGGCCGGCGTCGGGTAGGTGGTGTACGAGGTCTGGCAGTCGCCGGCCGAACGGCAGGTCGTCCGGCTGGTCACGTTGCCGCGGTCGTCGTAGCCGAGGGTGACCTTCTCACCGTTCTCGCTGGTGATGCCGGTCTGGAAGCCGTTGTCGTCGTACGCGAAGGAGCGGATGGCGACACCGTCGACCGGGTACCGGATGAAGTCCGGCCCCTCACCGCCGCGACCGGGCGGATTGGTGCAGAAGGCCGGGTCGCCCGGGTCGGGCTGGGTGCAGACCTCGCCGGGGTCGGTCGGCGACGGGGAGGGGGCCTCGGTGACGGACTCCCGGGCGCCCAGCGCCATCGGCTCGCCGTAGCGCAGCAGCCGCGACGACAACCCGTCGTACTCGTAGAAGTACGGGGCGTCCATCGGGTCGCGCACCTCGACGGTGCGGCGCAGGTCCTTGTCGTTGCCGAAGACCGCGGGCGTGCCGATCTCCCAGGTGCCGCCGTTGCGGTCGGTGTACTCCTGGACGCGGTCGCGGGTGGCGTCGTACTGGACCTCGGAGGCGATGCGGCCGCTGGGCAGCGTCGTCTTCGTCAGGACGTCGGCGCTGCGGCCGCCCTCGCGGTAGTGGGCGGTGACGGCCGCGGAGCCCAGCGGGCGGTGGTAGACGGCGACGTCGTCGATGGCGCCCGCGAAGGACTGGGCGGCGGTGGGGCCCCAGCCCGGCCAGGAGGCGGGGCTGGTGGCGTGGGCGGCGCCGATCTGGTTGTAGGTGAGGTTGGTCTGCAGCGGCTGCTTGCCCGTGAGGGTCCCGGAGAGCTTGCCGTCCAGATAGAGGCTCTGGGCAGAGCCGGACATCGACAGCACCGCGTGGTGCCACTGGCCGTCGTTGACGTTCTTGGTGATGTCGGTGATCGGCCCGGCCGTGCCGGTCCAGAACTGGCCGCGGAGCTTTCCGTCGGTGCCGACGTACAGCATCGGGACGCCGGTGCCGGGCGTGGTGCCCCAGGCCTTGTCCTGGTAGCCGACGAGCGGGCCGCCGACGCCGCCGGCGATCGTCTTGAACCACACCTCGACCGACGCGTCGCGGCTCTTCTTCAGCGTGCCGGCGGGCAGGTCGACGCGTGAGGCGGCGCCGTCGAAGGTCGCGGCGGTGCCGGGGTCGCCGGTGATCGCGCCGGCCGCCTTCAGGGTGACGTTCTGGTAGGTTCCGCGGTCCTTGCCGAGGTTGGCCTCGTTGGCGCTGTTGGCCGCGGTGCCCTCCTCCTCGCCCAGGCGCCAGTAGGACTCGGGGCGGGAGTCGAGCACGGTGGTGGCGTAGTGGCTGCCGGCGCCGTAGGCGTACTGGGTGCAGCCGTTCAGCGGGTCGCAGACCTTGTCCAGCAGATCGCCGGTGTAGCTGTACGTCCAGGCCAGCGGGGCGCCGTCGACGGCGCCGGTCTGGACCCTGGTGATGTGCGCGCCGGTCCAGGTGAAGGTCAGCGAGCGGGAGGTGCGGTTGTTCGTCGCGGTCGCGAGCTTGCCCGCACTGTAGGTGTAGGTGACCGAGTTGGAGTACGCGTCGGTGATCTTGGCCAGGAGGCCGGTCGTGCTGAAGTCGTACGTCGTACCCGACTTGTCCTGCAGCGTGTAGGTGTTGGCCGTGGAGTCGAAGGCCAGCTTGGCGAAGCGGCCGGGCGGTGGGGCGTACGTCCCGTCCGTGTTCTTGCCGAAGCGGACGTCCTGGCCGTCGGGGTAGCGGATGACGACGTTGCCGCTGCCGTCGTCGTCCGGCGTGAGCCGCATGTCGAAGCGGGTCGTCCAGCTGGCGCCGAAGGCGAGGTCACGCCGCGGGTCGAGGCTGTTGTACGTGCGGATGAGCGTCAGGTCGGGACCGACGCCGGCAAGGGACGCGTCGGTCGCGCTGGAGGTGAAGTTGCCGACGCCCGGGTCGAACTCCTTGCCCTGCGCGCCGGAGAGCCGCGAGGTGATCTCGGGCTGCGGAACGGCGGCGACCAGCGCGACCTGTTGGGTGGGCACCTCGTTGGACGCGTCCTTGACGAAGCCGCGCCACAGATAGGTCTTGCCCCACTTCAGCCGGCCGGACGGGACCGGGTAGGCGGAGCTCGTCTGATAGGCGGAGGCAGTGCAGGCGATCGGCTTGCCGGCCTTGTCGGACTCGCAGATCTCGAACTTGTACTGGAGCGTGGAGCCGGGCGGCGCGTCGATGTCGGTGCCGGCCGCCCACAGCTGCGGGGTCAGCGTCTGGGCCTGGTAGCCGTTGGGCGGGAACTGCTCCTTGACCACCGGTGCGATGTCGAAGACCTGGATGGTCAGGCGGCCCGGCGGCACCTGTTCGTCCGTGAAGACCGTGCCGCCCTGGCGCACCATCGTGAAGTCGAGCATGTAGACGCCGGGCGGGAGCGCCTTGATGGTGGCGTCGACCGTCGCCTTGGCGCCGTGGGCCACGTTGCCGGTGAGGCTGCCCGCACGCTGCTGCGTGACCAGCTTGCCCTTCTTGTCGTAGGCGCGGTAGGCGAGGTAGTAGGTGGACGGCGTCCAGGTCTGGGCGCCCTTGTTGGTGACGGCGACCTTGACCTTTCCGGCCTGGTTCTGCAGCACCGGCGGGTCGGGGACGGGCTTGGGGAAGCCGTAGGACGCGTTGTACGGGGAGTGCGTGACGTACAGCTTGGGCGGGTTGGCCGTGGCGTGGCCGGTGAACTTCTTGAACGCGAGCGAGTCGGTGGCCGAGGCCCGCAGGGACAGGCCGTAGTTGGCCTGGGCGCCGTTGACCCAGCGCTGCACCAGGTCGCGGCCGCCCTTGCCGAGGTCGAAGAGCTCACCGGCGGTGGGGCAGGCGGACGTCGACTGGCCGAAGCCTATGTGGCCGTAGGCGAAGGACTTCGAGGCGAGGGCGCCGCCGACGGAGGGGCCGGGGTAGGCGGTGCCGGTGCCGGCGGTCCACGACCCGGTCACCGGGTGGACGGAGACGGAACGCGGCTTGCAGGAGGCCGAGTCGAAGTTCACGACCTGGAGCTGCACACCGAAGATCTGGTGGTATCTGAGCTCCTCGTCGAGGCCGGGGAAGCCGAGGTAGGCGGCGGAGGCGCCGTCCGGGCCCTTGCCGACCTGCAGTTCGCTGGAGCCGACGACGGAACCGCCGCTGCGGACCGTCATGGAGGTGGAGGCGGAGGCAGTGTCGACGGAGGGGTCGATGCGGACGGGGTAGGCACGGGCCGGGTCGGCGAGCCAGTCCCGGTCGGCGGTGACCTTCAGCGCCTGGCCGCCGCCCTGCCGCTGGACGAGTTCGTAGGTGACGGCGTGCGAGACGGCGCGGGCTGCGTCCTCCATGAACCCGGCCGGAATGACGGCGCGGGTGCGGCCCTTGGCGTCGGTCAGCAGAATCGATCCGCCGTCGGCCTGGGCGGTGAGGCCCTTGAGATGGAGCGGGAAGACGAAGCTGTTCGGGGCGGTGGCGGACTTCAGGACGAGGGTCTCCTTGACCCCGCCGGCCTGCGAGTCGAGCCAGAGGTCGGCGCCGGGGAGCACCTGCTCGTAAGCGACGCGGGCGCCGTCCGCGGCGCCCGCCACGGAGGCGGCGCCGCTCAGCCCGTAGCCGAAGGACTCACCGGACGGCAGGGTCACGGAGGCGAGCTGTGCGGCGTCGGCGCGGCCGGCCAGGCGCAGGTCCACGGAGTCGGCGGCGTTCGCCCAGCCGCCCTGCTGCTCGACCAGTGCGCTGTCGATGGGCCGCCAGACCCCGCGGGCGTCCTGGTAGTTGATCGGGTCGGTGGAGATCTCGCTGGTGCGGGTGCCGTCCTCGTTCGCGTACGTGCGGCTGCGGGCGTCCCGCTCCGAGACGATCTCCTTGCTCGTGCTGCGGTCGAAGCCCTTGACCTGCGCGGGGGCCGGCGCGGTGACTTCAACCGCGTTTTTGCGGACCGTGGGCCGGGCGGCGGGCGGGCTCTTCAGCGGGTACTTGGCGCGCAGGGACCGCGGCGCGTCGTCGTTGCGCGCACCCCCCGCTAAGTGGCTGAGCCCCTCGGCACTGCCCCAGCGCTGGCCGGGGCCCTCGGCGGCGGCCGGCTCTCCCGGGAAGAGGGGGATCCCCGCCCCCGCGATGGCGAGCGAACCGACGGCGATGACCGTTGTCACGGCGAGTGCGACGGCCTTGCCCCAACCTGAACGCAGAAGTCTTGACACCAAGAACCTGCGCGCGAGTGTCCGGTACGTCGGCACGGCCCCCCCCCAGGACGAAAGAACGATCAGAGGGGAGCCTGACGGGTCGTCGGATCCTTTGTCGACTCTTTGCCCAGTTCATTCATCTGAGCGTTATCTCATCGTGATCATCTCCCCTCGGCGCCGAACGTAGGCTTCCTGACCGCCACTTACGGTTCGAGCGCACAGGGGGGCTTCCGCCGGAAGCCACGAAACAGGCTGCCCCGGGGCGCCTTGTTCGACGGAAGGACACGACGAATCCACATGGCATTAACTCCACACCGCAGAGTCGACCTCCCTTTCCAGAGGGTGGGCACGAACCCCGAGCGCGGCCCGCTGACACCCCCTCTGAAAGGACGCACCATGACCTTCTTCTCGCGCGGCAGATCCGCTCGCCTCACGGCCATGGCGGCCGCCGCGGCGGCGGCACTGCCGCTGCTCGTCGCCGCGCCGGGCACGGCGCACGCCGCCGATGCCGCGACCTGCAGGGCCAACGGCCCGACGTACGGCGTGAACAGCGCCGGCTCCCTGCTGGAGTACAAGCTCAAGTCGCCCGTCAACGGCGCCGGCGGATACCTCAGCCCCACCACGATCGGCTCCAGCTGGAACAACTATCCGCTGGTCATCTCCGGCCCGGACGGCAAGTTCTACCTGCTCAAGTCGGACGGCACCTGGTACGGCCGGCGTGACGTCAGCACCGGTGCCTGGGCGGTGAGTCCTCGGAAGATCACGACCGCGTTCGGTTGGCTCGCCGATGCCGCGGACCGCAACCAGGTGACCGTGGACCGCTCCGGACGCATGTGGGTGCTGCTCGACAACGGCAGCCTCTACTCGTACAGGTACGACGGCTCGGGCGGCGCCTGGACGCCGGCCGACACGAGTTTCCTCCATGACACGGGCTGGAACCGCTACGACCTGATCACCGCCGCAGACGACGGTGTGATCTACGGCCGTGCCGCGTCGGACGGCAAGCTCTACCGCTCCCGCTTCGACAGCACGAGCCAGCGCTGGATCGAGCGCCATGTGCTGGTCAGTTCCAGCGACTGGCACCAGTTCAAGAGCATCACGTCCAACGGCGGCGACACCCTGATGGCGGTCCACAGCTCCACCGGCCAACTGCTCTACTACCGGTTCGACGAGAACACCAGGACCTGGCCGGTGAACCGGGTCGAGATCGGCACCTCCGGCTGGCAGAACCTGCTCAGCGTCTCGGGCGCACCGGACAACTGCGGCACCGTCGCACGCCACACGCCCGCGTCCCCCGCCATCCCACTCGAGTCGTACAGCCGGAGCTCGGTGATGCAGTCCTCCACCGGGTCCGTCGAGTTCGCCTACACCGACAACATCGGACGGCTCGTCCACGGACGCATGGCCGACCCGTCCGACGTCAACGGCGTGCAGTGGACCACCATCTCCGGCAACGAGGCCTTCACCGGTCAGCCGTCGCTCGTCGAGCAGGCGGACGGACGCGTCTCGGTCACCGCGCACAACACCTCGGGCAGCATCTGGCAGCGCAACCAGCTCGCCAAGTCCAGTGCGGACTGGGCGGCCTGGAACGACCAGGCCGGAGCGATGCAGCAGCATGCCACCACCGCGAAGCTGCCCTCCGGGCAGCTGGTGCAGTTCGCGGCCGACGCGAACGGCGCACCCTGGTACCGCCTGCAGACCGCGGCCAACGGCGACTTCCTGGGCTGGCTGCCGCTGTCCGGCACCGGCTTCTCCGGTCCCTTCACGGCCGTGACGGTGCGGGACGGCCTCCAGCTGTTCGGCAGGAATGCCTCCGGCGTCCTGAGCACCGCGCTGTTCAAGGCGGACGGCACGCTGTCCAGTTGGACGTCGCTCGGCGCGCAGGCCGTCTCCGGCACCCCGTCCGCCGTGGTCTACCCCGGTTACCGCATCCGCCTCTTCGCGACCGACGCGAACGGCGACGTCGTCACTGCCTCCCAGTCCGTCGAAGGCGGAGCGTACAGCGGCTGGACGCAGGTCGCCGGGCTGACCGCCCAGGGCTCCCCCAGCGCCGTGATCTCCCCGCTGACCGGCCTGACCGAGATCGTCGTCCGCGGCTCGGACGGCTACATCCACAACACCGGGGAGACCACCCAGGGCAGCGGAGTGTGGCGCGCCTGGCAGCAGTCCAGCTTCGAGACCTCCGCCACTGAGCCCACGGCCGTCACCTACACCAACGCCACCGGCCCGACCTGGGCGTACTCCTTCCGCACCGCGGACAACCAGACCCGGTTCTACGCGGTCCAGCAAAGCGCGGCCCTCTCCACGCTGAAGGCCGCGCAGGAGGCCCCGGACTTCACCGGACTCAGCCTGCCCACGGCTGACTGACACCATCTGGCGCGACGCATGTGATCACCGCGTCCGGGGAGGGGCAGCCCACCTCCCCGGGCCCTCACCTGCCGTTCACCGGGCACCGGCGTCAGGGACTGTTCCGTCAACTAGTCATGAACGTATGGCCAGTTGAGTCCATCAGTTCACCTCCAAGATCCTTATTGAAGATGTTTGTTCACCTGATTGAAACGGCAGCGTTCACCGTCGGACGCTTAACGTCCATGTCATGAACCGGATTTCACCTCGCGCACTGATCTCCGCCACTGCTCTGGCCGCGGCCCTGGCGACCGCCCTTCCGCTGACCGGCGCGCTGCCCTCCGCTCCCGCAGCGGCCGCCGTATCACTGACCTGCGGATCCAACGGGGTCACATACACGCTTGACTCCGCCGGCAAGCTCAACAGAACCGACATGCCGGACCCGGCGGTCGGCAACGCCCTGCCCGCCGGCAGCACCATCGACACCACCTGGACCGGCTACGGCCATATGCTCGCCGGCCCTGGAGCGACCTTCTACGGCATCAAGTCGGACGGGCTGTACTACAGCCACCGGATCAGCTCCAGCAACACCTGGGACGTCCACCACCGGAAGATCAGCTCCAGCTTCGCCCAGTTCAGGGCCGCCGACCGGATCGACGACATCACCATCGACCGCGGCGGCTACCTGTGGACGCTCTCCGGCGCCACCAACGACCTGCGGTGGTACCGCTACGACGCGACCGCCGACGCGTTCGTCGAGGGCAGCGGCAAGATCGTCGACAAGGGCTGGAACTACGACGCCATCTACGCGGGCGACCGCGGCGTCGTCTACGGTCGTGACGCGACCGACGGCAAGCTCTACCGCTCGCGCTACGACTACACCAGCCAGCGCTGGATCGAGCGCCATGTGCTGGAGTCCGCCGCCGACTGGAGCGACACCAAGTTCATGCCGTCGTACGGCGGTGACACGCTGTTCCGCGTCAAGGGCGGCGGCGCGGTCACGTACTACCGCTTCGACGAGGACATCCGCGACTGGGCCGTCTACAACAAGCAGGTCGAGGCGTCCGGTTGGGCCGGCTACGTCTCGGTCTCGGCGGCGCCCGACATCTGCAGGCTCAACGTCAACCACACGCCCGCGGCGACGCCCGTGCCGCTGGAGTCGTACACCCCCAACTCCGTCATGCAGGCCTCCGACGGCAAGCTGGAGCTCGCCTACACCGACAACATCGGCCGCCTGGTCCACGGCCGCACCGACCCGGCCGACATCAACGGCGCCCAGTGGACGGTGATCTCCGGACAGGAGGCCTTCACCGGCCGGCCCTCGCTCTCCCAGCACACCGACGGCCGCGTCGTCGTCACCGCCCACAACACCTCCGGCAGCGTCTGGCAGCGCAACCAGACCGCCGTGAGCAGTGCCGACTGGGGCAACTGGATCGACCTGGCCGGCGCCATGCAGCAGCATGCGGTCACCGGCAAGACCCCCGCCGGTCTCATGACCCAGTTCGCCCTCGACGCGAGCGGCAAGCCCTGGTATCGCATCCAGCAGCGCGCCAACGTCGACTTCATGGGCTGGATGCCGCTCTCCGGCACCGGCTTCACCGGCCCCCTCACCGCCGTGACCGTGCGCGACGGCATCCAGCTCTTCGGCAGAAAGACCGACGGCACCCTCTCCACCGCCCTCTTCAAGGAGGACGGCGCCCTCTCGGCATGGACCGCCGTCGGCGCCCAGGCCATCGCCGGCGCCCCGTCGGTCGTCGTCTACCCCGGCTACCGCATACGCGTCTTCGCCACGGACGCGGGCGGCAACGTGGTCACCACCGCCCAGTCCGCCGAGGGCGGTGCGTACGGGACGTGGGACACCATCGCCGGGATCACCGCGCAGGGCTCCCCCAGCGCCGTCATCTCCCCGCTGACCGGCCTCACCGAGATCGTCGTCCGCGGCACGGACGGCTCCATCCACAACACCGGGGAGACCACCCAGGGCAGCGGCGCCTGGCGCGCCTGGCAGCAGGTGAGCTTCGAAGCCTCGGCCACCGAGCCGACCGCCTTCACCTACACCAACGCCACCGGCCCGACCTGGGCCTACACCTTCCGTACCGCCGACAACCAGACCCGCATCTACCAGGTCCAGCAGACCTCTTCGCTCAGCGCCCTGCGCGCCGAGGCCGACGCGCCGGACTTCCAGGGCAGCGAGCTGCCCGCCCCGCCGGCCAAGTGATCACACCGTAAAGGAGGCCTGGCGGCCCGCCGGTCGGCAGGCCCCCGCCTCCACCTCCGCCCGTTCTGCCCTGCTTCCTTCCGTCCTGTGGGCACGGAAACGGGGCAGGCAGGGCGGCGGTCTGCTGAGGCCAGGTCCTCACCTCACCAGAAAGGGTCTGCACCGCCGTGTCCCGGCTACGCTTACGCGCCCTCGGCGCCGCCCTCGTCACCCTGCCCCTGATCCTCCTCGGAGCCGTCGCTCCGCCCGCCGCCGCCGGCGGTACACAGCCGTCGGCCGACGGCCTCATCGGCACCGAACAGATCCTCTTCCGCTCCGGAACCGCCGGATACGGCTGTTTCCGCATACCCACGATCGTCCGGACGAAGGCGGGCACACTGCTCGCCTTCGCAGAGGGCCGCCGTTCGCCCTCCTGCGCCGACCGGGGTGCGATCGACGTCGTCGTCCGCCGCTCCACCAACGGCGGCCGCACCTGGGGCCCCGTCCGCGTGGTGCTCGCCGGTAGCGACACCGACCCGGAGACGCCCTACACGCGCGGCAACCCCTCCCCCGTGGCCGACCTGCGCACCGGCGACGTCCATCTGCTCTCCACGTCGGAACCGGCCGAGCCGGGCGGCAAACGGCTGCCGCGGGTCCAGCGCAGCACGGACGACGGGCTGACCTTCGGCGCGCCGAAGCCGCTGCCGCGGCTGTCGAACCCGCAGGACGGCTGGTTCGGCACCGGCCCCTCGCACGGCATCCAGCTCAAGCGCGGCGACAAGGCGGGCCGGCTGGTGGTGGGGGCGTACGAGTCCCCACCACAGCCCGGTCAGGATCCCCAGCTCGTCGGCGTGCTCTACAGCGACGACGGCGACGAGTGGTTCGCGAGCGCCACGGCCGACTCCTTCGGACCCGGGATGCTGCCCGGCGAGCCGACCGTGGCCGAACTCGACAACGGCAACGTCTACATCAACGCCCGTAACAACAACGGCGCTTCGTCCGGGCACCGCACGCACGCCGTCAGCACCGACTCCGGCGCGACCGTGCCCGCGCAGCAGGTCGTGCCCTCGCTGACCACGCCCGAGGTGCAGGCGTCGGTCCTGGCGCTGGAGCAGACCTACCGGGCCACGCCCGGTGACACGCTCGTCCTCTCGGCGCCCTCGCACCCGACGGACCGACAGAACATGCGGATCCGCTACTCCACGGACCGCGGCGCCACCTGGCACGACGCCGCGCAGATCAACGCCGAGCGGGCCGGCTACTCGGACCTGGTCGAGCTGACCGACGGCGAGATCGGCCTGGTCTACGAGGGCGGCGACGGCTTCTCCGCGGCCAACGTCTACTTCAACCGCTTCACCCCGGCGGCGGCCGGTGTGCCGGGCGCCTTCACCGGCGCGGTGCACCCGCAGGCCTCCCAGGCCGCGGGCCGCACCACCCCTGACAGCACACCGGACGCCAACGACGCCTATCTCGCCGGGAGTTCGGCGCTCGGCACCGGCCGTTGGGGCCAGGGCCTGGCCCTCGACGCCACCGGTGAGCACGCCGACGTGCCGTACACGCCGGGGATCGACCCGGGCGACGGCGACTTCACCTACTCGCTGTTCTTCAGGTACCGGGCGCAGCCCGACGAGACCCAGCAACGGGTACTGATGTGGGCCTACGGGTACGGCGCGGCGAAACCGCAGGTGTGGGTGCGTGCACAGCCCGGCCAGAACCGGCTGTACGCCTGGGTGCAGGGCACCGGCGGCAGCGCCTCCGTCGCCCTGACCGACCCCGGCCCGTCCACCGCCTTCGGCGACGACGCCTGGCACCAGCTGACGCTGGTGCGCGGCGGCGGACGGATCACGCTCTCGGTGGACGGCACGTCGTCGGCGCAGGCCGCCGGGGTGGCCGGGTCGGTCAGCGCCGACCGGGCGGACGGTGTCGACGGGATCCGGCTCGGGGCCAAGCCCGACACCGCGGCCGGTGACCCCTTCAGCGGCGGCCTGGACGAGTTCCGCATGTACCGCAGCGCGCTGACGGACACCCAGCTCGCCGAGTTGCGCACGGCGAACGCGGCCCCTTCCGCGGACGGTTCGCTCGGTGTGCGGCTGCCGTTCCAGGTCGTCGACACGGCCGATGTACCCGCGCTGACCTCGGTCGCGATCGAGGACGACGTCTCGGGACACTGCGCCGACGGGACCCTGCTCGGCGGGGTGCCCGGTGAGGTGGCCGGCCGGGTCGGCAAAGGCGCGATCTCCGTGTCGGCGTCCCGTCCCGGCGTCGAGGTCCCCTATCTGCCGGCCCTCGACGTCGGGTCGGGCGACTTCACCTACACCCTGTGGTTCCGGCACACCCTGACCGGGGCGGACGCGAACGCCGCGCTGCTGTGGGCCTACGGGTCGGTCACGGGCGCGCCCTCGCTGTGGGTGCGGGCGCAGCCGTCCCAGCGGCGGCTGCTCGCCTGGGCCGAGACACCCGCGGGATCGGTGCAGGTGGCGCTCGGGGACACCGGGCCCTCGGCCGCCTTCGGGGACGGCGCCTGGCATCTGCTGGCGGTCACCCGAAGCGGTGGCACGCTGCGGCTGAGCGTCGACGCGACCACGTCCGCCGAGGCGACCGGACTGTCCGGCGCGCTCACCTCCACCACGACGCCGGAGGGGCTGAGGGTCGGCTCCAAGCCGGGCGACCTCGATGTGTTCACCGGCTCCCTGGACGAGGCCCGGCTCTACAAGCGGGCGTTCACGACGGACGAGTTGACGAGAATCGCGCAGTCCGTCGTCGGTTCCTCAGGCGGTTACCCGGCCGACAGGCCCGCCCTGTCGTGGTCCATGGAGAACGGCAACACCGAGGCCCACCAGGTGGTCAGGCCGGCGGCGGGCCCGGCCACCCCGGACTCCTCGGTGCACTGCAACCACGCCTTCGTGCGGGGCGGAGCCCGGCCCGCGGTGGGGGGCGGCAGGTTCGGGGCGGGACTTCCCCTGGACGGCACGGACGACTCCGTCGAGCTGCCGTACGGCGCGGACGAGATCCTCGGCTCCCGTGACTTCACCGTGGCGACATGGCTGCGCTACACGGCCGGCCTGACGAGCGCCAACCAGGTCGTCTTCTGGGCGTACGGCGTCGGCGGCGCCGAACGGCAGGTGTGGCTGCGGGCCCAGCCGGGCCAGGACCGGCTCGCCGCGGTGCTGCAGACCGACACGGCCACCACCACCGTCTACGCGGGCGACGGCAGCGCGGCCTACGCCTTCGGGGACGGCGCCTGGCACCACGTGGTGCTCCAGCGCTCGGGCGGGAAGCTGAGCCTGTCGGTGGACGGCGGGCCGCCCGGCGAGGCCCCGGCTCCGGCCGGCTCGGTGACGTACGAGGACGGCTTCGCCGTGCTCGGCATCCATCTGGGGGCCAGGCCGGACGGCCACGACCGACTCAAGGGCTCTTTGGACGAGTTCCGCCTGGTGCGGCGCGCGCTGACGCCGGAGGAGCTGAGCGCCCTGCGCACGTCCAACGCGGACACCGGGACGGCCACCACCGTCCGGCTCCCGTTCGAGACGCTGTCCGCTCAGCCGTACGCCCGGATGTGACCTGAATCCGCCGGCCGTTCAGCTCCGGTCGGCGAGGGCGTCCCTGAGGAAGTGGCCGCCCTGCCTGATCGCCGCCACGGTCGGCGGGCTGTCCCGCAGCGGAGTCAGGGACACGAAGTCGTGCACGGTTCCCAGGTAGCGGGCGGCGGTCACCGGGACGCCGGCCTGTCGCAGCAGGCGGGCGTACTGTTCGCCCTCGTCCCGTACGACGTCCGCCTCCGCCGTCACGATCAGGGAGGGAGGCAGTCCCGCGAGGTCCGCCGTGGTTGCTCGCATCGGCGCGGCCGTGGGCTCGGCGAGTTCGCTCGCGTCGTCGGTGTACTGGTCCCAGTACCAGTCCAGAGCCTCACGCGTCAGGAGGTAGCCGGAATCGAACTCGTCCCGCGACGGGGTGGCGGAGCGCGGGTCGGTCATCGGGTAGTACAGCAGCTGTGCGCGGATACGGGGGCCGCCTCGCTGCTTAACCATCATGGTGAGCGCCGCGGCCATGGTCGCGCCCGCGCAGTCGCCGGCCAGCGCCAGTCTGCGGCCGTCCAGATCCAGGGCGTCGGCCTGCTCCAGCACCGAGGTCAGGACCGCGTACGACTCCTCCAACGCGACCGGGTAGCGGGCCTCCGGGGTGCGGGTGTACTCGGGCACCACGAAGGCGGCGCCGCTCGCGGCCGTCAGCTCGCCTATCAAGTGCGCGTGGGTCCGCGCGTCGCCCAGCATCCACCGTCCGCCGTGCAGGTACACGACGACGGGAAGAGGACCGGTCGGCCGCGTCGGCCGGAACAACCAGAAGCCGACGAGCCCGCGGGGCCCCACCGGCGCCACCCGGAACTCGGCGTCCAGACCGAAGTCGTCGAACGTGTGACCCTGCATCTCCAGCAGTGCCTGCCGTCCGTCGGCCGGTCCGATCTGGTGCAGGTAGGGCGGGGCGGCGGAAGCGTCGACGAGCCGCTGCACGAGGGGATCGAGGACGACAGCAGGGCGTTCTGACCCGCCTCGGCCCCCTGCGGGTTCGGAATTCAACGGCTCACATTTCCCTTCCCTCGTCACGGCGGGCCGTCCGCCGGACGTCACCGCCCCTCCTCTACCCGAAGGGACTGCGGTGACACCGCAGGAGCGGCCGCGCCGGTGCGACCCGCCGTGGGATCACAGATCGTCGAACAGGTCGCGGAGCTGGTTGCGGCTGCTGACACCCAGCTTCGGATAGACGTTGTAGAGGTGGGTGCTGACCGTGCGCGGGGAGAGCATCAGCTGCTCCGCTATCTCCCGGTTGCGCAGCCCTCGTGCCGCCAGCCTCACGATCTGGCGCTGCTGGGCGGTCAGTTCCGCCAGCGGGTCGGCCTGGGCGCGGGCGGTGGCCACGCCGGTCGCCCGCAACTCGGCGCGGGCCTCCTCGGCCAGGCCGGACGCGCCGAGCCGGGTGAACGTCTCCAGCGCCGTGGCCAGGAGGGGGCGGGCGTCCAGGGGGCGGCGCCGTCTGCGCAGCCACTGCGCGTAGTGGAGTCTCGCCTGCGCCCGGGCCAGTGGCCACTGATCGCCCACCGGGTTCACCGTGGCGAGCCGGAAGTGGTGTTCGGCGTCCTTCGGGTCGCCGGTCAGCGCGGCGGCGTGGTGCAGCAGCAGCGTCATCCGGGTCGTCGGGCGCTCCCCCAACGCGGCGCGCACCACCTCGAGGACGTGTGCCGCCTCCTCCTGACGGCCCGTCCGCTGGGCGGCCGCGGCGAGATCGGCGACCGAGCGGGGGGACAGGAAGTAGTGCAGCGCCGTCCCGTCCTCGCCGAACAGGGACCGGAAGTGCCGGAACGCGGCGTCGAAGTCGCCGGACGCCGTGGCGGAGGCACCGGCGGCCCGCAGGAGTCGTGCGTGGGTGGCGCGGTTCTCCTCCAGTGCGAGTGCCGTCCATGCCTGGTCCGCCGGCATGGACGCCGGCTCCCCGCGCAGGGCCCGCAGGGTCGCCCGCAGCGCCTCGATGTCGATCTGCAGATGCCTCCACTTGTGAACCGCCGCCAGCGCCTCGGTCTTCTCCAGGTGCTGGTCTGCTTCCGCCCACCGTCCGGCGTCGATCAGCGTCGCGGCCATCGGCATGAGCGTGGGCGCGGCGGAGCCCATGGCACCGTACGCGCTGAGCACGGGGTAGACCCGGCGGAAGGACTCCACGCACAGATCGGACTCGTCGGCGTAGAAGGCCACCCCGCCGACGGCGAGTAGCCGGGTCATCTCCGCGACGTCGAACAACGGCTCCGGCGAGCCCTGCCGCCGACGGATGCTCTGCAACAGCTGGGGGGCGTCGGTCGGCTCGGCTGCGGCCCTGGTCACGGCCAGCACCGCATCGGTGGCGTCGGTCGTCTTCAGCTGGGCGTAGTCGGTGCCGGGTTTCCCGACCTCCACCCCGTTCAGCAGCGCGGCCATCGGGCGCCTGACCTCGGGCAGGCCGGACTGGAACGCGACTGCACCGAGCACGCTGGTCAGAACGACCCTGATCGTGGCGTCCCTGGGTGGATTCGACTCCAGTGCGCTCATCAGCACCTCGAACCCCTCGCGCTGATGACCGAACAGCGACAGGGCCATGCCCGCGGCATTGGCCGCCATGCCCAACAGGTCCCGGTCCTCGGTCAGTGCGGTGATCTTGTCGTAGAGTTCGCCGACCCATGAGAGGTCACCGGCGTTCAGGGCGGCCCTCAGCGCCTTCGCGTAGCGGCGCGCCCGGTCGGCGGTCGTGGGACTGCACTCGGCGGACCGTTGCAGGGCCTCGGCCGCCGCGAAGAAACCGCCGCGCCGCTCGGCGAGTTCGGCGGTGTCCTCCAGGGCCGCGGCCACGGACTCGTCCTGGCCGACGCATGCTGCGGCCAGGTGCCAGGCGCGGCGCGCCGGGTCGGCCGTGAGGGCCGCGGCCAGGTCCCGGTGCACCTGCTGCCGGAGATAGGCGGGCGCCGTGTGGTAGGAACCCGCGCGGGCCAGCGGGTGGCGGAAGACCACCCGCCCGTCCACGACGGTCACGAGGCCGGCCTCCTCGGCGGGGGCCCACGCCCAGAGATCCGGCTCGGCGCCCGCGGCCGCCATGATCGTGTCGAGGTCTTCGTACTGCGACGCCGCCGCGTAAAGGACCAGTCGCCGGGTCATTTCCGGCAGCCCGCGCAGACGGGCGGCGTACAGCTGATGGATACGCTCGGTCTGCGGCAGTCCGCCGCCGGGCAGAACGCCCGCGCCACCCGTACCGGCCGCGCGGCACAGTTCGATGATGGCCAGCGGATTTCCGTCGGCCTGCCGCAGCAGTTCGATCCGCGTCCGGCCGGTGGGAACGTGCGGCTGTGCGTCCACGAGTTCGGCCGCGGCCCGTTCGGACAACGGCCCCAACAGCACGGCGGGCACGGCCTCCGGAACCCCTTCGGGCAGTGCCTGCCCGCGTGCTGCCAGCAGCACCGGCACGTCGGCGGCGGTGAGGCGTCGCATCACGAAGCTGAGCACTTCGAGGGAGTCCCGGTCGAAGTGCTGGACGTCGTCGATCGTCAGCAGGACACGCTGCCGGCGGGAGACTTCGGTCAGGAGCGTCAGGACCGCGACACGCAGCAGCGTGGGGTCGGACGGTCCCTCCGCGGGAGCGATGCCGAACGCCGTCTCGAGTGCCTTGCGCAGATGGTCGGCCAGCGTGGCGGCCTCGGGCAGAACGGGGAGGAGCAACTGGTGCAGGGACGCGAAGGACTGTCGCGACTCGGCCTCCGTGCCCTGGCACGCCAGCACGAGCGCCCCGCCGTCCCGTGCGTGATCGACGGCGACCGCCAGCAGCCGCGACTTGCCCGTGCCGGCCTCGCCGAGCAGGATCAGCGTCCGCGGTTCGCCACGGCCCTCGACGACCTGAAGGAGGCGAGCGATCTCGGCCTGCCGGCCCAAGGGGGGCACATGCGGTTCGAACGAGTGCATGGTGCTGCGCCTAGCCCCCGTGCCGGGCCACGGTCGCCGCGTCGGCACCGGGTCTCCGGGGATCATCCTTGAACGGTTCGGCCACGATGCTCTCCCTTGTCCCTGTGCGCACCACCCCTGCCGGTCGCGACGGACGAGGCAGACGGCAGACATCCTGCCATCCATTTCGTGCGGGGCAGCACCGTCCCAGGACAACGGGCCCACACGGCCGGCGCGCCGGAGAGGGAGCACAGGCCTCTGCTCACGTGTGGCGAGTGCTCGCCTGCCATTCCCGGGGTGACATGCCGTAGGCGGTGCGAAAGACCCGGGAGAAGTGGGAAGCGCTCACGAATCCCCAGCGCTGCGCCACTGCCGACACGGCCGGCGCCGCCCCCGTGGGCCGTGACAGATCACGTCGGCACCTCTCCAGGCGCTCGCGGTGGATCCAACGGCCTACCGTGATCCCTTCCGAGCGGAAGAGGTGGTGGAGGTACCGGACCGATATGTGGTGCGCGCCCGCGATCCTCTCCGGTGAGAGCTCGGGGTCGGCCAGGTGCCGAAGGATGTACGCCTTGACTCGTGCCAGCATGCCCCGGGCCGTTTCCGAAGCATGAGGGTCCAGTCGGTCCTGGCGTTCGCGCACCAGTACCGTCAGCAGATCCACGGCGGTCATCGCGAGTCGCCGCCCCGTGTACAGGTCGAATCCGGCCGCCTGGTCGGCCAGGCGTGCCAGATATCCGGCGACGAGTCCGGACGTACCGGAACTGCCGCTGAACAGAGTTCCGGTGATGGTCCGCAGATCGGTGTCCGACATGCCCAGCTCCTTCTTCGGCACACCGAACCAGGTGAAGCGGAAGTCGTCGGGATGCTCTCTCGTGAAGGGCCGTCCCGTGTCACAGCAGGTGAAGGTCCCGGGATTGACCAGAACGTCGCGTCCGTCCTGGGTGAGCCTCGCCGTACCCCGCTGCTGCAAGGTGATGGTCAAGTAGTCCTCTCCGCCCTTGGCGATCAGGCGTCTGTGGCGCGAAACCGTCTGGGGGCCGGCTCCGACCACGGAGATCTGCAAGGGGCCGAGCCGCTCGCTGCTGATCGTCCCCACCGAGGGTTCACGCTCATGAAGCGTCACGTCCAGCGGTATGAACGTGTTGGAGATCAGGCTGTGCCAGTAATCCGCCCGTTCGGAAGGCGCGAACGGCACCGTGGAGACTACGACGGACATCATGACTCCTCGTCAGGGTCGTGCAGGCCGGGGAGCCCTGGCGGGACATCGGTGGCAGCCGGGGCGAAGACGACTGTCTCCTGCATTCACTCTCGGGTCCTCGGCCGCCGGCGCCATCCGTCATGTGACGTACGGTCTTGCGGTCCGCCGGATTTCTCCGCGCCGGGACAGCAGGGGTGAAGACGGCCGGGCGGTGGCCGGCCCGTGCACTGCCGGGCCCTCTGCCGTGCGCTGACGGTCAACCCTTCGCCCGGGCTCCTCCTTAGCCTGACCTGCGGCGGCCTCGTGATCCGGACCGCCGCGCGCAACCGAGTCAGGAGCAGCATGCCCAGCCAACCGAGACACCCTGGACGCCGCCGAGCCGCCGTGGCTCTGGCAGCGGTCGGCGCCCTGGCCGTCGTACTGACCGCATGCACGAGCGCCGACAAGTCCGCAGGCGCCACCGGCAGCGATCCGGTCGCCAGTACCCCGCCGGACGTGAGGGCGCCGGCAACGTCAGCGGCCCCGGCCCGGCCCTCCTCGTCCCCCGCGACGACCGCGCCGTCCACTCGCTGCCGCACCGCAGACCTGCGCGCCTCCATCGGCCCGAACCGTCCCGGAGCCGGTCAGGAGAACTTCGCCGTCGTCCTGACCAACCAGTCGACCCGCACCTGCACGGTCTACGGCTTCCCCGGCATCGCCTTCGTCGACGGCGCCGGCGAGGCGGTCACGCCGGACCCCGGGCGGGCCACCGGCCAGGAAGAGCCGACGGTGACGCTGAAGCCCCATGCCAGTGCCTGGTCGGCGCTGACGTTCGCCAATCCGGCGGCCACCGGCGTGACCACCGTGACCCCTGCGGCCGTCCTCGTCACCCCGCCCGACGAGACCGCGTCGATCAAGGCGGCCTGGAGCGGCGGCAAGGTCTCCGACACGGGCAAGGCGTCGGTTCCGCAGGTGAGCCCGCTCAGGCCGGGCGACGGCGGTTGACCTCGGCAGCATCCTCGCCGGCATCGGCACCGGCCTCCGCACGGGCCGTCGGCGTGAGCCGCCGGGCCGCGCCCTCGACCAGCTCCAGGTCGACCTTGGTGTGGCCGATGGCCGCGTCGAGGAGGAGCGAGATGAGCGGGTCGCCGGTGTGGGTGCGCCGCAGCCGGGTCAGGCCGGCCAGTTCGGAGAGATAGGTCTGGCGCTGCGCCGCGACGAACGCGTCCAGCGCCTCGGCGCCGAGCGCGGAGGCGCCGAACAGCTTCAGGAACAGCTCGTCGCGGAACCCGCCCGTGCGCACCCACGCACCGGTGGCCCAGTCGCGCACCTCGCTCTGCCCGGCCGGGGTGAGCCGGTAGAGCGTCTTGTCGGGCCGGTCCGGCTGGGCCACCTGGGACCGGGTGACGAATCCGTCGCGGACCAGCCGGTCGAGGATCTGGTAGAGGTGGCCGATGTTGAGGCCGCCCCACTGCGGGCCGATGGCCTCCTCGAAGCGTCCCTTGAGCTCGTAACCGTGGCTGTCTCCCTCGGTCAGCAGGGCGAGCACGGCGTGTTGCAGCGGCAATGTACACACCTCCTGGATTGTGACAATGTATCGCTGCATTGCCACAATGTAGGAGGAGCGGCAGTGGGTGTGAGGTTAACGGGCGTGACGCGCCGGTACCCGGGGCTGATCGCCCTGAACGCCGTCGATCTGGAGATCGGCGACGGTGAGGCGGTCGCGGTCACCGGCCCGTCGGGTTCCGGGAAATCCACGGTGCTGCACCTGGTCGGCGGCATGGACCGGCCCGACGCGGGGACGATCGAGGTCGACGGCGAGGAGCTGACGGCACGTCGACTGGACACGCACCGGCGCAGGATCGGGTTCGTCTTCCAGCGCTTCCATCTGCTGCCCGCGCTCACCGTGCTGGACAACGTCCTCGCACCCGTGCTGCCGCGTCGGGTGGACTTCGACCGACGCGCCCGGGCCATGGAACTCCTGGAGGCGGTGGGCCTCACCGCCCGCGCCGACGCGCTGCCGTCCGAACTCTCCGGCGGCCAGCAGCAACGGGTCGCGACAGCACGGGCGTTGATCAACCGCCCCGGACTGCTCCTCGCGGACGAGCCGACCGGAAACCTCGACAGTGCGACCGGCCGGGAGATCATCGACCTGCTGCTCTCCCTGCGTGAGCGCTACGGCATGACGCTACTGCTCACCACCCACGACCCCGAGGTCGCCGTGAGCTGCGACCGGATCGTCCGGCTGCACGACGGCCGGATCGCCGCCGACGAGCGACTCACCCCGGACGACGGCGTGTTCGACCGGCTCGGGGGGCTGCGCCCGTGATCGCCATGATCCTGTCCCAGCTGCGGCGTCGCCGCTCCCGTGCCCTGGCGCTCGCCTCGGGCATCCTGGTCGCCGCCACCAGCTTCACCCTGCTCACCTCGACGGTCACCACCAGCCAGGCCCACACCACCGGCCTCGTCGAGGACAGCTCCCGCTCCGCCTACGACATCCTGGTCCGCCCGCCGGGCACCGGCACCGACGTCGAGAAGGATCAGGGCCTGGTCGAGGCCAACTTCCTGTCCGGCGTCTTCGGCGGCATCACCCGCGGCCAGTACGACCGAATCAAGTCCCTCGCCGGCGTCGAGACCGCCGCACCCGTCGCCAACGTCGGCTACCTCATGGTGCAGAGCACCGTCCCGGTCGACGTCTCCGCCTTCCGCGACAGCGACGCCCCCGCCCAGCTCATGCGCCTCACACCGACGCTGAAGGCCGGGCTCGGCGGCTACCCGATGGCCGACCAGTACGTCTACCTCACCCGCAACCCGATCGTCACGTACAAGAAGTGGAACGAGGCCGACAACACCTGGCCCGGCCTCCAGCACGAGATCGCCGGCGCCAAGAAGTACGCGGTGTGCTGGTTCTACAACGAGGACAAGAGGGGGACTGCCTTCGACGACCTGGGTGAGCGGCTGCCCCAGCCGCTGTTCCAGTGGAACCGCACCCCCGAGACCGCGTTCACGCCCGACGCCCGCTCCCAGATGACCTGTGCACCAGGCGACGGCAAGGCCACGGCCCAGATACCGGTCGCGTTCCCGGTGCTGCTGTCGGCGATAGACCCGGCCGCGGAGGACGAACTGGTGGGCCTCGGCTCCACGGTCTCCTCCGGCCGGATGCTCACCGGCAAGGACAAGCCCTTCTGGGGGCCCGACGCCTTCGACCTGAACCCGGTGGAGTCCCAGCGCCAGCACGACTGGCAGGTCCCAGTCATGCTCAGCAGCCGCGCGCTCACCGCCGGCACCCTGAAGGCCACCGTGAAACAGCTCGACGTCGGCGATCCGACCGGCCTCGCCGCCAAGCTGAGCAGCCCGCAGGCCCACGACTACGTCAACGGCCTGAAGGGAACGGACCAGGGCACGACGACCGCCGACCTCGGCACGGGCTTCCGCTCCCTCGCGAGCACCGACGACTTCGAGGCGCGGGTGTACTGGACCGTCGGCCCCGTCGACTACCGCGCCGCGAAGGACGGCCTCATCGCACGGACCCGGCCCGCCCAGCCGCCCGGACTGTGGAAGACCAACTGGGACGAAGACCTGGTGAGTCAGGTTCCGGAGGAGAACCTGGGCACCCAGTTCCGGGAGGTCACCGCCCATGCCTCCACGACATGCATGGCCAGGCAGAACTGCGACAACGAGGACGCCGGGAGAGGCGCCACACCGATTCTGAACATCGTCGGCCGCTACGACACCGACAGACTGCGCGGCTTCTCCGCTCTTTCGCAGGTCCCGCTGGAGACCTACCGCTCCCCGCAGGTCACCGGCGCCGACGCGGCCTCCCGGACCGCCCTCGGCGACCAGCCGCTGCGCCCCGACCGTAACCTCGGCGGCTACCTCAGCCCGCCGCCCACCCTGCTCACCACCCTCGACTCGCTCGACGTGATCACCCACAGCCGCAGAAAGCCCACCGCACAGGAGAAGGCGCCGGTCAGCGCCATCCGCATCCGGGTGGCCGGAGTGACCGGCGTCGACCCCGCATCCCGCGCCCGCGTCAACTCCGTCGCCGGGCAGATCCGCACCGCCTACCCGAAACTGCAGGTGGACGTCACCGTCGGCAGTTCCCCCGCCCCGCAGACCGTGACCCTGCCGAGGAACGTCAAGGTCACCGAGTACTGGGTCGCCAAGGGCGTCGCCCTGCGGATCCTGCGGGCCGTGGACGCCAAGAGCGCGGTGCTGTTCGGGCTGGTCCTGGTGGTCTGCGGACTCTTCCTGGCGCAGGCCGCCCTGGCCTCCGTACGCTCACGCCGCACCGAGATCGGGACTCTGCGCTGCGTCGGCTGGAGCGCGCCGGAGATCCTCCGCCTCATCCTCGGCGAACTCGCGGTGATCGGCCTTGCCGCGGGCACGCTCGGCGCCCTCCTCGCCTACGGCCTGGGCGCCCTGCTCGGCCTGCCCACCTCGGCGGCGAAGGCGGCCCTCGTACTGCCCGTCGCCCTGCTGCTCGCGCTGACCGCGGGCGTGCTGCCCGCCTGGCGGGCCACCCGCGTCCAGCCGTTGGACGCGGTCACACCCCTGGTCGCCGACACCCGCCGGGCGGTCGCCGTCCGCTCGGTCGTCGGCCTCGCACTGCGCAACCTGCTGCGCGCCCCCGGCCGGACCGTGCTCGGCGCGGCCGGACTCGCGCTCGGCGTGGCCGCCTTCACCGTGCTGCTCTCCCTCACCCTCGCCTTCCGCGGCGAGGTGGCCGGCTCGCTCCTCGGCAACGCCGTCGTCGCCCAGGCCCGTACCGCCGACTACGTCAGCGTCGCCCTGTCGCTGCTGCTCGGCGCGGCCGGCGCCGTGGACGTCCTGGTCCTCTCCCAACAGGAGCGGGCAGCCGACCTCGCCGTGCTCGGCGCCACCGGCTGGTCGAGGCGCGAACTCGGCCGACTCGCACTGTACGAGGGCGCCGGCCTCGCCCTGCTGGGCGGCCTGACCGGAGCCGTCGCCGGACTGACGACTGTCCTGACGGTCGGTCAGGGACTGTGGGAGGGACGGTTGTCGACGATCACCGGAGCCGCCCTGCTGGCGACCCTGGCCGGGGTCGGCCTGGTCTGCGGCGTCCTCTCCGTCCCGATCCGGGCCATGTCCCGCATCGCCCCGGCCGCTCTGCTGGCGAGGGAGTGAGCGGCGCCCAGCAGGCCGTGCGCAGCACGCCGGCTTCCGTCACTGCGGCAGAGGCTTTCGCGGGTTCCCGGACGCCGTCGTAGAGGCCGCCGCATCCGAGCCGGAGCGTCGTGTGCGTGAGTGAAACAACCAGGATCACCCGGCGATGGTTGCGGCGGGCTGCGCATCGTCAGCGATCCGACCTTCGACGCAGCGGGCCCGCACGGGTATCTCACCGAACCAGCCGGGCCTGCCGTCGACGAGGACGCCCTGGGGCCGGTCGACCTCCCTGTCCCGTCCGGACGGCCTTGGTGATCTGACGGTGCTACGCACGTGACGACGAACGAGCCCCTGCTGCTCCCGCCGACCTGCGGCGCCGGGCGGATCGGCGTGCGGCCGAGGCGACCCGGGAATCCGTCCGCCCCATGTTCGACATGCTCGTCGGCGGCGCCCGCACCGCGACGGCGCCCTGTCGTTCACCACCGGCACCGCCGTCACCCCTCTGCCGGGAATGAGCGCTACCGTCGGCATCTCAACCACCTGCGGGATTCCACGATGCGCGGTTCTCGCCCTCTAGAACGCGTCGGCCTGCAGCTGCGCCAGTTCGGCCTCCAGGTCGGCCATGGCCTCGCCGCCGGCCATCAGGTCGGTGATCTCCTCCCGGGTGCGTTCGCCCTTGCGGAAGTCGTCGGCCTTCTGGCCGCGGATGAGGACGGCGAAGTGGTCGCCGACCATCATGGCGTGGCGGACGTTGTGGGTGACGAGGATGACCGCGACGCCCTTGGCGCGGGCCTGCATGACGATTCGCAGGACGTGAGCGGCCTCCTTGACGCCGAGCGCCGCCGTTGGCTCGTCGAGGATGAGGACGTTGGCGCCGAAGTAGACGGCGCGCGCGATGGCGAGGGCCTGGCGCTCCCCGCCGGACAGACTGCCCACGAGCCGGTTGCCGTCGGTGACGCGGGTGATGCCGAGGGACTGCATCTCCCGTACGGCGATGTCACCGGCGACCTTCTTGTCGAACAGCTTGAACGGGCCCCAGCCCTTGGTGGGTTCGGCGCCGACGAAGAAGCAGCGGCCGACGCCCATCAGGGGGAAGGTGCCGCCGAACTGGTGGACGGTGGCGATGCCCCGGGCGGAGGCGTCGCGGGGGCTGTCGAAGGTGACCGGTTCGCCGTTGACCTCGACGGCGCCGGTGGTGGGCCGGTGGAACCCGGACAGGATCTTGATGAGGGTGGACTTGCCTGCGCCGTTGTCGCCGAGCAGACACAGCACTGTCCCCGCGTTCACTTCGAGGGAGATGTCCGTGAGGGCGTTGGCGCCGAGGAACGACTTGCTGATGCCGTTCAGGCGCAGCACGGGTGCGGTCATGGTCAGGCCTTCTTCGCGGTGCGGGGCTTGTAGGACAGGGCGAGGCGGCGGAAGGTGTTGTTCATCAGCACCGCGGCGAGGATGAGGATGCCGAGGATCAGGCTGGCCCAGTCGGAGTTCCAACCGGTGTAGTAGATGCCCTGGTTGACGATCGCGAAGGTCAACGTCCCCAGTACGACGCCGACTACGGAGCCGTAGCCGCCGGTGAGCAGGACGCCGCCGATGACCACGGCGATGATGGAGTTGAAGACGAAGGACTGGCCGTTGGCGACCTGGGCGCCGTTGTAGAGGATGGTCTGGATCACGCCGACCAGGGCGGCGCCGAATCCGCTGGCCATGTACAGGGCGATCTTCACCTTGTCGACGGGGATGCCGGTGGCGCGGGCGCTCTCCTTGTCGCCGCCGATGGCGAAGATCCAGTTGCCGTACTTCATCCCCTGCAGGACCACGGTGACCAGCGCGGCCAGGCCCAGCCACCAGAAGATCGCCACCTCGAACTGACCGCCGATCAGCTGGCCGAACAGCGACTTCGACAGCGGGTCGGGGTTGACGGGGACGCTCGTGGTGCCGGTGGTGAGGCGGGACAGACCGAGGGTGAGACCGGCCAGGCCGGACAGGGTGGCCAGGGTGACGACCAGTGAGTGGACGTTGGTGCGGGTGACGAGGATCCCGTTGAGCAGGCCGGTCAGCAGACCGAGCCCGAGCGCGCAGAGAATGCCGACGATCATCGGAGCGCCCCAGTGGCCGGAGACGATGGCCAGCGTCATCGAGCTGCCTGCCAACACCGAGCCCACGGACACGTCGAGCTCACCGGCGATCATCAGCAGCCCGACGGGGATGGCGATGATGCCGAGCTCCGCGGCGATGTTCAGCCAGCTCGCCGCTCCGGCCGGGGCCATGAACTTGGCGCCGCCGAAGATCGCGAAGAAGACGAAGACGCCGATCGTTCCTATGAGCGCGCCGACCTCGGGGCGATGTCGCAGCCGTCCCAGCCGGCTCTCGGACTGCTTCGGAGGAACGACGGCGGGCTCCGGCTTGGCCGTCCTGTCGGGAAGTGAGGTTGTCATCGGGGTGGTGTCACCTTCGTGGGTACGGATGTGGGGCGTGGCGTGGTGGGCGGATCAGCGGACGCCGGCCTTGGCGCCCGCGATCGCCGCGTCGACGTTGTCCTTGGTGACCAGCAGCGGGCCGGTCAGGATCGGGTTCTGCGGCGGGAGCACGCCGTAGGACAGGTACTGGTCGGCGATCGACACGACGTAGAAGCCCTGCAGGTACGGCTGCTGGTCGATGGCGAACAGCTGGCTGCCGCCCTTGATCCGGTCGAGCTGGCTCTGCGAGAGGTCGAAGGTGCCCAGCTTGACCTTGCTGCCGACGCCGGCCTGCTTGATCGCGGCGGCGGCGCTGTCGGCGTCCCCGACGCCGATCGTCACCACGGCGTCGATGCCGGCGTCCTTCAGCAGGGCGCCCTTGATCGCTTGCGTGACGGCGGACGGGTTGCCGAAGTTGGAGGAGGGCAGCGGGAGTTGCTTGGAGGAGGAGCCCTTGCTCGTGGCGCCGTCCTTGACGCCCTTGCAGCGGGCCTCCTGGTTGGCGGAGCCGGGCACGGTGTTGACGCACAGGACGTTCTTGGCGCCCTCTTCGGCGAACTTGACGCCGCCGGCCTTGCCCGCCTCGTAGTCGTCGGAGCCGATGTACTTCATGGCGCCGACGCGGTCGGCCGCTTCGGTGCCGCCCGAGTTGTAGATGAACACCGGGATGCCCTTGGCGATGGCCTGCTTGATCGCGGAGTCCTGGTTCTCGGGCACCCAGTCCGGCACCAGGATCGCCGACGGGTTCTGCGACAGGGCGGTCAGCGTCAGTTTGGCGGCGTCGGGGCCGAGGTTGTCGTAGTTCTGCGGGCCGAGGAAGGTGACCTTGCCGCCACCGGCCTTGACCAGCTTCGCCGCGTCCTCGCCCCCGCGCTTGATCGCGGACCAGAACGGGTCGTCGGGCTTGCCGCCGATGACGTAGAGGGAGTTCTTGCCGGTGCTCTTCGCGCCGGATGTCGTTCCGCCCCCGGCCGTCGCCGTCGACCGGCTTGACGTGTCTTGGGTGGCCTTGCCGCTGGCGCACCCGGTCAGCGCGGTCGCTGCCACGGTGAACAGGCTCACCACGGTCAGGCCTCTTGTGGCGAGACGACGGCCGGACGGCCGCCGGGTCTGCGTGCGTTCCATGTGCTGAGGTGCTCCTTCGTGTGATCCCGGGCGAGGGTGTGAGCGGGTTCCGGGAGTGTTTCGGAGTGGTGCGGCGGTGACTGTGCGAGAACCGAGTCAGGGCACTGCGCGTCGGCGGCGGCGCGGCCGAACGGCGTCGGGCGGTACGGCGGGTCCTGTCGCAGGCGCGTCCGCGGCGCCCGGGACCCCTTGGGTGAGCGGGCCGGCGTCGGCGATCACCACCAGCTCGCGCGTTGGGCCGAATTGCTTTCGCAGGCCGCGTCATAGCGTCGGAAGGGCTGAGTCGCGAGGGTGGCCCGGCACCCTTCACAGCAATGGTGGATCGGGTGGTGGGGAATGATTTCCAGCGATCTATTAAATCGCTTTAAGCGGTGGCCAGAGCATGGTGGTGTTTCGTGAAGGTGTCAAGGGTCTGCGTACCGCATGACTCGCGAGCGGCATACGCCCCCGCGGAGCGGCCCTACAGGATCACCGCGCCGGGGCGGTGGTTCCCCGTACGACGAGGGAGGGGGCGAGGACGCTCTCGCGGGGCGCGCCACGGCCCTGGTCGAGGCGCTCCACGGCGGCTGCCACGGCCCGACGGGCCTGCTCTTCGGCGTTCTGACTGACCGTGGTGAGGTTGAAGCAGCTCAGCCGGGACAACGTGTCGTCGTCGTAGCCGACGACGGAGACGGCGCCGGGGACATCGACCCCGGCCCCCCGGAAGGCGGTGAGCAGGCCGATGGCGCTGCGGTCGTTGTAGGCCGCCACGGCGCTGGGCAGCTCGCCCGCGTCGAGGAGCTGCCGGCCCGCCTTTTCTCCGGCTTCCTCGGTGTGGTCCCCGCGGAGGGTCCTGATCTGCCCATCGAGACCGTGACGGCGCATGGCGCCCCGGTATCCGCGCCGCCGGTCGGTGGCGATGACGCCCTTGCCGCCGTCGACGTACGCGATCGCGCGGTGACCGAGGCCGACCAGGTGGTCGACGATCTGGCCGACGCCGTCGTCGTCGGCGCTGCGCACGACGTCGAGATCGGCCCCGGTGATCCGGCGGCCCACCGAGATGACAGGCGCCCTGCGGTCGAGGTCGGCGAGGACGGACGCGGGGGCCACCGGACCGAGGAGGATCAGCGCCTCGCAGCGGAAGGCCAGGAGCGTCTCGACGGCCGTGCTCTCGTCGCGGGTCCGGGTCTGGGTGCTCAGGACGAGGTCATAGCCGACCTCCCCGGCGGCCGTGTACAGGTGCTCGACCAGCTCGGCATGGAAGGGGCTGTGGACGTCGATCATGACGCCGAGCAGGCGGCTTCGCCGGCTGGCCAGAGCGCTGGCGGTGCGGTCGGGCCGGTAGCCGAGATCGGCGGCCGCCTTCAGCACCCGCTGCCGGGTGCGCTCGCTGGGGCCGGGCACGCCCCGCAGCACCAGCGACACCGACGCCGTCGATACGCCGACGCGCGCGGCGACGTCCTCCAGCCGGGGGCGCGGCGCCGGGCCGTCGCCCCTCGCGGCGGCAGCGGGGCCGAGCTCGTCCACACGACCTCCCGTGGTTTCGCGACAACACCCTTGACATCTACGCGTGACGCCGCTGATAGTACCAGCACTTAAAACGCTTTAAGAATGTCTTGCGCCCTCACTAACCGCAGCGCGTGACGCGCCGGAGAGGAAACATCATGAGCACAAGGCCGATCGGGGTGGCGGTCATCGGAGCCGGCATGGCAGGCCGAGCCCATCTCAACGGTTACCGGCAGGCCGCGACGCTGTACGAGGCCGGTCTGCCGGAGGTGCGCCTGGTCGCCGTGGCCGACGCCCACGAGCCGTTCGCCCTGGACGCCGCCCGCCGCTACGGCTACGAGCGGGCCGAGACCGACTGGCGGGCGATCGTCGAGGCCGAGGACGTCGACGCGGTCAGCGTCGTGGTCGCCAACCATCTGCACCGCGAGATCGTCGAAGCCCTGCTGGCGGCGGGCAAGCACGTGCTGTGCGAGAAGCCGCTCGCGCCGTCCGTGGCCGACGCGCAGGCCATGGTCGCGGCGGCCGAGGGCACCGGCCTGGTGGCCGCGACAGGCTTCACCTTCCGCCGCTCCCCCGCCGTCAACGCGATCCGGCATCAGGTGCGGGACGGCTCGCTCGGGCCGGTCCAGCACTTCAACGGGCACTACTGGTGCGACTACGGGCACAACCCGGACGCCCCGATCAGCTGGCGCTACCGGGGGCGTCCCGGCTCGGGTGCGCTGTCCGACATCGGCAGCCACCTCATCGATCTCGGCGAGTACTTCTGCGGGCCGGTGCGAAGCGTGCAGGGCGCCGTGCTGTCCACCCAGGTCCACGAGCGGCCCGTGCCGCTGGGCGCCGCGGTGGGACACTCGGCCGACGTGGCCGTGAGTGAGGAGCGCGAGCCCGTCGAGAACGACGACATCGCCACGTTCACCGCTGCCTTCGCCTCCGGCGCCGTCGGCACGTTCTCCGTGTCGCGCATCGCCCGCGGGCTGGCCAACTCGCTCGGCTTCGAGGTGTTCGCGAAGAGCGGCGCCGCGACCTTCGAGCTGTCGCGCCCGGCGGAGTTCACCATCGCCGACTCGGCGGCCTCCGACCCCGTGGACGGCTACCGGCGGGTGGTGGTCGGCCCCGGCCACCCCTACGTCGCCGGCGGCCTGCCCATGGACTTCCCCAGCGTCGGCCACGGCCAGCACGAGTTCTTCGTCTGGCAGGCCCGGGCCTTCCTGGAGCAGATCGCGGGCCTGGACCGGCTGCCGTCCTGCCCCACCCTCGCCGACGGACTGCACAACCTGCGCGTCATCGACGCGATCGTCGCCTCCGCCGACGCCGGCGGGGAGGCCGTCACCGTGCAGTGACCCCGACCTGCCCTGCCCCTCCTCCATGGAAGAACTGAGGAAACACACGATGAAGCTGGGCCTCTACAACGCGATCCTGCACGACCGGCCGCTTCCGGAAGCGATCAAGGTCGTCGCCGACCTGGGCCTGACCGGCATCGAGATCAACACCGGTGGTTTCCTGCCGCCCGTGCACGTGCCGGCCTTCGACGACATCCTCGTCAGCGACACCGCCCGGGACGACTTCCTCGCTCTCTTCGAAGGCACCGGCGTCTCCATCGCGGGCCTCAACGCCAACGGCAACCCGCTGCACCCGAACCCGGCCATCGGCGAGCGGCACGCCGAGGACGTCCGTCGCTCCATCCGCCTGGCCGAGCGGCTCGGACAGCACCGCGTCGTGACCATGTCGGGCCTGCCCGGCGGCGAGCCGGGCTCCTCCCGCCCGAACTGGATCGTCAACGCGTGGAACTCCGCGGCCCTGGACGTGCTGGACCACCAGTGGAAGATCGCCGCGGACTTCTGGCGCGAGACCGACCGGCTCGCCCGTGACCACGACGTCAAGGTCGCCCTGGAGCTGCACCCGCAGAACGTCGTGTTCAACTCCGCGAGCGTGCACAAGCTCATCGACCTGACCGGCGCGACCCACGTGGGCGTGGAGCTGGACGCCTCGCACCTGTTCTGGCAGCAGATGGACCCCGTCGCGGTCGTCCGCCACCTCGGCGAGCTCGTCTTCCACGCCGCCGCCAAGGACGTCCGCGTCAACCGCGAGCACGCCGCCCTCAACGGGGTGCTCGACAACAGCTTCCGACGGCTGTCGCCCGACGAGCCGCGCACCAACCTCGGCGGCGACGAGTGGGCCAACGCCTGGCCCAAGGCGTCCGCCTGGGACTTCGTCGCCCTCGGCAAGGGCCACGACGTCGCCTACTGGACCGAGTTCCTGCGCGCCCTCCATGAGGTCGACCCGGACATGCTGGTCAACATCGAGCACGAGGACACCGAACTCGGCCGTGTCGAGGGCGTCGCCGTGGCCGCCGAAGTCCTCAAAGCAGCCGACGCGGCACTGCAGGAGTCGCTGCGGCCGTGATCGTCTGGCCCGACTGCCCCTACGAGGGCCGGGTCGTCCTCGTCACGGAAGCCGGCGTCGGCATCGGCCGGCGCACCCGCTGCCCCGCAGACCCCCGGGGAAAGGGGATCGGCTCCGGCGGCCCTCGTGCCGCCGGAGCCGTTGACACCAAGGAGCATCCTCATGAAGATCGCCCTCGACCCGTACATGATTCGCCACCTCCCTCTGCTCGAACTGCCCGCTGTGGTGGCCGAGTTGGGCTACGAGTGGATCGAGCTCTCGCCGCGCGAGGACTTCATCCCGTTCTTCCGTCACCCCCGCGTCGACGACGGCACGGTCGCGAAGTTCCGCAAGGCCCTGGACTCCGCCGGCGTCGGCGTCTCCTCCGTCCTTCCGCTGTTCCGCTGGTCCGGCCCGGACGAGGACGCCCGGCAGGCCGCCGTACGGTACTGGAAGCGCTCCATCCAGATTGCCTCGGACCTCGGCGTGGACAGCATGATCTCCGAGTTCAACGGCCGTCCCGAGGACCCGGACCGCAGTGAGGCCCAGTTCTGGAAGTCCCTGGACGAACTGCTGCCGCTGTTCGAACGCGAGGGCGTCAAACTCACCCTGGAGCCACATCCGGACGACTTCATCGAGAACGGCTACGACGCGGTCAACCTCGTCCGCGGCATCAACCACCCCAACGTCAGCTTCCTGTACTGCGCTCCGCACACCTTCCACATCGGCAACGACGCCCCGGGCATCGTCAGGTACGCGGGCGACCTGCTCACCCACGTCCACCTCGCGGACTGCTTCGACCACACGGCGTCCTCGGGCAACCGCTACATCCTCAACCCGCCCGGCGCCACGGCCCGCGTCCACCAGCACCTGAACATGGGCGAGGGCGAGGTCGACTTCGACGAGCTCTTCCGCGCACTCAAGGCCAACGGCTTCGACGGCACCCTCACCGCCTGCGTGTTCGCCTGGGAGGAGAAGGCGAAGGAGTCCTCCGTGTTCATGCGGGAGAAGATCGGCGAATACCTGGCTCCCTGGAAGTGACCGGTTGGAAATGAACCGGCCGGCCCTCAGCACCGGCCGGCTCCGACGACGGCCCCCGCGTACGGAACACCCGCTCGCCGTCGGGATCAGCGGGTGCGGATCCAGACGGTCTTCTCGACCGGGCGGCCGGGGGCGAGCTCGACCCACAGTCCGCGGCCGAGCAGGACGGACTCCCCCCGAGGCTCCCCCTGGGGCTCGCCCTGGTCGGACACGGCGCACGGCGGGTCGGTGGGGAGCTCGTGCGCGCGGACGGTCAGGGCCAGGGCCAGGACGAGGCCGGCCTGTGCGGTCAGGGTGTACTCGGCGGGCCGGCCGAGATCAGCCGTGCCCGCCGTCACCAGCGCGGCCGCGACGCCGGCTGCGCTCCAGGCGGCGTAGAAGGAGGCGAAAACGCTCCGGCCGTAGTGGCGTTCGACGGCCGCGGCCCGGGTGTTCGCCGACACGTCGATGCAGCCCAGCGCCATGCCGAACAACCCGTAGGACACCGCGGTCACGGCCTGGTCGGGAGCCCAGCCGATCAGCAGCAGAGCCGTGGCGGCGGCCACGACGGCGGCCCGCATGGCGGCCACCAGTCCCAGCCGTCGGATCACGGCCAGTCCGGCGAAGCTGCCTACGCCCGCGCTCAACGCGACGGCCACCACGAGCACGGTCATCGTCAGCGGAGAGAGCGAGAGACGCTCCTTGACGACAGGCACCGCGGTGGACACCGCGGCCACCGCCGCTCCCTGGGCGGCGAACACCGTCGCCACGGTCCGTCGCGCCGGCGCAAGCGGGCTCCGGCGCACGGATCTGCGCCGGGCCGGGGTCTGAAGAGGTGCGGTCATGGTCGGCCTCGGTTTCTTGCGCTCTCGCACCGGTGCCCCCTGCGTCATGGAGGGCAAGCCGGGACAGCCCTGAGGCGGGCGGGTTTCCGCACAAGCCAGGGAGGGCGGAGAGGCCGTGTGCAGCGCGTCAGAGGCCGAAATGGGGGCTCCGGCGGCCACGCGGGCGACACGCGGGGGCGGGCTGCTTACAGTGAAGCGAGAAACGCCCTGGTGAGAGGGAACGCGATGCCTGATGCCGCCGCTCCGGCCAGTTCTCCGGGAACGAGCCGCAGCACCTCGGCCACCATCGCGCCGAACATCCTCCGCTACCTCGCCCGGGTCGCCGCGGAGCACGGCGTCGACCTGCAACCGCTGCTGACCCGGGTCGGGCTGGACCCGACGGTGATGGGCTCCGCCGCGCTGCGGGTCTCCTACCGGCAGGGCAGTGACGTCATCCGCCGGGCGGTGGAGCTGACCGGGGACGAGCACCTGGGGCTGCGCGTGGGCGCGGCGCAGCACCTCACCGCGTGGGGACTGCTCGGCTTCGCCATGATGGCCGCCGGCACCCATCAGGAGGCCATCGAGACCGGCGTGCGCTATCAGAACCTTTCCGGGGCGATGACGGTGTGGTCGGCCGACTGGGAGGACGTCGGCTATGTGTTGCGCGCCGATCTGCCGGACCCCGCACTGGATCCGACGGTCGGCGTCTTCCTGATCGAGGAGGCGTACTCCAGCGTCGTCACCCTCACCCGGCTGAGCGTCGGCGCCGCATTCGCCCCGCAGGCCGTCGAGTTCGCCTTCCCCGCCCCGCGGGACACGCGCCCGTTCGACGAGCTCTTCCGCTGCCCGCTGCGCTTCGACGCCCCCGGCAACCGCATGGTGATCCCCGCTCGGTGGGCCCGCGCGGCCATGCCTGGGCGGGACCCCATCACCTACGCCTCGGTGCTGGAGGTGCTGGAGAGGGAGACGGCGTCCCGGCGCGACCAGCAGGACCTGCTCGAGGTGCTGGAGATCTCCATCGCGCAGAGCCTTCCGGCCGTGCCCTCGTTCCCCGAGCAGGCCCGCAGGCACGCGTCCAGCGAGCGCACCCTGCGCCGTCGCCTGGCCGAGTGCGGCACCACCTACGAGGCGATCGTCGACGGGGTACGCCGTGAGCAGGTCGAACAGCTGCTACGACGGCCGGAACTGACGCTCCGCGAGATCACCCGCCAGGCGGGGTTCGCCGACGTGAGCGCTCTCCGGCGGGCGGTGCGTCGGTGGCACGGGGCGACCCCGCTCGAGCTGCGCACCGGACTCCTGGCACGGGAGGCGCCCGCCGGGGACGCCCGCGGCCGCTGACCCGTGCCCGTGCCCGTGCCGGTGCCGGTGCCGGTGCGCCTATGGTCGGCGACTGTGCGCGTGGGCTTCGGCGAGCAGGAGGTAGGCGGCGGCGGTCCAGGTGTAGGCGCGGTCGCGCAGGCCCGTGCCGGTGAGGGCGTCGAAGTTCTCGGCGAAGCCGTGGGTCTCGCACAGGCGGCGGAAGCGGGCGCTGATCTCGTCGGCCAGACGGTGGTGTCCGGCGCGGCGCAGACCGTCCTCGACGAGGACGGTGGCGGGCGCCCAGATCGGGCCGCGCCAGTAGCCGTCGGGGCGGTAGTGCGGCGAGGCGGGCAGTTCGGTGGCCAGGCCGTACGGGGTCAGGTGGGCCTCGATCCGGGTGGCCAGGGTTTTCGCGATGTTCTCGGGCAGGTGCTCGCCCAGCGCGATGGGCATCAGGTCGAGGAGGCTCTCGCTGCCCCAGGTGTCGCCGCTCTCGGCGCCCCGGGCGACGAACCGGTCCCCCGTCCACAGTTCGTCGACCATGGCCGCCTGGGTCTGCTCGGCGGTGCGGGTCCAGCCTCGCGCCTCTTCGGCACGGCCGAGTTCCGTTGCCAGCGCGGCGAGTTCGTGCAGTTGCAGGACGAGGAACGCGGCGAGGTCGGCGGTGACGACCGCGCGTTCGGGGTCGAAGGTCGTGGCGTTGTCCCAGCCGCTGTCGTTGCCGTGCTGGTAGTGCGGCAGGGCGGCGTCCGGTGCGCAGCGCACGGTGAGCCAGAAGTCCGTCCAGCGTCTCAACCGGTCGTAGGCGTCGGCGAGTTCGGCGCGATCGAGGGGTTCCGGCAGGCGTCTGCGCAGGTGGGCCAGGGTCCAGCCGTGGATGGGGGGTTTGACGAAGTTGTGCAGGACCTCCGAGTGGGTCACCGAGTCGGGCAGGCCCCCGCTGTCGTCCTGGTGGTCGAACGGCAGGGAGAACTGGTCCCAGGCCAGCGCCGGCGCTCCGGGCGCCAGGGCGAGGGCGTTGAAGCAGTGGTCCCAGCTCCAGACCTTGTCCATCCAGTGCTTGGACATCAGCACCGCCGGCCGGGTGACCAGGCCCGCCGGGCGGACCGTCGCCGACCACAGGACGTACACGGCGAGTTCGGCGGCCGGGGTGTGCACGGAGCGCCAGGGGGCCACCGCGTCGGCGAAGGCGGCGAAGGCCTGCTCCGCCGAGGCCACGACCTCGCCGAACGCCGTCCGGGCGCGGTAGGGACGGCGCGCGCTGTCGAACTCCTCGACGACGACCTCCCAGCCGCCCTCCGCAGCCGCAGCCGCGTCCCCGTCCCCGTCCCCGTCCCCGTCCCCGTCCGCGTCCGCGTCCGCGGTGATCGTGAGCCCGCGGTCGGCCTCGCCCAGGGCCTGGCTGCCGACGACGTCCACGACGCCGGACAGGACGGTGACCCGGTAGCGGCGGCCGGTCTCGTACGAGGTGAACACCCAGGCGCCGGCGGCCGGGTCGCGGAAGAAGTACGTGCCGGTGAAGGGCGTCAGGGCGCGGGCCGCCGCGGTGATGCTCAGGCCGAGCCCCGTCCCGCGCAGACGCACGGTGTCGGGCGACTCGTAGGCGAGGTCGACGCGTCCGCTCCCGTGGGACCAGCTCAGCAGGCTCGGGGTCGCCGTGATGCGGGTCTCGGCCCGGCCGCCCGTCGCCGGTTCGAGGGGGACGAGGCGCAGGACGGGGTGCATGCCGTTCTGGTGGGAGACCAGGTGGAGGTCGTCGGCGTACGTGCCCTGCGCCAGCACCGGGGAGAGGTCGAACCAGGATCCGTGCGTGCTGAACGGGATGTCGTGGAGGGAGAAGGCCGGGCCGGGGCGGGCGGCGGTCATGAAAGGGCTACTCGTTTCTTCAGCGGGAACGGCTCTTCGGCGGGATCGGCTCTTCGGCGGGAACGGCGCTTCATGGGGGCGCGTGGTCGGTCAGTCCTTCACGGCTCCGGCGGTCACTCCGGCGGCGACGTAGCGCTGAGCGAGGACGAGGATGACCGCGGCCGGCAGCGAGGCCACGACGGCGGTCGCCATGATCGCGTTCCACTCCTGGTTGTTGTTGCCGATGTAGTGGTAGATGCCGAGGGTGATCGGCTCGTGCGCGCCGCCGCCCGCGAGGGTGCTGGCGAAGACGAAGTCGGACCAGGACCACAGGAACGCGAACAGCGACACGGTGACGACGGCGTTGCGGCTCATCGGCAGCACGATCGAGCGGAACGTGCGCAGGGGCCCGGCCCCGTCGGTCTTCGCGGCCTGGAGCAGCTCCTCCGGGATGCCGGACATGAACGCGGTGAAGATCAGCACCGCGAAGGGGACGGCCAGCGTGGAGTCCGCGACGATCAGCCCGGGCACCGACTGGAGCAGCCCGAGGCTGAGGTAGATGGCGTAGAAGCCCATCGCCATGATGATGCCGGGGATCATCTGCGCGACCAGGAGGAGGAAGCTGACGACGCCGCCGCCGCGTGGCCGCAGTTTGGCGAGCGCGTAGCCGGCGGGTGCGGCCAGCGCCACGGTGAGGGCGACGGTGCCCAGGCCGATGACGAGACTGGTGCCGAGGTAGGGCAACTGCTGGTCCAGGACGGCCCGGTAGCCCTCCAGCGTGCCGTGCACGGGGAACAGGTCGGGCGGGCTCTTGCGCATGTCCTGTTCCCGGGTGAAGGACACGTTGAGCATCCAGTAGACCGGGAAGAGCATGATCGCGGTGAGGAGAAGGCCGACGGCCGTCTTCCACCAGGTACGGCCGGGGCGGTTCATGGCGGGCGCGGTCATGACAGTGCCTGCTTTCGCTGGACCCTCAGATACACCAGTCCGAAGACGAGAGCGGCGACGACGAGCAGGTTGCCGACGGCCGCGCCGGGGCCGAAGGCGGGCAGCAGGTTGCCGAAGCCGAGCTGGTAGGACCAGGTGGCGAAGGTGATGGACGAGTCCGCCGGGCCGCCCTTGGTCATGATCCAGATGATGTCGAAGACCTTGAGCGTGTAGACCAGGCCGAGCAGCAGGGTGATGGCGGACACCGGGCGCAGCAGTGGGAAGGTGATGCTCCAGAAGCGCCGCCAGGCGCCCGCGCCGTCGAGGGCGGCCGCCTCGTACAGGCTGGCGGGGACGGACTGCAGACCGCTGTAGAGCACGACGAGGTTGAACGGGACGCCGATCCAGATGTTGGCGACGATCACCGAGGTCAGCGACCAGGACGGCGAGGTCAGCCAGTTCACCGGGCCGATGCCGACGGCGTGCAGGACGGCGTTGACGATGCCCGAGTCGCTGTTGAGCATCCACGACCAGGTGGACGCCGACACGATCAGCGGCAGCAGCCACGGCACGAGGAACAGGGCGCGCAGGGTCGCCGACAGCCGGAAGTGCTGGTTGAAGAAGACGGCGAGGGCCAGGCCGAGGGCGTACTGGAAGAACAGGCAGACAGCGGTGAAGACGACGGTGTGCGTCAGGGCCGGCCCGAAGGTCGGGTCCTTCAAGACGGTGTCGAAGTTCTTCAGGCCGATGAACGGCGCGTCGCCCCGGACGAACGAGCGGACGGTGTAGTCGCGCAGGCTCAGGTCGAGGTTGCGGTAGAGGGGATAGGCGTAGAAGAGGGCGAGGTAGAGGGTGACCGGGGCGAGGAAGGCCCAGGCGGCCCACTGCTGGGAGGTCGGGCGACGGCGGGGCGTGCGGCGGGCCGGGGGCGGGGCGGCGGCGGCCGCCCCCTTCCGGTCCGGCCCGGTCCGGCGGTCCGGCGGGTAGGTCGTCTGCTTCATCGGTCGCCCGTCACTTGACCGCGGACTGGGCCGAAGTGAGCGCGTCCTTGGGGGACTTGGCGCCGCTGAGGGCGGACTGGACCGCCTTCCACAGCTGCTCGGAGATCTTGGGGTACTTGGTGCCGAGGTCGTCGCTGGTGCGGCCCTTGGCCGCCTTGACCGCCGCGACCCAGGGCTGGAGCTCGGCGTTCGCCGCGACCTGCTTGTTCTGGACCTCGGCGGTGGGGGCCACGTAGGACAGCGTGGTGTCGGTGGCGTAGAGGTTCTCCGTGCTGGTCAGGCAGGTCACCAGCTTCTGCGTGGTGGCGTAGCGGCCGGTGTCGCCCTGGACCGGGACGGTGACGAACTCGCCGCCGGTCGGGGCCGCCGCGTTGCCGCCGCCGGACGCCGGGATCGGCAGCACCCCGTAGTCGAAGCCGGCCTTCTCGGCGTTCGCGAGCTGCCAGGTGCCGTTCTCGGCGAAGGCGTAGTCGCCGCTCGCGAACTCCTGCCAACTGGTGGTCTGGGTGTTGTTGATCACCGAGTTGGGTGCGTAGCCCCGCTTCAGCCAGTCGGTCCACAGGGACAGTGCCGAGGCGCCCGCGGTGGAGTCGAGTGCGGTGAGCTTCGCGCCCGAGCCCCAGAACCACGGCAGGAACTGGAAGCTGCCCTCCTCGGTGCCGATCGCGGAGAAGGTGATGCCCTTCTTGCCCGCCTTCTTGACCTTGTCCAGGGCCGCCGTCAGCGACGTCCAGTCCTTGACCGAGGCGATGTCGACGCCCGCCGCCTTGAGGACCGCCTTGTTGTAGTAGAGAGCGAGGGTGTTGGCGCCGATGGGCGTGCCGTACGTCTTGTCGCCCGACTGTCCGGCCGCGAGCAGGTTGGGGTCGACCTTCGAGGTGTCCAGCTTGTTGTCTGCGGTGGTGGTGAGGACGCCGGCCTCGGCCAGGGTCGACACCACGGGGTTGTCGACGATGAGCACGTCCGGCGAGTTGTCCTGCTGTGCGGCCAGGAGCACCTTGTTGGTCAGGTCGCTGGTGTCGAAGGCCGTCCGCTTGACGGTGACGCCCGCCTTGCTGCCGCAGGCGTCGAGCAGCTTCGCCCACGCCGAGTCCTTGGCGAACTGCGGGTACGGGTCCCAGATGGTGTACGTGCCGCTGTCGTCGCCCTTCGCGGAGGAGCTGCCGCCGGAGGAGCAGGCGGTGGCGCCGGTGGCGAGGGCTGCGACGGTCAGGGCCACGGCGGTGATCCGCCGTCCGGTGGTTCTGTTCATGGGGCGTTCCTTCGGGTTTTCGGCATGTTTTTCAGCATTTTTCGACATGGGCATGCCGAAGAAGCGGAGAGAGGAGAGGCGAGAGAGAAGGCGAATGAGACGGACGGGAGGGAACGGGCGGGAGAGAACTGGCGGGAGAGAACTGGCTGGAGAGGAGGAGCCGCGAGGCGTCAGCCGTTGGCCGCGGGGGCCGGGGCGGGCCCGGTGCTGGCGCGCAGGGAGATGGGCGGGGCGAGGAGGTGGTGGCGAGGTGAGGCGTCGGGGTGGTCGAGCCGCTCGACGAGCAGTTCGACGGCGAGTCGCCCCAACTGCTCGGCCGGCACGTCCGCCGCGGTGAGCTGCGGGGTCACCGTCTCCGCCCACCGGCCGGCCACGACCCCGGTGACGGAGAAGTCGCGTGGCACGTGCCGGCCGGCCACCGACAGCCCCCGGTACAGACCGCCGAGCGCGGCCTCGTTCAGGGTGACCAGCGCCGTGGTGGCCGGGTCCTCGTGGAGGATCCGCTCCAGGCACTCCTGCCCGGAGGGAGCGTCGTCGCCGCAGGAGTACGTCCGCACGGTGAGCCCGCGCTCGGCCGCGGCTTTCGTGAAGCCGTCGAGGCCGCGGTGCGCCGACTCGTAGCCGGCCCGCAGCAGGTGCTCGGGCCGGTTCACGAAGGCGATCCGGCGGTGCCCCAGGTCGGCGAGGTGGTTGACGCAGGCAGCCGCCAGCGCGGTGTGGTCGAGGCCGACCCACCAGTCACCGTCCGAGCTGGCCGTGCGGCCGATGCAGACGGCGGGAAAGTTCTCCTCCCCCAGGTGGTCGACGCGGTCGTCCTGGAGCCTGATCTCCATGAGGATCGCGCCGTCGACCCGCCGCTCGGCCAGCAGCCGCTGGAACGAACGATCGCTGTCCACGCCGCTCGGGGAGAGCAGCACGTCGTAGTCGTAGGCCGCGGCGGCCTCCACCACGCTGCCGATGAAGTCGAGCTGCATGCCCGTGTAGTGGTTCCCGGCCGGCGGGAAGACCAGGCCGATGGTGCTGGTCCGGCCGTTGGCCAGGGCACGCGCGCTGGCGTTGGGCCGATAGCCCAGCTCGTCGATCACCTGCTGGATCTTGCGCCGGGTCTCCTCCGACACCGCCCGCTTGCCGCTCAGCGCGTAGGACACGGTGCTCCGCGAGACACCGGCCTGCTTGGCGATCTCACCGATGTTCACGGGACTCCTTCGTCGATTTCTTCCGGTTCGTCTGGTTCGTCTGGTTCATCGAGCCAATCGAACCGGTTCGCGTGCGCACCGATCGTCGAACCGGTTCGCGTGAAGGGAAGTTAGAAGCGACGGAAGCCGCTGTCAATGGCTTGCGCAGATTTCCAGGTGACTGCCGCCCAATCCTGGTCGAGGGTATTGCTGGCCCCATTTCGGGGGTGCTAGCTTCCGGCACGCATTCTTCGAACCGGTTCGACTCCCATGACGGATCACCTCACGGAGACCTCAGTGCGACGCACCCGCAGCAGAACCAGAGCCGGCGTCGGCGCCACCGCCGCGCTCGCCGCCCTGCTCACCGTCCCCGCCGCCACCGGCACGGCCCGCGCGGCGGAACCCGAACAGCTCACCATCGACCTCGGCACCGACACCGGCGCCTTCCACGGCGGCGCCTCCGGCTCGCTCTACGGCGTCTACGGCGACGGCGTGCCCAGCCGCAACGTCCTCGAGGGCATGCACGTCCGCACGGTGTCGACGAAGGCCCAGGACGGCCCCCAGCACCCGGGCGCGGACGCCCTGGAGATGCTGCCGCCGTTCGTGGACTCCGGCGGCAAGGACGTCTACGTCTACATGACCGACATCTACCGCGGCTTCCCGTACCAGTGGCCGGGCGCGGACGGTCCGGCGCGGCTCGCCGACTTCGAGGCGAAGATCAAGAAGCAGGTCCAGCAGGTCCTGACCATGGGCGACTACAAGGACCACGTCGTCTACGTCCCCTTCAACGAACCCGAAGGGAACATGTTCGGCACGGGCGAGTGGAGCTACAACAGGGTCTCCTGGCTCAACGACCCGCAGTACTACTTCGCGGCGTGGAAGGAGGTCTACCACCTCATCAAGGGCCTGGACCCGGACGCCCGCATCGCCGGCCCGAACACCAGCGTCCTCTACGACCAGGTCAGGGGCTTCCTGCAGTACGCCAAGGCCAACGACGTGGTGCCGGACGTGATGACCTGGCACGAACTGTCGTCGCCCGCCGCGGTCCGCACGAACGTGGCGAAGTACCGGCAGATGGAGAAGGACGTCGGCGTCGGCCCCCTGCCGATCAACGTCAACGAGTACGGCCACAACTACCACCTCTCCGTGCCCGGCCAGGTCGTGCAGTGGGTCTCCGCCATCGAGGAGTCGAAGATCGACGCCGACCTGGCGTACTGGAACATCGACGGCAACCTCAACGACTCGGCCGTGGAGGCCAACAAGGGCAACGGCCAGTGGTGGCTGTTCAACGCCTACGGGCAGCTGTCCGGCCACACCGTGCAGGTGACCGCCCCCCATCCCAACCAGCAGTACACCCTCCAGGGAGTCGCCACCCTCGACGGGGACAAGAGGCAGTCCCGGGCGATCTTCGGCGGCAAGAGCGGCGACGCGGACGTCGTCTTCAAGAACATCGACCCCGAGCTGTTCGGGAAGACCGTGCACGCCACCGTGCAGGAGATCCCCTGGACCGGCCAGGTCGGCGACTCGGCCCAGCCGCTGCGGCTCGCGGACCGGGAGCTGACGGTCGGCGCGGACGGCTCGGTGACCCTGCCGATGACCGGCATGAACGAGATGTCCGCCTACCAGGTGATCCTCTCCCCCGGCGGCCACGGCGGCGTTCCGGCCGAACCGTCCGTGAGCTGGCGGAAGACGTACGAGGCGGAGAACGCCGCGTACACCGGCAGCGGCTACTCCAGGAACGGGCCCGAGGGCACCCCCTCGAACGTCGGCGGGTTCGCCACCTCCGGGACCTACAACGTCGGCGGCCTGCGCACCGGCTCCGACGGCGTGCTCGCCTTCGACGTGGACGTGCCGCAGGACGGCACGTACGACCTCAGCGTGTTCGCCAACTCCTACAACCTGTACGACCTGGTGAAGGAGCAGGGGCCCACCAACGTCTTCCTGCGCGTCGACGGCGCGGACCCGCAGGAACTGCGGCTGCCGCTCGGCTACAAGTGGGTGGTGTGGGGCCACACCGACACCACGGTGAAGCTGACCGCCGGCAGGCACCGCATCACGCTCGCCGCGAAGGACGCAGACCTGGGAGTCACCAAGGGCGACGCCATCATCGACAAGATCGACCTGTCGCTGCGGGACGCGCAGGCGGCCGCGCCGGCGATCTACGAGGCCGAGTACGCCGCCCTCGCGGGAGCGCGGCCCGGCTACACCCGCCGCGGCGCCTCGGGCCCCGGCGCCGTACCACTGGCCAAGGGCGACTCCGCGACCTTCTGGGTGTACTCCCCCGCCGACCGTGAATCGACCGTGTCCGTCGACCACTTGGGCGGCGGCAGGGCGAGCCTCTCCCTCAACGGCGAGCAGCTCGACGTCCCCAAGGTCGGGGGCGACAAGAAGGGCGCCGACCAGGTCCGGATGTTCCTGTCCGGCGGCATCAACAAGATCACCGTCACCGGCGCCGCACGCGAGCTGGTTCTCGACCGGCTGCGGGTCACGCGGGCCGGCGGCGCCTCGGCGACCAAGGTCTACCAGGCGGAGGACGGCACGGTCGGCGGCGCAGCGAAGGTGACCGACGCCTACCCCTTCGCCTCCGGTGGCAAGGCGGTCACCGACATCGGCGACGGCAAGGCCAACGCGCTCACCGTCGACGTCGTCGCCGAGAAGGCCGGACGGCACGCCGTGACCATCCGCTACTCCAACGCCGAACAGGCGCCCGCCACGCACTACAACCCCGACCCGATCGCCCGGCACGCCGACCTCTCGGTCAACGGCGGTCCGGCCCGCCGGGTCCTGTTCCCGACCACCTTCCACTTCGACGACTTCTGGGAGCTGACCGTCCCGGTCACGCTCAAGAAGGGCACGAACCGGCTCACCTTCACCTCGCAGGAGCTGCCCGACTTCAACGGCGACACCTACAACCAGTACGACCAGCGCTCGCCGTACGCGCCGGTCATCGACCGCATCTCCGTCACCCCCCTCGCGCAGAAGCAGTCCTGACGCCTCACCTTTCGGAGCCGCACATGCACGCCCGTTCACCACGTCTGCTGACCAGAACCGCCGTCCTGCTGACGGCCCTGGCGGCGAGTCTGCTGCCCGCCACCGCCTCGCACGCGGCGGACACCTCCGTCACCGTGGACTTCGCCACCGCCGGCGGAGCCCCCTCCTATCACGCCTCGGGAATGATCTACGGGATGACTCCCGACGGGTCGCTGCCGCAGGACCACTTCTTCAAGGACATCAAGTGGCACCTCATGCGGGCCGGCGGAGCCCAGCTCAACAACGGCGGCTACGGCACCAGCCTCGCCGGCTACCAGACCCGCTGGAACTCCACGCTGGCCCAGTACAAGCGGACCGTCGCCCTCGGCGGCACGTTCGTGCTGCTTCCGCACGACCTGTGGGGCGCGGACGCCACGACCACCCAGGGCTGGCCCGGCGACAACGGTGACTGGACCCTGTTCGACAACTTCGTGACCCAGCTCATCAACGACGTCCGCGCCAACGGCATGACCGTCCAGTGGGACCTGTGGAACGAACCCGACGGCAGGAACTTCTGGGGTCCGTCGCAGACCCAGTACCTGCAGATGTGGTCGCGGTTCTACGCCCGCGTCCGCGCCGCGTTCCCGGGCCAGCTCATCGTCGGCCCCAGCACCGCGAGCCAGCCGAACTCCTCCAACGCCTGGTGGACGACGTACCTCACCTACGTCAAGGCCAACAACGTCGCCCCCGACATCTACAGCTGGCACGACGAGCCGGGTGACCCGGTCACCGACGTCGGCCGCGCCAACTCCACCCTCGCCGCAGCCGGGTTGACCAACACCCGCCCCTACCAGATCAACGAGTACGCGACCCTGTCCATGCAGTCCCCGGGCGGCGGCGCCTGGTTCATCGGCCGCCTGGAGCGGGCCGGCGCCGACGGTCTGCGCGGCAACTGGGCCTCGGGCACGAACCTGCACGACTACGAGGCCAACCTGCTGACCAAGAACAGCGCAGGGCAGTACATGCCGCTCGGCGAGTGGTTCATGTACCGCTACTACGGCTCCCAGACCGGCAACATCGTCAACCTGGTCCCGGGCGCCGGCACCGACGGTCTGGCCACCAAGGACAACACCGCCAAGAACGCCAAGATCCTGCTCGGGAGCAGCGGCAACACCGGCACGGTCACCGTGAACCTCACCGGTCTGAACACCACGTCGGTGGTGGAGAACAGCCGGGTCCGGGCGGTCGTCCAACGCGTCCCGTACAACAACGGCGCCGCAGTGGCCGGACCGGAGACGGTCTCCGACACGACGCTGACGGTCAGCGGCAACGCCGCCTCGCTCAGCGTCCCCTGGTCGAACGCCAAGGACGGCTACACCGTCACCCTGCTGCCCCCGTCCAACACCACCGTCTCCACGGTCGCCGTGAGCCAGAACAGCGGGCAGTGCCTGGACGACACCGGCCTCAGCACCGCCGACGGCACGCAGTACCAGCAGTACTACTGCGAGGGCGGCTACCAGCAGATGCTCGACCTCAAGCCGGTCGCCGGCCGGGCGAACACCTACACCGTGGTCGACGAACTCAGCGGCAAGTGCCTGGACGTCGCGGGCGCGTCGACGGCCGACGGCGCAGCCGTCGGCCAGTACGGCTGCAACGGGCAGACCAACCAGATGTTCACGCTCAACCCCGTCTCCGCACTCGGCAACAGCCACGACTACCAGCTCGTGGCCGTGCACAGCGGCAAGTGCGTCGACGTCTCAGGCGTCTCCACCCAGCCGCGGGCCCTGATCCACCAGTGGACCTGCGACCCCGCGAGCGCCCTCGGCACGAAGAAGAACCAGATCTGGCGGCTTCAGGGCAGGGCCTGAGCTACGGCAGACGGGTGTTGAGGCGGGCGGCCTGGCGGGTCAGGTGGTCGCGTTCGGCGAGGTTGGGCGCCTTGCGGGCGGCCTCCGAGTACAGCCGGGCCGCCGTCGCCAGGTCGCCGTCGCGCTCGTGGAGGTAGGCCGCCACCGCGGTGTGCCGGGGCAACGAGTCGTCCAGCGCCGCGGTAGTGCTTGAGCAGCAGGCACTGGCCATCGTGGTTCTCCTCCGTGCTGGTGCGACCCCGTGTGGCCGCGTTCACGGCAGGGACGGAGGGGCCGCGGGTTCTCGACATCGCCGTGCGTTTTTTTCCACGCGCTACGCCGAGTTCGTCAGCGTCGCACAGAGCTTGTCGGAGGGGACGGGGGACTTCCCCAGCTTCTGCTGGACTTCGTCGAGATCGTCGAGGAGAGCGGTGGGGTCCTTCGTGCCGGCGGTCGCGTAGTCGAGGACGGCCCGGTAGAAGGCGGCCGACACGTCGGGGGTCATCGTGTCGGCCGCGCCGAAGCACAGGGTGTAACCGGAGTCCGGCCGGAGCATGCCGGCTATCCGCTGCTGGACGGTGTCGTCGTAGCGGGTGACCTGGCTGTCGGCGGAGAACGCGGAGCCTGCTCCCTGGTTCACCCAGGACTGCTGGGCCTTCGTCTCCGCGAGATAGGCGATGAAGGCCTCGGCGCTCGGGTTGTCGTCGGTGAACATGCCGACGAAGTCCGCCGAGACCTCCAGCCGGCGCGTCGAGGAGGAGGGCACGTAGTCGTGGCTCTGCCCTTTCTTGAACCCCATGGCGGACAGCGCGCCGTGCGCGAGGGAGCAGGTGCGGGGTGTGGTGGCCATGCCCGCGGCGGCCTCGCCGAAGTTGCGGACGGCGGCGCCTTCGACACCGGTCCCCACGAGGTTGCGCCAGGTGGTCCACGCCTGCTTGAGCGGGGGCGAGTTCCATTCCAGGGCGCCCGAGAGCCACTGCTTGTAGGCGTCGCCGTTGCCCTGGGAGAGCAGGATGTCGGCGATCCAGTCGGCGCCGGGCCAGCCGGAGGTGGGGCCGGACTCCAGCCCCAGGCACCAGGTCCCGGTCTTGCGCAGGCCGGCCGGCGAGGGCCGTCCGGTCACCGTGGGGTCGAACCAGACGAGGCTCTTGACGTCCACTTTCACGGGTACCGCGTAGACCTCGCCCCGCACCTTCGCCAGCCCGCGGAACGGCTCCAGATAGGCGTCCGTGGGGACCCGGAGCGGTTGCAGCTTCCTGTCCTTCTCCGCTTCCTGGTCCGCGTACCGGTAGATGGCTCCGACGCTCGGCAGCATGGCGAGGTCGGGCGGCGCGCCGGCCGCCACCGCGGCGTCGAGCTGTTGCGTCAGGGCACGGGTGACCTGCACGTCCACCTGGATGCCGGTGTCGTCCTCGAACGACTTGACGACCGAGTAGAACGCCTGGAACTCGTTGCCGGACCAGGGGATCATGATCGTCACCCGGTCGTGTCCGGGCCCGCCGCCGCAGCCGGCCGCGGCCAGCAGCAGGCCCAGGACCAGGACGCAGTGCGCGAGGCGTGCCGGCAGCGTTCTCCTGGCCGTTCCCCTGACCGTGCTCATGAGCGCGGGAACCTGTACTCGGCGAGGCGGGGACGGTAGCCGAGGTAGGCGAGCGCGGCGGCGGCCGTGAGGAAGCCGAGGGCGAGCGTCGTCGTCAGCCAGTGTCCGATCAGCGGATGCCGGCTCAGCGCCTGGGCGTCGTGCCGGCACAGCAGGCTGGTGACGATCCCGACCGCCGCGGTGGCCGCCAGTGCGACGACCAGCTGCGGGCTGACATGGCGGCGGAAGCGGCGCACGACGATCCGGCCGGTGGCGAGGACGCACAGGAGCATGACGGCCGCGGGTCCCACGAGCAGGGACCAGACGTAGGCGGGGCTCAGCCAGTGCGACTCACGCTGGGCGTCGAGCGCCTGTACCTGCATGTCCTCGAGGTCGGTGAGCGATGCCTTGAGGCCGCCGGTGCCCGGGATGGGGTCGTCCGTCCCGGGTTCCCGCGCGTTCGGGGCGGTCAGGGCCTGCCGGGCGGAGTTCAGGCCGGCCCGGCCGCTGCGCGCGTAGTCGCGCACCGCCGTGTTGGCGAGCTGCACGCAGGTGGTCAACTGGCCCTGGATGAACTGGAATTGGGCCTGCCCTCGGTTTCCGGCGGCGTTGCCCTCGGCCGCCGAGGTGACGAGGGTGTTCACGCGCGCGGTGTCGTTGGCGAACTCCGTGCCCGTGCCGATGAGGGTGACCTGGCCGGTGTCGGCGGCCTTCGCCAGCGCCTTGTCCGCCGACGCGGCCGTGTCACGTGCCTGGACGATGTCCTCGATGGCGCCGCCGGTGCGCCTCGCGGCGGCCAGTTGGTCGGCGGCCCGCGTCGACACCAGCAGATAGAGCAGTGCCGTGGCCAGCACCATGGTGATCACGCCCGCTCTGAGCCAGCGCAGCACCCGCACCGGATGGACCGCCCGGGCCCGCGTTCCCCAGCCGGTCAGCGTCGCCCGCAGGGACCGTCGGGGCTCCGCCGTCGCTGCGCTCATGCGGCGTCCACCGGGGCGCCGTCCGTCGTCGCTTCGTCGAAGCGGTGGCCGCAGTTCTCGCAGAACCTGGCGGAGCGCGCCGAGGTCGTCGCCCCGCAGCGCGGGCAGTCGCGTGTGGACGGGCCGTCGGCGGGCGGGAGTTCGACGGCGTCGACCGGCGGGGCCGCGGTCCTGGTCGATTCGAGGCCCAGTCGTTGCACCTGTCCGCGGGGCGCGTCGCGGCGTACCCGCAGCAGGCCGTCGGGGCCGGTGACCGACACCGAGCGCAGCAGCCCCATGCGCGTGGCGTCCCGCAGCTCCTCGGCGAGTCCCACCGCGATGCGCAGCTCGCGGTCGGCGCGGTCGAAGTCCCTTCGCTGCTGGGCGTCGGCGCAGGCCCGCATGGCCATGCCGAGCTCGTGCTCGTTCTCGACCCGGGTGAGGTCGGCGGACGGCGGGATCCCGAACCCGGGCGTTCCCCGCCGGCGTACGACCATGGCCGCGGGTGCGGAGCACGGCAGGCGGGTGCCGTCGGGCTGTTCGGCGTGCAGGGTGATGCGGGCGGCGCGCAGGTTCTCCTCGACGGTCAGTCTCTCGGGGTCGAAGCGCAGCGACACTTGGTACTGGCGCGTTTCGGGCGACCAGGAGCCGAGCGGGACGTGGATTTCGTCCCCGTGCATCTGACGTGCCGTCAGTTCCGCTTCCACGGGACGTGTCTGGCGTACGAAGCCCAGCTGGAACCGGTCGTTGAGGCGCAGGCCCAGGTAGACGCGGGCCACCACGATCCGCTGCGCCTGCTCCATGATCCGGGTGAAGTCCTGGGTGAGGTCGGACACGGTGACGACGGCCTCGGCGGTGCCGTGCAGCGCCTCCGTGATCCGCAGCAGCTCCGCGTAGTCCCAGTCCTCGCCGAGTCCGCGCGCGTCGCACACGAAGCGGTCGGTGCACGCCTCGAGCACGCTGCCCAGTTGCTGGGGCGTCTCGTGCTCGTCCTTGCCGTCCGTGTAGAGCACCGCGTGGCGCACGGCGCCGGGGGACGTCACCGACGCGAACAGCCGGTCGGCGCAGGCCAGCCACTGCCCGATGGCCGTGCCGCCCTCGGCGAACTGGCCGACGATCCGGCTCTTGGCCTCCTGCCGGGCCGCGGCGTCGACGAGGGCGAGGCCTCCCGTGGTCGGGTAGACGACCTCGGCCTTGTGGCTGCCCGCCACGATGCCCAGGAGCGTCCCGTCCCGCAGGGTGTCGACGGCCGCGCACATCGCGCGTTTGGCTTCGTCCAGCTTGCCGTGGCCCCGCATGGACAGCGACTTGTCCATGATCAGGATCTCGGCGGCCTCCGTCCGCGGGACCGCGTCGGCGACGGACCGGGCCCTGACGGTGACGAGGGCGTCGGCGCGCGTCTCGTCGTAGGCCAGGTCGGACGGCGCGTCCACGTCCACTTCGAAACCGAGCCCTGTTAAGGGCGGGCTGTCCCCCACCGGCACCACCCGACTGTGTCCTCAAGTGTCGCTGCGCGTCCCCTGTTTGTCCCTGCGTAGCGGGTCAGGAGCTTAGCGTGTCGGGTGTGACTCCGAAACGGGTACGACGGGTTCGGCTGCGGCGGCCCTGCCAGCCCCGGGCCGGGACCGGGCGCAGCCGGTTCGCCAGGTCCACCAGGGCGACGTAGGCGCGTTCGGTGGGGGCGTGGGCGCCGAGCCCGCGGACCGCCTCGGACAGCTTCAGCCGGTCGTGGGTGCGCAGGAACTCGGCGTACTGGATCTCGGCGCCGAGGCCGGCGGCCGCGGCGTCGTCCGCGTGGAGGCCGTCCAGCGCCGCCCGGGCCCGGGTCAGGTCGTCCTCGGCGGGCGCGGTGCAGTCCGGCTCGGCGAGGACCGTGACGAGCAGTCGGACGGCGGCGACGCGCGCCTCGCGTTCGTAGCGGAATTCCTCGGTCAGGCGCTCGGCGGTGGCCACCGCTTCCGCGCGCCGGTCGGCCGACAGCAGCACGCGGGCCAGTCCGAAGCCCGCGGGGCCGATCGCCGGGGTGGTGTCGAAGACGGTGCCGTAGTGCGAGCGGGCGGCGTCGCGGTCGTCGCGGAACTCGGCGCACAGGCCGAGCGCGAGCTGCGGGACCAGCTCGCCCGGCAGGGTCCGCCGTACCTCGGTGAAGTGGCCGACGGCTCTGGGCACGTTCTCGCGTGCCAGCGCGATCAGACCGGAGTACCAGGCGTGCAGCCAGTGCCAGTCGGGCAGGTCCGCGCGGGCGAGGGCCTGTGCGGCCCGGGCCGCGTCGCCTCGGCGCAGGGCGAGCCTGCTCTCGGCGAGCGCGTTCCCGGCCGAGTCGCCGACGCGGGGGTCGTCGGGATCGGAGAGGGGGGTGGGGAGCGCCGCCGCCATGTCCTGAGGGCGGGGGCAGGAGAACGGGGCGGGCATGGTCAGCGTCGCGTCGTCGGTCGCGGCCGCCCGCACCCAGTGGTCGAGCGGCCGCGGCGCGCCCAGTCCGCCGTGCAGCGGGTCGGCGATCGAGCCGAACAGCGCCGACGGACGGGCCACCTGGCGACGGGTCGGCGGCGCCGCCACGATCTGCCGGATCACTCCGCTGAGCTGCTCCCCGAACTGCCGCGAGGAAACGAATCTCCGCTCGGGCACGGAGGTGTCCGTGGCGCGATTGAGGAGCAGCATCAGCGAGTCGACTCCGGGGGCGGCGCGATCGGCGCAGTGCGAGCGGCACACCTCCCGCAAGGTCTTCCCGAGCCCGTACAGGTCGAAGCCGGGGGTGGGCTGCAGGTGCTCCGGGTCGCCCTGCGGGGGCGCGTACGGCGCGGTGTACGCGACGATCGGCCCGGGTTCCTCCTGGGACCGCACCGCGCCGAAGTCGATGAGGCGGACCCGGTCGAGCGGCCGGGCGGAGCCCGCGGGGCCCTCCTCCCGGAACCGGATGATGTTCAGGGGCTTGACGTCGCAGTGCAGCAGGCCCCTGGCGTGCAGGTAGTCGAGCGCCTGGAGGATGCGCACACCGTGCGCGAGGAGGATTTCGAGCCGGTCGCCCTCCCGGGCCGAGAGCGGATCTCCCGGGACGTACTCCAGCACCAGGTGCGGCCCCTCGGGCTCGTAGCCCAGGATGCGGACGATGCTGTCGTGCCGGAGTCCGACCAGTATGTCCCGCTCGTGCTCGGCCGTCCTGGCCACCGACCTGTTCAGGACCTTGAGGACCACCTGTGTCTCGAGGTTGCGGTCGTGCGTGAGATAGGCCGCCCCGTAGGCCCCCGAGCCGAGGACGCGCACGACGTCGTAGCGGCCGGCGAGGGTGAGGCGCTGGGGCTGGGCGAAGTCGAAGGCCGTGCCGCAGTGGGGGCAGAATCCCGCGGTCCGGCCCGGCTCGTCGCCGTGGCCCCTGCCGACCGGTTTCCCGCAGACGGGGTTGGCGCAGTAGCGGTGGTCCTCGGGGATCGGGCCCGCCGTGGGGGGCGGTACGTCCGGAGGTTCGGGGGCGTGGTCGGCGTCGATCAGGCCGAGGCCGTACCAGGGGTCGGGGCGCACCTGCGCCACGCCGACGCCGACGGCCGGCGCCGGTCCGGTCGCGGCGGCGGGAGCGGCGGCGGCCTCCTGCGGCAACGGCTGCCGGTCGCACCTCGGGCAGAAGCCCTGCTCGTCGATCTCGCCCAGGCCGCAGTCGGCGCGGTTGCACATCGGCACGGCGTCACCCTTCGTCGATCCGGCGGTTGACCTCGTCGGTGTAGCTCTTGACCAGCCGGCGGGCGGCGACGAGGTCGATCGGTACGGTCTGCAGCGCACGGGCGGCGGGGGCGTGGAGGTCGGCGAGCCGCCGGTCCTCGTCGCCGAAGAACCGCGCGGCGCGGACGCGGTGCAGTTCCAGGGTCGTGCTGAGGTCGTCGTGGGTCTGGATCTGCCGCCGCAGGGCATGGTCGAACCCCGCGGCCTCGGCGCGGGCCTGCACGGCGCAGTCGTGGACGGCGGTGAGTTCGGGGTTCGGCTCGGTGGTGCGGGCGACGGCCAGCCGGACCCGCAGGCGGGGCGCGACACTGGGCGGCAACCGTCGTGCGGCGAAGAACTTCCCTTCCCAGCGCGCCCACAGCCGGGCCGCCGCCTCCTCCTCGGCGGCGAGCCGCCCCACGACGGACTGGACCTCCGCCGAGGTCACGCTCCGGGAGGCCGGCCCGCCGATCGGCGCGGGGTCGAGGGACACGTCATAGGCGAGATCGGCGGGCGGCCGGTCCTCGAAGCCCAGGACCAGGCGCAGGCCGCGCAACCGGGCCCGGACTGCCAACGGCCCCAGCAGGTCCCGGACGAGCGCGGCGGGGTCCGCGGCCTGGTCGACGCGGCCCACCACCAGACACGCGGGCGGCCGACGGTGCACCAACTCGTTCACCGCCTCACGGTCGGTCTCCGCGCGCAGCCCGAACCGGCCCAGCAGATAGCCGCGCACCTCGGCGACGGACTTGCCGCAGGCGTCGTAGGCCGCGTCGATGGAGCCGAGCCCGAGGACCGTGCCGCCGGGCGCGCTGGTCAGCTCGGCGTCGGAGACGGCCGCCCGGGCGGCCGGATCGGCCGTGCGCACCAGACGCACCAGCCACGAGGAGCCCGCCCCGACCGAGGCGTCGGTGCCGACGACGACGGTGCCCGACCATCCTCCGTCGAGCAGCCGGGTGAGTTCCTGGGTCAGGGCGAGTCGCAGCGGGTCGCCCAGCACGTCCTTGGGCAACTCGCCGTCGGACGGCCCCAGTTCGTCGGCTCGGTGGCCGCCGGCGAACTTCTGGATGCCGGGCAGGTAGGTCAGCAGCGTCTCGGTCGGCATCATCCAGGCCGCCCTGGCGTCGCCGTCGTCGTAGTCGGCGACCACGAGGCCGATGACCTTCCCTTCGAACTCGCCGTCCAGTGCCACCACCCCGGCGCCCGAATAGCCGGGCTGGATCCAGGGATCGACGGCGCGTATCCGCTTCAGCAGCCCCCACTCGCCCTGACGCCAGCCGGAACCCGCCAGCTCCGCGTCCGTCCCCATGCCGTACGGCTCGGCCTGCGGAAAGCCGTAGACCCGCACCCTGCCGCCGGAGAGGGGCACCTTCCACAGGGCGGTCCTGGTTCCGCAGTCGACGGGCTCGTCGAGCGCGAGCAGCGCCACGTCGCCGCGCCGCGTGTCCTCCTCGTGCACCCACGATCCCGGGACCACCCGGGCGGTGCGCGTCCACTCCGGACCGCACGCCACACTTCTGATCCGCACGTGGTCCGCGATCCCCTGGGGGTGCGCCTTGGCATGGCGGACGACATGCGCGCAGGTCAGCACGTGCCTGTCGTCGAGCAGCACCCCCGCACCACGGGGAGTCCCACCCTCGTCGTCCACCCTCACCCGCCACGGGTTCTCGCTGTGGTGATGCAGCGCCATCTCTCCACAGTATGGCAACTCCCGCCCCATGGGCCCGAGTTGTCGGCATCGGACGCCGCAGACGTGAACGGGTTCAACGCGAACGGGTTCAACGCGAACGGGGTTCAGCGCGACCGGCTCAGCCGCTCGGGGAGCATCCGGGCGAACCGGGGCGAGGGCTCGACGCCCAGTTCCTCGTTCAACAACCGGCGGAACGCGTGGTAGTGGCGCACCGCCTCGCTGACGTTGCCCTCGGCGAGATGCGCCGACACGACGGCCCGGTGCGCGCTCTCCCGCAGGGGTTCCGCGCGTACGCTCGCCCACGCCGCCTCCATCGCCAGGGCCGGTCTGCCCTGCCGGACCAGGGCCTCGGCCAGGGCGTCGAGCGCGTGCAGCCGCAGTTGCCGCAGGCGTTCACGCTCCACCAGGACCCAGTCCTCGTCCCAGCCCGGCAGCAGGTCCTCGCCGGCCAGGAGCCCCAGCGGCGGCCGGGCGTCGAGGGGCGGGCCGCAGCCCCGGACGACGCCGAGCGCCGTCCGGGTGAGGGAGTGGACGTCCACCCGCAGGGCCGGGGCGATGAGCAGTGCGTCGCCGCAGCACGCGATCAACGGCGGTTCCCCGCGCGGCAGTTTCCACAGCGTGGTGCGCAGGCTGCCCCGGGCGTGCTCCTCGGTGACCTCGGGCCACAGCGTGCCGGCGAGGACCGTGCGGCAGACCCGGTTGCGCAGCCCCATGAACGCCAGGAGCCGCTGGCCGTTGCGGCACAGTTCGACGGTCTCGGCACCGATCTCCAGCCGGAACTGGCCGAGCAACCGCAACCGGGGAGGAGGGAACGCCACCTTGATCGCCTCGCTCACAGTGTGGTGCGTGAGCGCGCCGTCGAAGGCTGGCTGCCCGGCCTCGCCGGCAGCGCGTCACGGGTGATGATTCGCTGGTGCAACGCCGAGGGCGTGCCGTCCGTCGAGGAGGCCTTTCGTCCTCAAGTCTCGGTCCGCTGACCACGCCGTGCAACTCCGTCGGCCCGCGTGGCCGGTGACGGCGGGATGACGCCGAGCTGACGCCCGGCTGACGGCGGCTCCGTAGCGTGGGACGCGGCCACTGCTTCGCTACGACGTCGTCCTTGCCGACCTCGCGGATCCCGTGCTCCGGCCCGGACGAGGAGGTCGCGATGCCCTGTCTCACCCGTCTTCGCCGACCACCCGGACGCACGGCTTCCGGACGTCGGCGGACGCCGACCCCAGGCGGACCGTCATGTCCCAGTCCCCGAAACTCCCCGTCATCTACGTCCGCGGCTTCGCCGGCGGTCAGTCGAGCGTCGACAACGCCGTAGCGGACCCGTTCTACGGATTCAACGAGGGCTCCACGCACGTCCGGGTCGGCCCGGACGACGAACCGGACTTCTACCAGTTCGAAAGCCCGCTGCTGCGCCTGCACATGGACGAGGAGTACCAGATCCTCGTGGAGGGCAGTCAGGCGAACTACCTGGACACCCAGCCCGCCATTCCGGCGGACACCATCTGGATCCACCGCTTCTACGACCCGTCGGCGAGCACCTGGGGAGGAAAGCCCAGGGAATTCCGCATGGAGGACGCCGCGGAGGATCTGTACGAGCTGATCAAGAAGGTCACGGCGAAATCGGGGGCGCAACGCGTCCATCTGGTCGCTCACTCCATGGGCGGCCTGATCTGCCGCTGTCTGATCCAGAAAATCCTCCCGGAAGCAAAGATCAAGCCCACCGACGTCGTCGCCAAGCTCTTCACCTACGGCACCCCGCACGGCGGCATCACCTTCGACTTCGGCTTCGGCATGCTGGAGCGGGCGCGGGACGCGATCGGCGTCAACGGCGCCGAGATCTTCGGCCGCGAGCGGATGTACCAGTACCTGACGCCGGGGGCCACCGCCGAGCAGAAGCCGGAGAAGGACTGGGATCCCCGCTCGATGACCCCCGCCGACGAGGCGTACGCCTTCCCGCTCGGTCAGGTCTTCTGCCTGATCGGCACCGATCCCGCCGACTACGACGTGGCGTACGGTCTGTCGTCCGCCGTGGTCGGGCCGCGCAGCGACGGCCTGGTGCAGATCGACAACGCGTACGTCCCCGGCGCCCACCGCGCGTATGTGCACCGCAGCCACAGCGGACGCTACGGGCTCGTCAACTCCGAGGAGGGCTACCAGAATCTGCGGCGCTTCCTGTTCGGCGACCTCAAGGTCGAGGCCGACCTCGTCGACCACCGCATTCCCCGGAGCGAGGACACGGCGTGGCAGGCGGAGGTCGCTCTGTCGGTGCGCGGGCTGCAGATCGTGATGCATGAGCGCAAGAGCGCCCAGTGGTGTCCGATCCAACTGCAGAACGGGACGGAGAGCGTGCCCGTGGAGAGCGTTCCCGGGCGGGCCGGCCCGGGCTCCGACGGGGCCGTCCCGCTGGCGCACACCTTCCTGTGCGAGAACCTGGCCAGTTCCCGCGGTTCCGGCTCCATGCGGTACGCGCTTCATCTGCGGATCCTGTCCCTGCGCACCCGCGACAACGGTTTCCTGGACTTCCGGGACCACATCGAGCAGACGGCGGACTTCGACGACATCCTCGTCGTCGACGTCGGCAGCGAGAACGGCTCTCCCGCGCTGCGGGCCACCTGGAACTCCGCCATCGAGGGCCCCATCGGCCAGTACACGCAGACCGGTTCGGTCCTCGTCGACGAGGACGCCAGGCCCGGCACCTGGGTGGCCGGCATCCGGCTGCCCGCCACCACCCGGCCGATCCTCGGTGACGACGCGCGGATCCGCCTCACCGTCACCGGCTGGAACTGACGAGACGAGAGGAGCCCAGCCCTCATGGTCGCCCTGTCCAACGTCCGGTTCGGGATGAAGAACGAGGACGTACGCACCGTGCAGAAAGCCCTCATCGCCCGAGGACGCAAGATCCCCGACGGCGCCACCGGCCTCTTCGGCGAACAGACCAAAGCCGCCTACCGCGCCGAACAGATCGCCCAGGGCTTCAAAGGAACCGACGCCGACGGCGCACCCGGCTGCACCTCCCTCACCGCCCTCGGCCACCACGCCGGCTTCAAGGTCGACTGCAAGGGCGCCCCGTCCGGCGGCGGCGCACCGCCGGCCGGCGGTGGACGGCTCAGCCTCGCCCAGGTCACGTACCGCGACCCCGGCGACGACTCCGGGGAGGCCGCCATGCAGCGCTACGCCCGCACGGCATGTCAACTGACCGGCATGGACCCGAAGTTCGGGGTTCCGGCGCTCACGACCATCACCAAGCGCGAGTCCGCCCACAACAGCCCGAAGTACCGGGTGAACACGACGGACGTCAACGCGCACGGGCAGAAGGCCGCCGACGGTCACCCGCTGAACTGCTCCCGCGGCGCCACGCAGTGCATTCCGACCACCTTCGCCGCGTACCACCAGGCGGGCACCGCCACCACGCCCTACGACGTGGTGGCGAGCATGTCCGCGACGATCAACTACGTACGCGCCCGCTATCACGTGAACCGGTCCGGCTCGAATTTCGCCGCTCTCGTCCAACAGGCGGATCCGCACCGGGCTCCCCACGGGTACTAGGAGCCCCTCATGGTCGCCCTGTCCAACGTCCGGTTCGGTATGAAGAACGAGGACGTACGCACCGTGCAGAAAGCCCTCATCGCCCGAGGACGCAAGATCCCCGACGGCGCCACCGGCCTCTTCGGCGAACAGACCAAAGCCGCCTACCGCGCCGAACAGATCGCCCAGGGCTTCAAAGGAACCGACGCCGACGGCGCACCCGGCTGCACCTCCCTCACCGCCCTCGGCCACCACGCCGGCTTCAAGGTCGACTGCAAAGGCGCCCCGTCCGGCGGCGGCGCACCGCCGGCCGGCAAGGGACATGTGCCGTCGCCCGTGCCGGGGCACAAGGTCACCTTCGCCTTCTACGAGCGCGGCCCCTACCACTGGCGGCCCGACGGTGTCGGCCGGCACACCGGGCAGGACTACGCCGCCAATCCCGGCGTCCCCGTGGTCGCCGTGCGCAGCGGCACCGTCGCCTGGTCGAACGGCGCCGGCGACGCATACGGCCAGTGGATCGGGCTGGCGGCGGACAACGGTCACGTCTACACCTACTGCCATCTCTCGCAGCGTCAGGTGAAGGCCGGTCAGAAGGTCGCCGCCGGGCAGCAGCTCGGAAAGGTGGGCACGACCGGCAACTCCACCGGACCGCATCTGCACTTCGAGATGTCGAAGGGCTCCCACTGGGCCTACGGCAACGTCGCCAAGCCCAGCTGGTGAGCCGGCGGGCGAAGACGGGAGGAGACATGTCATGCCCCGGCACAACCCGCACACCGTCGCGGACGAGCCCGGCGTCCTGATACCGGTCCAGGTCGGCGCCTGGCAGGACGGCTACGACGCCGGCATCAGCTCCCCCCCGGACGTGCCGCCGACGCCCCACCGCCTCGACCCCGCCTACCCGAAGCCATGGGCGCAGGGCGCCGCCGCGGGCAACGCCGACGGGCAGGCGGAGGGCTGGCGCTGGGCCTATTTCGCCCGCGCCCGGCGGCCCGCCCCCGAGGGCGCCGCGGAAAGCCCCTACGGGCCGCGGGACAGCGGTGAGTCCCGTCCGCAGGACGCGGGCCTCTTCTCCTTCGCACAGAGCTGGCCGTGCGTGGGCGAGGAGCCGCTGCTGGTGATGCTGACGCGCTTCGCGCCGGGCGAGCGGGGCGGGGACGGGCTCACGGGCCGGCAGCTGGCGCGGGCCTGCGCGGACAAGGGTGTGCCGCGGCTGTACCTGCCGGTGAACCTGTCCTCGTCCGGGCCGCCGCAGGAGTGGACGGGCGACCCGCTGGGCGACCTCGGATACTGGCACGGCACGGTGTCCGAGTCGCTGCAGGAGGCGGCTCCCGAGGCGATCGCGCAGGTCACCGTACGCGCGCCCCGCTTCGCGGCGGTCGTACGGTACGTGCCCGCCGCCGAACACCACTTCTTCGACCTCCTTCCGGTGGGCGGACTGCTGCCCCCGGACCGCGCGAGCCGGCCCGCGGGCTGACAGCAGGCCTCGTCACGGGATCTCCTGCTCGGCCCAGATGATCTTTCCGGCGGCCGTGTACCGGGCTCCCCACCGATGGGCGAGCTGGGCCACCAGGAAGAGGCCGCGGCCCCCTTCGTCCATGATCCGGGCGTGTCTCAGTCGCGGGGCCGTGCTGCTGGCGTCGGAGACCTCGCAGGTCAGGCGCGAGTCGAGCAGGAGCCGCAGCCGGATGGGAGGCGCGGCGTAGCGGACCGCGTTGGTGACCAGCTCGCTCACGATGAGCTCGGACGTCGTGGCCAGCTCCGCCAGCCCCCAGGCCACCACCTGGCGCGTCGCCCGGGCCCGGACCTCGGCGACGGCGGCCGGGTCCACGGGCACGTCCCAGGAGACGACATGGTCGGCGCCCAGCGCATGCGTGCGGGCCAGGAGCAGGGCGATGTCGTCGGGCTGGGGCACGGGCACGAGCTGCCGCACCGCCGAGGCGCACATCGTCCCCAGATCGGCGCCGGACCGGGCCAGCACCTCGCCGAGCCGGGTCATGCCCCGTTCCATGTCACGGTCGGCGCCCGCGATGAGGCCGTCGGTGTAGAGGCCGATCAGGCTGTTCTCGGCGAGCTCGATCTCCGTGGACTCGAACGCCATCCCGCCGAGCCCCAACGGCGGCCCGGCCGGGGGCTCGGGGAAGGACACCTGCCCGTCGGAGCCGACGACGACGGGCGGCGGATGTCCGGCCCGGGCCATCGTGCACCGCCTGCTGACCGGGTCGTAGACGGCGTACAGGCAGGTCGCGCCGAGGAAGGCGGTCGTGCTCTGCTGGGCCGCCGTGCCGTCGGTCCGCTCGGCGCTCAGCCGGAGCACCAGGTCGTCGAGGTGGGCCAGCAGTTCGTCGGGGGGCATCTCCATGTCGGCGAGGGTCTGCACCGCGGTGCGCAGCCGGCCCATGGTCGCCGCGGCGGCGATGCCGTGCCCCACCACGTCCCCGACGACGAGCCCCACCCTGGCCCCGGACAGCGGGATCACGTCGAACCAGTCGCCGCCCACCCCGTCCGTGGGGTCCGCCGGCAGGTAGCTGGAGGCCACCTCCAGCGCGCTGCCGCCCGCCAGGGCGTGCGGCAGCAGACTGCGCTGGAGGGTGACCGCCGCCGCGTGCTCCCGGGTGTACCGGCGGGCGTTGTCCACGCACAGCGCCGCCCGCGCCACCAGTTCCCGGGCCAGCAGGACGTCGTCGGGCCGGAACGAGACGAGGTTGAGCGACCGTACGAAGGTGGCGAGGCCCAGGGCGGTGTTGCGGGCCCGCATCGGCACGGAGATGAGGGAGTGCAGTCCGAACCGGCGGATGTTCGCCGCCCGTTCGGGCTCTTCGGACCGCCACACGTCGTCGGACGGGTCGAGGACCGGGATGAGGATCGGCTCGCCGTCGATGAGCAGCTGTGCGTCGTGCGTGGGAGGGACGAAGTCCACCCGGTCGCCGATGCGGACCACGGCCTCCGGGCAGCCCTCCCGCACCGACGCCATCCCGGCGCGCCGCATCGCCGGCTTGGCGGGCGCGGGTCCCGCGTCCGTCAGCCACGTGCCGTGCCCTTCGGTGCTGAGCACCGGCTCCAGGAGGTCGACGACGACGAAGTCCGCAAAGCGCGGGACGGCGAAGTCGGCGAGCTCCTGCGCCGTACGCATCACGTCCAGCGTGGTGCCGACCTTCGTACCGGCCTCGTTGACCAGCGCCAGCAGTTGGCGGGCGGTCCATCGCTCGGTGACGTCCTGGACCATGTAGCAGACCCCGGAGACCGAGTCGTCGGCGCTCACCAGGGGGAAGAAGGACGTGGAGTAGGCGCGCCGACGGTGCGGGTCGGCCCAGCTCCAGCCGAGGTACTCGTAGTCGGTGACCGGGGCTCCGGTCTCCAGGACCTTGCGCATCAGCCCCTCGATGGCCTCCGCCTGCAGCCCGGGCAGCAGCTCGCTCAGCCGGCGCCCCAGCCGCTGGGCGCGGGGCACACCGCCGAATCGTTCCAGCGTGTCGTTGAGCCACACATAGCGCAGGTGCAGATCCATCACCGCCATGCCGACCGGGGAGCGGGTGAGGAACCCGTCGAGGACGGACTGGCCCAGCGTCCACTGCCGGCTCTGCCCGCGTGCGGAGAGCAGAAAGCACTCCTGCGCGCCGACGCGGAACGACGCGGAGACCCGCAGGTCGACGTCGACGGCGTGGCCGTCGCGGTGCCGCAGCACGACACGGCCGCTCCACCCGAGGCCCTCCCGGCAGCGCTGGGCGACGCCGGCCACCCGCGCCGGATCCCGGTCCATGGCCACCAGGACGGCGGCCGAGCGGCCCCTCACCTCCGAGGCCGGGTGGCCGAGCAGCGCTTCCGCGGCGCGCGTCCAGCCGACCACGACGCCGTCCGCGGACACGACCGCCGCCGCGTCGGTGGACGCGTCGAGGAGATCGCGCGCTCCGGTGGGCATCGGGGCGTCGGAACCTTCTCGCGCGAAATCCCTGGGTGCGCCGTCCTCCACACCCCCCATGGTCCTGCTTGTCCGCCGGATCCGCACGGCGCCTCCGGCGTCCGCCGAAGCCCGCTCCGCTACCGCACACGGCGGGCGGGAGGGAGCATGGAAGGGCTGGAGGAGGTTCCGCGATGACAGCCGAACCCACCCGGTCCGACGGCGGCGACTACCGTTCCGCGCCCCCGCCCACCGGTCTGCTGGACATGCTCAGCGTGTCCGCCATGGTCCTCGACGCCGACGGACGCATCGTGTTCTGGACCCCGCAGGCGGAGGAGCTCTTCGGGTACGCCGCCGACGAGGCCCTCGGCAAGTACGCGGCGCGGCTGTTCATCCACTCGGAACACCTCAAGGCCGTGGTGAGGCTGTTCACGGAGGTCCTGGAGACCGGCCGGAGCTGGGCGGGCACCTTCCCCATCCGGCACAAGGACGGCAGCAGCCGTCTGATGGAGTTCCGCAACATGCGGCTGCAGGACGACGTCGGCGACGTCTACGCCCTGGGCATCGCCGCCGACCACACCCTGCTCCAGCGCGTCGAGACCGACCTGGCCCTGTGCGAGCGGCTGATCAACCAGTCCCCGATCGGTCTGGCCCTCCTCGACCCCGACCTGCGCTACCTCCTCGTCAACCCGGCGCTGGAACGCATCGACGGCGTCCCCGCCGACGAGCATGTGGGCCGTCGCCTCAGGGAGACCCTGCCGCTGCCCGACGTCGACACCATCGAGTCCGCGCTGCGTCAGGTGCTCACCACCGGCACGCCGCTGCTCGACCAGTACCACGTGGGCCGCCCGCCCACCGACCCCGACCACGAGCACGCCTGGTCGCTGTCCTTCTACCGGCTCGAGGACCCCGGCGGCCGGGTCCTGGGCGCGGCCGCCTCGGTCGTCGACGTCACCGAACGGCACCGTGCGGCCGCGGAGGCCGACCGGGCCCGGCGCCGTCTCGCCCTCATCGCCGCCGCCTCCGTGCGCGTCGGCACCACGCTGGAGGTGGAGGAGACCGCACGGGAACTGGCCGAGATCGCCGTCCCCCAACTCGCCGACGTGGTCGCCGTGGACGTCCTCGACTCCGCCCTCGCCTGCCGCCGCGCACGCCGGCCGGACAACGGGCCCGAGTTGTTCCGCGCCCTCGCGCTCAAGGCGGCCCGTCCCACCGTGGCGCTGCGTGCCGCCGACCCGCCCGGCGACCTCGCGGCCTACGACGGCGACCGGCTGGTCACCCTGTGCGTGCACACCGGCCGGCCGGTGCTGGTGCGGCACGTCGGCGACCAGGACCTTCCCCGCATCGCCCGGGACGCGGAGGCCGGCTCGCTGCTGGCCCGCGCCGGCGTCCACTCGTATCTCGCGGTGCCGCTGATCGCCCACGGCGAGGTGCTCGGCGCCCTCGACCTCAAGCGCACCAGCAACCCGCTGCCGTTCGACGAGGACGACGTCGTCCTCGCCTCCGAGCTGGCCGGCCGGGCGGCCGTGGCCATCGACAACGCCCGCTGGTTCCAGAGCGTGCGCAACACCGCCCTCACCCTGCAGCGCAGTCTGCTGCCCGACCACGCCCCCCACCACACCGGCCTCGACCTCGCCTCCCGCTACCAGCCCGCGCAGGCCACCAGCGAGGTCGGCGGCGACTGGTACGACGTGATCCCGCTGACCGACGACAAGACGGCGCTGGTCGTGGGAGACGTCATGGGCAACGGCATCGACGCCGCCGCCACCATGGGCCGGCTGCGCACCGCCACCTGCGCCTACGCGGACCTGGACCTCGAACCCGGGGCCGTGCTCCAGCACCTGGACAAGATCACCTGCGATCTGGAGCACTACATCGTCACCTGCCTGTACGCCGTGTACGACCCCCGTACCAGGCAGTGCCGCATGGCCAACGCGGGCCACATGCCGCCCGCGCTGGCCGGCCCCGGCCATGCGCCCAGGCTCCTCGACCTGCCCTCGGGCGCCCCGCTCGGCGTCGGCGGCGTCCCCTTCGAGACCACCACGACCGACCTCGTCCCCCGCGATCTGCTGGTCCTCTACACCGACGGCCTCGTCGAGACCCGCCACCACTCCATCGACGACCGCCTCGACGTCCTCCTCAACTTCCTCGACGAACCCGAACGACCCCTGGAGGAGATCTGCGACCTCCTCCTGTACGGCCTGCGCCACCCCGACGACCACGACGACGTCGCCCTCCTCATCGCCCGAACCCTGTAGGCCGTGCCCCGGCACAGCGTGACCCTCGTATGTCCGAGGTTCACCGCGCAGCGGTGATGACCTTCACTGCTCCCAGGCGAACAGCTCCACGGGCACACGAGGATCGGGGGATCCTGATGCACACGTCGGTACGAGGCAGACTCCTGAGGTGGTGTCTTCTGGCGGCGGTCCTGATCGGCGCAGCAGCGGCCCCGGCACGCGCGTCCGGGCCGGCGCCGGCCGCGCCCCGGGACACGCCGCGCGCCGTGCGGACGGTCGAGGTGCCGCCCGGGGTGACCGCGGGGGTAGCGGTCTTCGACCGGCAGACCGCGACCTTCACCGAACAGCTCAATCCGCGGATGCAGTTCCGGTCCGCGTCGGTCGTCAAACTGCTCATCGCACTCGACCACCTGTGGAACCGGGGCCCCGACTACAGCCTGCCCGCGGACGACCGTGCCCGGCTCGACACGATGCTGCGCTCCAGCGACGACGCGAGCGCCTCGTACTACTGGGCGCAGAACGGCGGCAGCGCGATCGTCAGCCGGATGGTCGCTCGCCTCGGCCTCGCCGACACCGCGGGGCCGCCGGCGGGCTACCCGGGCTTCTGGGGCTACACGGCGCTGTCCGCCGCCGACACCGTACGGATCTACCGCTACCTCCTGGACAGCGCGCCCGAGCCGGTCCGCACCCTCGTCATGGGCGACCTGCGGCAGTCCACGCGATGCGGCGCCGACGGATTCGACCAACGCTTCGGCATCCCGGCGTCGTTCGAAGAGCCGTGGGCTGTCAAGCAGGGCTGGTCCGGCTTCGGTGACTCCGCCAGCTGCTCCGACACGACCGCCGTCACGGGCGCGACCGCGGCGAAGACCGGGGCGGGGGTGGAGGCCGGGGCAGCGGCGGGGGCGGACGACGTGGATCTGACGCAGCGGGCGCTGCACACCACCGGAACCGTCGGGACCGGCGACCGCTCGATCGTCGCCGTGTTCACCCTCCAGCCGACGAGCACCACGTTCGGCGCCGCCTACACCAACCTCAACCGGCTGGTCCGCTCCCTGAACGTACCCGGGGGCGTACACCCGTCCGGCACGTGGTTCGGCACCTGGGGCACGGACGTACGCGTCCGCGCCGGTACGACCACCTCCTCGACCGCGCTCACCAAGCTGCCGGCGGGGGTGGAGGTGCTGATCCGCTGCCAGAAACAGGGCCAACAGGTCGAGGTGCCGCCGTACGTCAACGACTGGTGGGCCTACCTGCCGCTGTACGGCGGCTACATCACCAACATCTACGTCCGGTCACCGGACAACCGACTGCCGGGCGTCCCCCTCTGCTGACACAAGGCCGGCTCCTCACCTGATCGACGCAGCCGGCGCCCTTTCATCGCGCAGTGTCACGAGACGTGTGTATACGGTGAACACGGATCACGACCAGCGTTCCTCCAAGTCGGCGCGTCCAGGAGGAGAAAGGGGCCGGCATGCCGGTGAACGTCACCTACCCGGGCGTCTACATCGACGAGGTCAAGAGTGCCGTGAGGACCATCACGGGCGTGCCGACCTCGGTCGCCGCGTTCGTCGGCTACGCACCGCGCGGCCCGGCCGACCGGCCGGTGCACATCACCGGCTGGGCCGACTACGAGGCCGTCTTCGGCGGCCTACAGGCCAACTGCCCGATGAGCTACGCGGTGTACCAGTTCTATTTGAACGGGGGGAGCGAGGCGGAGATCGTCAGGGTGGTGAAGGCCGGCGAGCCGACCGTCGAGCTGCCGCTCGGGAGCGGCACACCGCCCCAAGAAGCCGCCAAGCTGTCGTCCCCGGCCCCTTCCGCTCCCGCACCGGCTGCGGACAGCACCGGAGGTGAGTCCGCCTCCGGTGCCTCGGCGGACGCCTCCGCCACCACCGACGACAAGAAGAAGAAGAGCGGCGGCGACGGGAGCACGAAGGCCTCGACCTCGACCTCGACCTCGGCTTCGGCTTCGGCTTCGGCTTCGGCTTCGGCCTCCAGCGATTCGAGCGGGGGCTCCGTCAGCCCTCCGACCCTCGTCGCTGCCTCCCCGGGACGCTGGGGGCTGAACCTCCGCGCGCGGGTCGACTACGACACGCAGCCCGTTCCGACCGGCGAGCCGCGCAAGGTCTTCAATCTGACGGTCCGCGACATGGCGACCGGGGCCGAGGAGCGCCACCTCAACGTCAGCGTCGAGCCGGGCAGCCCGCGCGGCCTTGACCACGTTCTTGAATCCTCGCGGCTCGTGCGTGTCGCCCCCAACGCTCCCGTTCCGGCCATGCCAGACCCCAGCCCGGCTCCGGACCCGGACGGCAAGGAGACCGATCCGTTCAAGGCCAAGAGCAAGGACGGCCCACTGTGCTACTACCCCGCGACCGAAAAAGGCGGAGCCGACGAGGACGAACGCCCAAAGGATGTAGAGGCATACCTCGGCCTGAAGGCCGGTTTCATGGCGAAGAAGATGGGCCTCTACCAGCTCTTGAAGACGGACATCTTCAACATCCTCTGCCTGCCCGATCAGTTCGACGCCCCGGGCGCCGCGAAGAGCCTACGGGATGCCGCGCTCAAACTGTGTTTCGACCGACGTGCCGTCCTCCTCGTCGACCCGCCTGCGAGCTGGACGGGTGACCTGGACTCCGTTCTCGGCGAGCTGAACAACCTACAGGGCAACGAAGCCGACAAGAACGCCGCGCTCTACTACCCCCGCATCCTCGCCCCAGACCCCCTCCTCGGCGGCGCCGTCCGGACCTTTCCGCCCTGCGGTGTCATGGCCGGCGTGCTGGCGCGTACCGACGTCCAGCGAGGGGTCTGGAAGGCGCCGGCCGGTACCGATGCCTCGTTGAGCGGGGTCAGTGATCTCGAGGTGCCGCTGACCGATCTGGAGATCGGGCGGCTGAACCCCGTCGGCGTGAACTGCCTGCGGCGGCTGCCGGCCGCCGGACCGGTCGCCTGGGGCGCACGCACCCTGCGCGGGTCCGACCGCCTCGCGGACGAGTGGAAGTACCTCCCGGTGCGCCGGCTGGCCCTCTTCATCGAGGAGAGCCTGTTCCGGGGCACGCAGTGGGTGGTGTTCGAGCCGAACGACGAACCCCTGTGGGCGTCGGTCCGGCTGAACGTCGGCGCCTTCATGAACTCGCTGTTCCGTGCGGGCGCGTTCCAGGGCCGGACTCCTCAGGAGGCCTACCTGGTCAAGTGCGACAAGGACACCAACCCGCAGAACGACATCGACCGCGGAATCGTCAACATCCACGTCGGCTTCGCCCCGCTCAAACCCGCGGAGTTCGTGATCGTTCACATCCAGCAACTCGCCGGACAGATCCAGGTCTAGGAGGACGACCGATGCCGGAAGTCACGCGCCGGGACCCCTTCAAGAACTTTCGCTTCCGGGTGAAGTTCAGCGGGGAGACCGCCTATATCGCCGGAATCAGCAAGGTCAGCGGACTCAAACGCACCACCGAGGTCATCCGGCACCGCGACGGCGGTGACCCGGGCACCAGCCGCAAGCTCCCCGGCCGCACGGAGTACGAGGCCATCACCCTGGAGCGCGGCTGCACCATCGACACCGCGTTCGAGGAGTGGGCCAACAGGGTCTGGAGCCTGAAGAACTCGGCGGGCGGTCTGGAGACGTCCCTGAAGGACTTCAGACGGGACCTCATCATCGACGTCTTCGACGAGGGCGGCCAGCAGGTGCTGTCCTACTCCGTCCACGAGGCCTGGGTCTCCGAGTACCAGGGGCTTCCCGAACTGGACGCCGGCTCCAACGCCGTCGCCTTCGAGCACATCAAGGTGGAGCATCACGGCTGGGTGCGGGAGCACACCAACCCGCCGCAGGATTCGCAGTTCAGCGACACCGCCGGGTGACCTCATGCCGCATCGACTGACGGAGGCGAACGTCCTGGAGGTGTGGGAGGGCGGGCTCGGCGGCACCCCGGCGGCCCGCTCCCTTCTGCTCGCCTCGGTGGCGGCCCCGGCCGGTCAGGATGTCGCGGACCTGCCCCTGAGCGCCGTCAACGCCCTTCTGCTGGAGCTGCGTTGCGGCGCTTTCGGCGACGCCCTGCCCTGCACGGCGGACTGCCCGGCGTGCGGTGACAGCCTTGATGTGACCGTGGCAGCCGCGGAGTTGGGGCCCTTCACAGCGGGCGCGATCGCCGACCCGGGCGGCCACGTGCCCGCTACGGCGACGCTGACGACGTACGGCATGACGGTCACGTACCGGGCCCTCACCGGCCGCGACGTCCGGGCCGTCGATCCCATGGCGCCCCGGGCTCGTCGCAGTCTGCTGCGCCGGTGCGTCGTGCACGTCAGTCCACCCGTCGAGGAGCTGCCCGACGAGGTCCTCGAGGACGTGGCCCGACGGCTCCCGGAACTCGACCCGGGGGCCGACACCGTCCTGGTGCTGAACTGCCCGCAGTGCGAGCACCGTTGGGAGGCGGCCCTCGACATCGGCGACCACCTCTGGGTGGAAGTCTCCGGCTACGCACGCAAGTTGCTGCACGAGGTGCACTCCCTGGCGCGGGCCTACGGCTGGTCGGAGGCCGACGTGCTGTCGGTCAGTCCGGCGCGGCGGCAGTTCTATCTGGAGGCGAGCGCCGGATGAACGACTTCGTGGACCGGGTGCTGGGGGCGCCGGGGCCGCGGCTCAGGCCGCTGACGCCGAACGTGTTCGACCCGGGTGCGCCGCGGCTGCCGAGCGGTCACGGTGGTCCGGCCCACGAGCCGGACGCGGCGACCGTCCCGGACGCGTCGGAGACCTCGTCCCCCGCGCCGACGGGCGAGCCGGCCCCGAGCGGGACGCACACGGCTGCGGGGGCGGTGCAAGAGGTCGAGCACCGGACGTGGGCCGGCGGGTCGTATCCCGCGCACTCGTCGTCCTCGCCACTTCCTTCTCGGGCGCGGTCAGGTGCGGACGGTCCTCCGGCCGGTGACCGTCCCGCTCCGGTCGACACGGACCGGCCGACGGACGTGGCGGGACGCGCTGCCACGCCTGGCCAGAACCCCGCGCCTCGTCCGAAGCGCCCGCCTCGCGCCACGGCGGCGACGCCGAACGACATGCCGAGCGTGTCCTCGCCGGACCGGCGCGCCGAGGCGCCCCACACGGACTCCGCGGCATCACCACAGGCACCGGCACCCGGCGAGCACCCGAAACCCCGGAGCGCACGCCCCGAGTCCCAGACGCGCCACGGCCCGAGGACCCCGGCCAGGACAGAGGACACCAGGACGGGGGCGGTGACCGAACGCACCTCGCCGTACGCCCCGACAACGCCGTCCGAGTCCGAGTACGCCGACGCGCCGACGCGCGGCACGTCCGCTCCACCGAGGGCCCAGGACACGTCCTGGAGAGCTTCCCGCGTCCCACCCGAGGCTCACAGTGCGGCGCCCTGGGACCCGGCCACGCCACCCACACTCCAGCAAACGTCCCCCCTCACCCCGACGACGCCTCCCCCGTCCGACGACACGCACCCGCCCGCCCCGACTACGACTCACCGGCCTGAGGACACCTCGCCACCCACCCCGACTACGACTCACCGCGCTGAAAACACCTCACCACCCACCCCAGCCACAACCCACCGCGCTGAAAACACCTCACCACCCACCCCAGCCACAACCCACCGCGCTGAAAACACCTCGCAGCCCACCCCAGCTACGACTCACCGGGCTGAGGACACCTCGCCGCACGACCCGCCCGCTGCTCCCCAGGCCGGGAACACCTCACCCCACACCCCGGCTGCACCTCGCGAAACGGAAACCGTCTCGCGCCGCAACCCGGGCCCGTCCTCTCCGCCCAGGGGAAGCTCGCCGCGCGGCCCCGCCCCGCTCGCCGGGCCCCCGACCGCGCCACCAGAGGTCCAGGACGCGACCCGCAAGGGTCGGAACGCGAAGCCGCACCCCGAAGGCGCGCCGCCGCACAGTCCGGCCGCCACACACCACGGCATCGCCGCCACACACCACGGCACCGCCGTCCCACCACACGGCACCGCCGTCCCACCACACGACACTGTCGTCCCACCGCACGACACCGTCTTGCCACCACACCGCCTGAACCCGCCCGAGCCCCCCGGCAGACCTGCGCCGCACAGCCCGACGACCGGTGCCGAGCACGTCCGAGGATCCGCGGTGCACGCCGACCGGCCCAGCCCTGTGCCGAGTGTCGAGCACGCGCCCAACACGGTGCCCTCGGCCGAGTCCGGGGCCGAGGCGAGGCCGACGGCGCCCGAGGCGATGACCGTCGCCCCCGACCCTTTGGCGTCGAAGGCCACCACGTCCCGGGCCCCCTCCGGGCGGTCCCGGCCCGGGGCCGCCTCGCCGCAGGTCACCTCCGAACCGTCCGCGTCCGAGGCCGCCTCACCACCTCCGCCTGCCTCCGAACCGTCCGCGTCCAGACCCAGCCCACCCCCCTCGTTCTCCGGACCGTCCCGGTCCCAGGCCGCTTCGCCTGCGGTCTCCTTCGAACCACCCGTGTCCCGGACCGCCTCTCCGCCGCCCGTCCCCACACCACCCCCCTCACGGGCCCCCTCGCCACCGCCCGTCCCCACACCACCCCCCTCCCGCGCATCGTCGCCTGCGACGCCCCACGAACAACGCGCCTCCCGGACCCCCTCGCCACCGCCCGTCTCCGCACCACCGCTGTCCCACACCGCGTCGCCTACGGCACCCCTGGAACAACGCCCGTCCCGGACCGTCTCGCCGCCGCCCGTGTCTCGACCATCTCCTTCCCGTGCCGCTTCACGTGTGCAGCCCTCCACACCGCCCACGTCCCCGAACACCTCGCCGCAGCCCGTCTCACAACCACCCCGCCCAAAGGCCGCTTCACCCGTGCCCCCCTCCGAACCACCCCCTTCGTCACTCACCCCGCCCCCTCACCTCGGCGTCCGCACCACAGGGTCCGCCTCCCCCACCCCCGAGAGGCCTCCCGCCACTCCCCTCACGCCACTCGCACGCCCCGCTGCCTCCACCGCCTCCACGCCCCCCGACCCCCCGACATCACCCGCCCGCCAGGCACACCCCGCGCGCCCCGCGCACCCCACCCGTCGTCCCGCACCCCTCGCACCTGCCTCGCTCCCCTCACCGCCCGTCTCCGAGGCCGCACCCCCACCACACCACCCCACAACACCACGCAAAGAGACCGTCCTGCACGTCACCATCGACCGGCTCGTCGTCCACACCGCGCGTTCTCAGCCGGTCGTCGACGACCCGGCTCCGCCGCGGCGGTCGCGGATGTCGCTCGAGGAGTACCTCGGGAGGCGGTCGTGAGTGACGCGTTGGCCGTTGCCGCGGTGACGGAGACCTTGCGGGCCGCAGTGCAGGAGGCCGTCCTGCGCACGGTGCCCGATGCGGTGGTGACGGTGCGTCATCCCGGCGGCATGGACGTCGTCGACGAGGACGACCAGCGGACGGGGACGCGGACGGGGACGGGGACGCGGACGCCGACCCTCAACCTGTTCCTGTACCGCACCGCCGTCGACGCCGCCTGGCGCAACACCGATCCCCTGGGGACGCATCCCGGTGAGACCCGGCACCCGGCGCTGCCCCTCGTCCTGCACTACCTGTTCACCGGGTACGCACCCCCGGACCAGGACTCCACCCTCCCCGAGCGGCTGCTCGGCGCGGCGATGGCGGCCTTGCACGACCGGCCCGTGCTGCCCGCGGAAGCGCTCAAGGCCGCCGCGGACTTCAGCGATCTGCATCTGCAGCCCGAGCCGGTGAAGGTCACCCCGGCGGTGATGCCGCCGGACGAGATGTGGCGGCTGTGGACGGCACTCGGGCATGGCTACCGGCTCTCCGTGCCGTACGAGGCCCGGGTGGTGCTCATCGACAGTTCCGTGCCGGGCCGGACGCCCCTGCCGGTGCTGCGGCGCGGCGCCGCCGGGTCCGGGCCGGCGGCCGCGCCGACGGCGGCGGAGCCGTGGCCGGTCCTGCGGGACGTGCTGCCCCCGGTCGCGGCGCCGGGCGCCGACGTCGTGCTCAGCGGCAGCGGGTTCAGCGGGGCCGGGGCGGGAGCGGCGAGCGTCCGCCTGACGCATCCGTTGCTCGGAGGTCCTGTCGTGCTGCCGGCCCGTTCCGACGGGGCCGCCGCCGTGCGGGTCACCCTGGACGGGGAGCTCGGCGCGGGGCAGTGGTCCGTGGTCGTCGTCCTCACCGCTCCCGACGGCAGCGAGCGGACCACCGCGCCCCGCCCCTTCCAGGTCGCACCCCGCATCACCAGCGCCCTGCCGGTGACCGTCGCGCGGACGGGGAAAGGGGCGAAGGAGGCGAAGGGCGTCGTGGTGCTCTCCCTCGACTGCGAACCCGCCGTTCAGCCCGGGCAGCGGGCCGAGTTGCTGGTGGGGGATCTGCCCGTGCCCGCCGAGCCGTTCGCGCGGGCCACGCGCAAGCTGCGGTTCCGGCTGGTCGCGGGGGCGCCGGGGCGGTATCCGCTGCGGCTGCGCGTCGACGGCGTGGACAGTCCGCTGGCCGATCCGGGCGCGGAGCGGTTCGACGCCGACACGGCGGTGGTGATCACATGACGACGACCCGGGTCGAACTGCGCATCCGCCGACTGGTGTTGGACTCGGCCGACGGGGTGTCGCGGGCGGCGCTCTGTGCGTCGGTGGAGGCGGAGCTCGCCGTGCTGCTCGGCCTCTCCCCCGCGGGCGGCGATCGTGTCGAGCACGGCCCGACCGGCGCGGCGCCCTCACACGCGTCCGCACACGCGTCCGCACACGTATCCGCGCTGGGTCGGCACATCGCCCGGGCCGTCCACCGGGCGATGGGCGAGGCGGAAGGCGAGGGCGTGTCATGAGCCAAGTCATGCCGCGGCGCGGTGGTTTCGTCTTCCTCGATCCCGAGCACGGGCGGGTGCTGCGGGTCGTGCCGTTCCAGTACAACCCCGACAGCATCACCCGTACGCTCCAGCCGCGGGGCATCGGGGCCGACGCCGGTGACCGGCTGGAGGCGCTGCGGTTGCAGGGGCCGCCCCGGGAGACGTTCCGGATCGACGCGGAGTTCGACGCCACGGACCAGGTGGCCGCGGCGGGCGCGCCGGCGCCGCCCGCCGGTTCCGGTCTGTTCGGGATGCTGTCCGCGCTGGAGACGGCGGTCGCTCCCACGGCCGCGCAGTTGACGCAGCAGAACGACCTGGCCGCCCAGGGGATCCTGGAGATCGCCGCGGTCCAGGCCCCGCTGACCGTGCTGGTGCTCGGCGCGCACCGGGTCCTGCCCGTGCGGATGCTGGACCTCGACGTGTCGGAGGAGGCCTACGACGGGGAGCTGAGTCCGATCCGGGCGCGGGTGACGCTGACAGTGCGCGTCCTGACCGTCGACGACGTGGGCTTCGGCCACAAGGCCGGCGGGCTGTACCTGCAGTACCAGCAGGGCAGGGAGCGTTTCGCAGCGCTCGTCGGATACGGCCCGGGAGCGGTCGGCTATGCGAGCGGATGACAGGAGATGAGCCATGTTCGAGCCCAGCAGCAGGTACCACGCGGTCCCCACGACGACGCGCACCCTCGCGGACGGCAGGACCGTGACTCACCTGCGCCGGCGTTTCCTGCCGCAGCCCGAGGAGCTGATGGCCGTCGGCGAGCATGTGGTCGCGGCCGGCGAGCGGCTCGACCGGATCGCGGCGCGGCGGTACGGCGATCCCGAGCAGTCGTGGCGGATCGCCGACGCCAACCGGGCCATGTGTCCGGACGAGTTGACGGCCAGGCCCGGCCGGCGGCTGCGGATCACCCTGCCCGCCGAGGCGTCGGCGGCGCCCGGCGGCGGGCCGGCCGCGTGCTGACGCACCACCTGCACCTGATGCTGCTCGTCGGGGACGCCGTGCCCGCTCCGGCCCCGGCGGCGATGATCGACGCCCTGCTCGGCGTGCGGATCACCTCGGCCAGCGGCAGGACCAACGGCTTCCAGCTGACGTTCGCCGTCAGTGCCCGCTCCCCGCTGGCCGGGGCGGTGCTGCCGGGCGGGCCGCTGTACGCGAAGAAGCGGGTCGTGGTCGCCGTGGTCCTCGCGGGCCGGTGTCATGTGCTGATGGACGGGGTGGTGACCCATCAGGAACTGCACGCGGGCCGGGCTCCGGGGGCGTCGTTCCTCGTCGTCACCGGGGAGGATCTGACGGTCCTGATGGACCTGACGCATGTCCGGCGCGCCTACCCGGGGCTGCCGCCGCACCTGCGGGCCATGGCCGTCTGTGCGGGGTACGCGCAGTACGGCGTCGTGCCGCGGGCCGTGGCCCCGGTCCTCACCGACCAGCCGAACCCGGTGATCGACATTCCGGTGCAGTCGGCGACCGATCTGGCGTATCTGCGGGCGATGGCCGCGGACGTCGGACACGTCTTCCATCTCGAACCCGGGCCCGCGCCGGGCATCAGCACCGCCTACTGGGGGCCGCAGAACCGCGACGGAGCCCTTCAGCCGGCCCTCACCACGGGCTGCGGCCCGGCCGACAACGTGGAGGAACTCACCTTCTCCTTCGACGGACTGGCCGCGTCCGGCTACGCCACCGACCGGCTGGAGCCGCCGTCGACGTCCGCCTCCGAGGCCGCCGCGCCCGATCCGGGCATCCTGCGCAAGAGCCTGTCGGCGAGCCCGGCCGAGGCGCTGCGCACGGGGGCGCTCACCGGGCAGACCGGCCGCTCCCTGACCCGGACCCTGCTGGCGGGGCTCGGCCGCGAGGTCGCCGTCGACGCCGTCACCGGCCGCGGCACAGTCGACGTGCTGCGCTACGGCCATGTCCTCGGCGCCCACGCTCTGGTGGGGGTGCGCGGGGCGGGACGGGCGTACGACGGGCGGTACTTCGTGGCCGCTGTGACCCACGACCTCACCCGCGACACGTACAGGCAGCACTTCACGCTGGTCCGCGACGGGCTCGGCGCCGACACCCAGGCGGTGACCGCATGACGACAGCACAGACGACGACGCAGACGGCAGCGCAGGTGAACCAGTGGCACGGGATGTACGAGGGGGTCGTCGTCTCCGCCGTCGATCCGACCGGCGTCGGCCGGCTCCTCGTCCGGGTGCCCGAGGTGCTGGGCGACGAGGCCCCGGTGTGGGCCGCGCCGGTCACCCCGCTGGCCGGTTCGGACTGCGGGATGTACGTGGTGCCGCTGCCGGAGTCCGGGGTGTGGGTGCAGTTCCTGGACGGGGACCCCGAGCGGGCCGTGTGGACCGGGTTCCGGCGCGGCGGCTCGGGGGACGTGCCGTCGGCCGCCAAGTCCACCCCGCCGGGCGTGCCGCAGATCGTGCTGGCCACGCCCACCGGGAACGCCCTCGTGCTCAGCGACCTGCCGGGGCCCACCGGCGGGATCAAGCTGCAACTGCACGGCGAGAACGGGCCGTTCATCAAGATCAACGAGACGGGGATCGAGATCTCCTGCGGTCCCGGACTCGCCACCGTCCGACTCGTCGGACCCCAGGTCATCGTCAACAACGGCGCGTTGACGGTGTTGTGAGGAGACCATGCCCGGACTGCTGCTCCACTACGGCGCGCTGATGATGTGCGCCCACCCGCCCGGCCTCGTGACCGTCCCCGCGCCGGTCCAGCAGCGTGTCCTGGTCGGGCCGCAGCCCGTGCTGACCAGCGCCGACCAGTTCCTGGTGGCCGGCTGCAGCTTCCCCGCCGCCACCCTGGGGGCGCCGCCGTGCGTGAGCGTCACCTGGCTGCAGCCCTCCACCCGGGTGTTCGTGAACGGGCTGCCCGTCCTGCTGCAGCCGACGCCGGTCGGGGTGGCCCCGGCGATCGGCGTGGGCACGCCGCCGCCCAACCCTCCGATGGTCCTGGCCATGCAGTTCCGGGTGCAGGGGATGTGAGCGCGATGGACATCGACTTCCCCTACCGGGTCGACGCCCGGGGCCGCACGGCGCGCGTCGACCACGCCGGTCATGTCCGGGACATGGTGGAGCTGGTCCTCTTCACCAGTCCCGGTGAACGGGTGAACCGGCCCGACTTCGGCTGCAACCTCCTCGACCTGGTCTTCGCCGGGAACAGTCCCGAGCTCGCCGCGACCCTGGAGATGACCGCCCAGGCGGCCCTGCAGCGCTGGCTCGGCGATGTGCTCACGGTGGAGTCGGTCACGGTGACGTCGCAGGAGGCGACGCTGCGGGTGCATGTGGCGTACGTCCTGACGGCGACGGGCGAGAGCCTCACCGCCACGGTCACGGGCGGGGGGACTCCCTCATGACGGTGCTGGACGGCCCGTACGAGGGTCTGAGGGCGGACGGGCCGGCCGGTATCCGGGAGGTGTGGGCGGAGCCGGACCGGCGCACGCTGACCGTCACCTTCGTCGGGGTGCTCCCACCGGGCGTGGACCGCACCCGGTTCGTCGTCGAGGGCGGACGGCGGGTCGTCGGCATCCGCGTCCTGCGGGTCCGCCCGGACTCCGGGCCGGAGCGCGAGAACGGCGGGGGGACTCGGCTGCGGCTGACCCTGGACCGGCCGGGCGACGACTCCACGTACCGGCTGCGGGTGCTGGGGCGGGGCTTCCACGGCGGCCACGACCATGCGGACTTCACCTTCCACCCGACCGGCGGCCACCCCCCGCGCCCTGCCCCGAGGGCCGCTGAGCCGGGCGGGCCGCCGGCCGGCCCCGCCCCGGCGATCGACTACCTGGCCAAGGACTACGCCAGTTTCCGCCGGCTGCTCCTGGAGCGGCTCTCGCTCACCCTGCCGCGGTGGACCGAACGGCACGCCCCGGACCTCTGGGTCACCCTGGTGGAGCTGCTGGCCCATGTCGGGGACCGGCTCAGCTACCAGCAGGACGCCGTGGCCACCGAGGCGTACCTGGACACCGCGCGGCTGCGGACCTCCGTGCGGCGCCATGCGCGGCTGGTCGGCTATCCGATGCACGACGGCTGCGCGGCCCGCACGGTCGTCTGTGTGGAGACGACCATGGAACTGGCCGTGGACACCCACGATCTGGCGTTCACGGCACAGTCCGAGGACGAGTTCCCGCAGCAGGCGGACCGGCCGCGCAGCCCGGTGATCTCACAGGAGGCCCTCGTCGCGTCCCGGCATCCGGCCTACCAGCCGCTGGAGCGGCGCCGGGTCCAGCTGCTGCCCGAACACAACGAGGTACTGCTGTGGGCCTGGGGGAAGGACGAGTTCGCACTGCCCGTGGGGACCACCCGGGCCGCTCTCCTCGACGGCGACGGCAGACACCGGGTGCTGAAGCTGAGGAGCGGCGATCTGCTCGTCCTGGAGGAGACGCGGGGGCCGGGCGACAGTGAGCCCGACCCCGCTCACCGGCAGGCCGTCCGGCTCACCCGCGCGATGCGGGACGTCGACGCGAACACCGGCAAGGCGGTCGTGAAGATCGCCTGGGCCGCCGAGGACGCCCTCGCCTTCCCGCTGTGTGTGCGCAACCCGGAGGAACCCGGCGGGCGGCCGGGCGCGACCGTCGTGGCCCGCGGCAACGCCCTCCTCGTCGAACACGGCCTCGGCATCGACTGGCTCCCCGACGACAAGGCCGGCGAGCTCGTCCAGGCGCCGGGGGCGGCGGCCGGGACGGGGGACGCCTCGCCGGTCCGGTCCCGGCCGGTGACGCTGCGCGGCAGGCCCGTGACCTGGTCCCCGCCGTACCCGCTGCCGGCCGACCTGGCCGCGGCGCAGGCACGGCGGCTGGGGAGCCTTGCGACCAGGGCACGGGACGGTCTGCGGGATCTGCACCACGGGGTGTCCGAGCTCCAGCCGGAGAGCCGTGAGCTGCTGACGGCCCTGTTCGGGGCGTCGTTCCTCGACGACTTCGCCGGGCTCGCCGACGACGCCGACCGCCGCGGCGCGGCCGCCCGTTTCCTCTCCCTCTTCGACGAGTTCTTCGAGCGCAGGCTGCGCCGCCTGGAGACGCTCGCGCTGCGCGCCCGGGCCGGATATGTGCTCGACCTTGACGACGCGGGCTGGGAGCTCAAGCAGACCTGGGGCGAGCGGGCCGCCGCCGGGCTGGACCCCGCCGACCCGGCACTGCACGGCCCGGCGAGCAGCGCCCTGCGCCCCGATCCCCGCGAGGCGCTGCCCGCGCTGTACCTCCGGGAGCATCCGGGGAACGGGCCGGTCTGGACCCCGCGCCGGGACCTGCTGTCGAGCGGCCCCCATGACCGGCATCTGGTGGCCGAGACCGACGACGACGGGGGGCTCGCCCTGCGCTTCGGCGACGACCGGTGCGGCCGGGCGCCGCGCCCGGGAACCGGGATGTACGCCTTCTACCGGGTGGGCAACGGCCGGTCCGGCAACGCGGGCAGCGAGGCCGTCAACCGGATCGCCCACCGCGGCTCCGCACTTCTGGCGGGCGTCACGCGGGTGCGCAACCCGGTGCCGGCGACCGGCGGCACCGATCCGGAGTCCCTGGCCCAGGTGCGGCTGGCCGCCCCGCACGCCCCCTTCCGCACGCTGCTGCGCGCGGTCACCGCCGAGGACTACGCAGCCCTCGCCACGGGCCGTCCCGACGTGCAGCGCGCCACCGCCTCGCTGCGCTGGAACGGCAGTTGGCACGAGGCCGAGGTGGCCATCGACCCGGCCGGCGCGGCCGTGCCGTCGGCGGCGCTGCTGGAGGAGGTGCGGGCCTGGCTGCACCGCTACCGGCGCATCGGGCACGACGTCGTCACCCGGCCCGCGCTGCTGGTGCCGCTCCAGGTGGGCCTTGACGTGCTCATCGACCCGCACTACGTCACCGCCGATGTGCGCGAGGCGCTGCTGCGCCGTTTCCTGCCGGGACGCCGGGGCGGGGTCGAGCCCGAGCCGGGCTTCTTCGACCCGGCGGAGCTGACGTTCGGCACGCCGGTGCGGTCCAGTGTCCTGGTGGCGCTGTGCATGGGCGTGCCGGGTGTGCGGCACGCCGAGGTCACCCGGCTGCGCCGGATCCACGGTCTCGGCGGGGAGCGGGAGGGGCCGGACGTGCCGCCGTCCGGGGAGTTGAGGATGCGTCCGCTGGAGGTTCCCCGGCTCGACGGCGACGTCGCCCGTCAGGAGAACGGATGGCTGACCCTGCGGCTGCGAGGTGGACGATGACCGACTGCTCCGCCGGCCGACGCGGTCCGGCGCCGGTGTGGAACCGTCCCGGGCTGCCCGCGCTGTCCTACCGGGTGGGCGTCCACCGGCAGTTCCTCGACGCGATGCTGGCCCGGCTGCCCGTCACCGGCGACGACCACGCGCCCCTGGAGGGGCTGACGACGCGGGAGCCGGACGATCCGTCGATCGCCCTGCTCGACGCGTGGGCCGTCGTCGCCGACGTGCTGACCTTCTATCAGGAGCGGATCGCCGACGAGGGGTTTCTGCGCACCGCGGCGGAGCACGAGTCGCTGGTGCGGCTCGGGCGGCTGGTCGGGCACCGGCCGCGCCCGGCGCTCGCGGCCGCCGCCCACCTCGCCTACACGCTGGATCCGGGCGCGTCGTGTGTCGTGCCGGCCGGGTCGCAGGTCAAGAGCGAGCCCGAGCCCGGCGCGCTTCCGGTGATCTTCGAGACCGCCGAGGACCTCACCGCGCGGGCGGAGTGGAACCGGCTGCCGGTGCGCGCCACCTGGCCGCCCGCCCTCACGCCCGCCGTCGCGACCCGCGTTCCGTCCCTCGACGTCGACGGGGTCCAGGCCGCCCTGCGCCCCGGTGACCGGCTGCTGTTCGCCTACCCCGACGCCCGGCTGAACCTCACGCGGGTGGTGAAGAGCGCGAAACCCGATCCGGCGCGGGGGCGGACCACCGTGCTGCTGCGGGTGCCGGACCCGCCCCGGCAGCTGGACCACGCGGTGGACGCGCTGCGGGAGGACATGGAGGACGCGGCGCGCCGGGCGCGGGCCGAGGGCCCGTTCGAGGAGCTGCTGACGCTGCTGCGCGACGTGCGTGAGCGCGCCGAGGAGCTGCGCGACCCGGACACCTTCGCGGCCCGGCTCGACCGCAGGCTGCGGCGGCTGAAGGAACGTCTCGCCGGTGTCGGCGGCGAGCTGGACGTCGACAAGCTGACCGAGCGGGCCGCCGCACGGCTGGAGACCGTCCAGGACGCCGTGCGCCGTCTCAAGGAGGCGCCGGAGCGGGCTGCGGCGGCGGGGGGCCGGGCGCTGCTGCGGGACCTCGCCGACCCGGCGGGGCGGGTGCAGCACGCGGTGGACCCGCTGCTGGACGCACTGGGCCGGGGCGCGGGCCGGGGCGCCCCGCCGCGCCGGACCCCGCGCGCGGTCACCGACGCCCTGGGCGCCGGATCCGACGCGCTGCCCCGCCTTCTCGCGGAGCACCGGCCCGGCGTCGGCGCGTCCTACTACGAGGCGCTGTCCGCGGTCGCGCCCCCGGTGACCGCGCCGGGCGTGTACCACTTCCGGGTCACGGCCACCCCGCTGGGCGCCTCGATCCCGGACGACGCCCGCGTCCAGCGGCTGCTGCGGGGGGCGACGCCGCCCCGGGCGGAGGGCGGCGGCCCGCTGCCGCACGACGTCCTGCTCCTCGACGCGGTGCACGAGGAGATCCAGCCGGGCAGCTGGATCGCGGTGCGGGTGGCGGGCCGGCCGCGCACCCGGGTCGTCCGGGTCGTCGAGGTCGGCCAGTTGTCCGTCGCCAACGACGTGGACGCGGTACGGGTGACGCGGCTGCGGCTGGCCGAGCCGTGGACCGAGGACTGCGAGGACATGACCGTGCGGCGGGCCACCACCGTGTGGGCGGCGGGCGAGCCGCTCGTCCTGACCGCCCCGCCCGATCCCACGGACGTGTCGGGCCACGCCATCGCCCTGGACGGCACGTTCGAGGGGCTGACCCCCGGCAGGCTGATCGTCGTCTCGGGGCAGCGCACGGACGTCGTGCCCGACGGCGGGCCGGGAGTGGCGGGCGCGGAGCTCGCCGTCCTGGCGGGCGTACGCCACGCCTTCGACGGGACCTCGTTCGACGACCGGGTGCGCACGACCCTGCTGCTGACCTCCCCGCTCGCGCACCGCTACCGGCGCGACACCGTCGTCGTGCACGGCAACGTGGTCACGGCGACCGCGGGCGAGACCGTCGCCGAGGTGCTCGGCAGCGGGGACGCCGGCCGGGCGGGGCAGGTCTTCCGGCTGCGGCGCAGCCCGCTGGTGTGGCTGCCGTCGGTGAGCGCCGACGGCGGTGCGGAGGACCTCACCGTCCGGGTCGACGACGTGGCGTGGCGACGGACCGCGGACCTGGGCGACGAGGGGCCGGCCGACCAGGTGTTCCGGGTGCGCGCGGGCGCCGACGGGACGGCGGCGGTGGAGTTCGGCGACGGCCGGCACGGCGCGCGTCCGCCGACCGGCACGGAGAACGTCACCGCCCGCTACCGCGTCGGCGGCGGACGCGCGGGCAATGTCGCCGCCGGTCGGATCAACCAGCTGGTGAGCAGGCCCTTGGGGGTCAGCGCGGTCACCAACCCGCTGCCGGCGACGGGCGGGGCGGACGCCGACGGCCGGGCGCGGATGCGGCAGGCGATCCCGTTGCGGCTGGCGGCGTTCGACCGACTGGTGTCGACGGCCGACTACCAGTCCTTCGCCCGTGCCTTCGCGGGCGTGGGTCAGGCCGTGGCCCACCGCTGTGTGGACGGCGGCCGGCCGGTCGTGCACGTCACCGTCGTCGCCGTGGACGACGCCCCGCTGGACGCCTCCTCCCCGCTGCTGGGCGCGCTGCGCTCGGCGCTGCGCCGGTACGGCGACCCGGCGCTGGCGGTGCGGGTGGAGCCCTGTGAACGGGTCCGGCTGGTGGTGGTGCTCGGCGTCCGTACGGCCGCCGGTCATCTCCCGGAGAAGGTCGAGCAGCGGGTGCGCGAGGCGCTGGTCGCCCGGCTGGGCTTCGACGGGGCGTATCTGGGCCATCCCGTGTACGACAGCGCGGTCGTCGCCACCGCGCAGGCGGTGCCCGGCGTCGACTTCGTGGACCTGGACGCCTTCGGAGGGTTCCCGGAGGGCTCCGACCCGGCCGACGTCGTCCGGTTCGCGCAGCACCCCGCGGTCGCCGCCTTCGTCCCGGCGCTGCCGGCCGGCCCGCGCGCGGTGCGCGACCGCTCGCCGTCCGGCGCCGGCCCGGGAAGCACGCCGGCGGGCCCGGGCGACGTCGTCGACGCGTCGCAGGCGCCCACGGTCCTGCTCCCCCGCGGGAGCGCCCCGGACGCGCCCGCCCCGACCGCCCCGCCGCGGCTGGCGCTGCGCCCCGCCCAACTGGTGCTGCTGGACCCGGCCGTGCCCGGCTCCTTGATCCTGCGGAGGATTCCATGACCCCGGACGAGCTGTACGCGCTGCTGCCGGCCGTGGTCCGCGGGCGCGACGCGGAGCAGGGCGGCCCGCTGCGGACGCTGCTGACGATCGTCGCCGAACAGGTGACGGTCGTCCAGGAGGACATCGAGCGCCTGTACGACAACTGGTTCATCGAGACCTGCGAGGACTGGGTGACGCCCTACGTCGGCGACCTCGTCGGCTACGAGATCCTGCCCCAGATCGCCGCCGCCCTGTCCGACGACGCCGTCCGGGCGAGCGGCATGCCGGCCGCCGCCGTGCCCCGCCGGGACGTCGCCGACACCGTCGTCAACCGGCGCCGCAAGGGCACCCTGGCGCTGCTGGAGGACCTGGCGTCGGCGGTGGCCGGGTGGCCCGCCCGGGTGGTGGAGTACCGGCGGCTGCTGTGCGTCACCCAGCCCGTGCGCCGCTATACCTGCGACGGCGCCGACGCGGACCGCAGACTGGCGCGCGGCGCCCTGGTCGACGTACGGGACGCGGGGGCGCTGGACCGGCTGGGCGGGCCGTTCGACACCGTGGCCCGCACCGTGGAGGCGCCGCGCGCGGACTCGGCCCGCCGGGTCGGCCGGTACGGTCTGCACTCCGTCGGCCTGCACCTGTGGCGGCTGCGCACGTACGCGGTGACCCGGGCCCCCGCGTACTGCCTGGACCGCGAGCGGGCCTGCTACACGTTCAACGTGCTCGCCGTCGACACGCCCCTGTTCACCGCGCCGGTGCCCGAGCCGTCGAGCTTCCACATCGCGGACGAGACGAACGTCCCGGAGCCCATCGGCCGCAGGGCCCTGACGGACCGGCTGTACGACTCCTACGGGCCCCGCAAGAGCCTGTGCGTGTGGACCGGCCCCGACGCGGTGAGGGACGTGGTGGGGCTGGACCGGATCGTCGTCGCGGACCTCTCCCACTGGCGCTTTCGCCCCGCCGGGGAGGAGGTCGCCGTCGACCCGGTCCTCGGCCGGCTGATGCTCCCGCCGGGCACGGCCCCCGCGCACGGGGTGCGGGTGACGTACCACCACGCGTTCTCCGGCGACCTCGGCGGCGGCGAGTACCCCCGCCCCGAGCCGGCGACGGTCGGCCCCGAGGAACGCTACCGGGTGGGTCCCGGCGAGGCCCACCACAGCATCGCCGACGCGATCGGCCGCTGGCGGGCGGAGAAGCGGGCGCACGAGCTCAAGGCGGAGGCGATCGTGGAGATCACCGCCAACGAGGTGTACGAGGACCTGACCGACATCCGCCTCGACCCGGGGGACCGGCTCACCGTGCGCGCCGCGGACGGCGTCCGCCCGGTCGTCCGGCTCACCGGCCGGCACGGCGAGGGCCGCGCGCTGACGGTCAGCGGCGGTCCGGCCGGGCCCCGCGGCGAGGCGACGTCGCTCGTCCTCGACGGGCTGCTGGTGACCGGCGGCGGGGTGCGGGTACGGGGCGCCGTGGGCCGTCTCGTCGTCCGGCACTGCACCTTCGTGCCGGGCTGGGAACTGGAGTCCCGGGGCACGCCCCTGGCGCCCGGGGCGCCGAGTCTGGACATCGCCGCCGACTGCCCGGTCCGCACCGAGATCCACCACAGCGTCCTCGGCCCGGTGACGGTGGCCGCCCGCCACGGTGCGCGGGAGCCGCGCCGGGTGGAGGTGTACGACAGCGTGCTGGACGCGACGCTGAGCGAGGCGCCGGCGCTCGGCGACCCCGACGGCGACCCGGCCGACGTCCTGCTCACGGCCCGCCGCACCACCGTCATCGGCGCCGTGCGGGCCCGGGCCGTGGAGCTGCTGGAGAACTGCCTGCTCTCCGGCGAGGTGCGGATCGAACGGCGGGACCGGGGTTCCGTACGGTTCTGCTGGCTGCCGTCCAAGGCCAAGTGGACGCCACCGCGCTTCCACTGTGAACCCGACCATTCCGGGGCCCGGGATCTGCGCTTCGCCGGCACCCGGTACGGCTCCCCCGACTATGTCCGGCTCGCCGACGACTGCGCCGAGGCGATCCGCCGCGGGGGCGACAACGGCTCGGAACCCGGCGCGCTGCACCACCTGTTCCAGCCTCAGCGGGAGGACAATCTCCGCACCCGGCTGGCCGAGTACACACCGGCCGGATGCGACCCGGCGCTGTTCTTCGTCACGTGAGCGACCGCCCCGACACCGTCCGCCCCCGGCCCAGGCAGGAAGCACTCCATGCACGGCGACTTCTCCCGCGTCATCTTCGATCCCGCTCGGCGGTTCTCAGCCGTGCTGTCCCAGCAGGGCCGGGTCCAGCTCGACGCCGACATCAACGAGCAGACGGCGATCCTCCTGCACTATCTGCGCACGCTGGCCACCGACCTCATGGGGCCCGCCGCGTACCCGCCCGACCACGACGGCCTCGGCGGCTTCGGGGTCGACGCCTTCGACGGCGACACCTTCGCCGTGGCCCCGGGCCGCATGTACGTCAACGGCATCCTGTGCGAATGCGACGGCACCGACTACTGGGAGCAGCCCGACGGCCACCTCGACCCCGACCACGACCGGCTGCCGTCCGGTCCCTTCCTGGTGTACCTGAGGGTGTGGGAGCGCCTGGTCACCGCGTGGGAGGCGCCCTGGATCCGTGAGGTGGCGCTCGGGCCGAACGGGCCGGACACGACCGCGCGCAGCCGGGTGGTCTGGCAGGTGTGCGTGCTGCCGGTGGAGGGCGACTCGCCGGTGCCCGACCCGCGCAGCGCCTCGCGCTTCCTCCGGGACCGTGTCCGCGGCGCCTTCGAGCCGCGCGGCCTGCTCTCCGCGGCGACCGGGCAGCCCGAGGACGACGACGCGTCGCTCGACGGCCCGTCGGCGTCCTCCGGGTACCGGGGGCCCGAGAACCAGCTGTACCGGGTGGAGGTGCACCGGGGCGGCAGCGAGGGGTGGGCGACGTACAAGTGGTCCCGGGAGAACGGCTCCGTGGTCCTGCCGGTCCGGTCCGTCGACGAGAACTCGGTCGAGCTGGAGACCCTGGGCCGGGACGACAAGCTGGGCGTGGAGACGGGCGACGTGGTGGAACTCCTCGACGACGCCGCCGTGTGCCGCCAGGCGTCGGACCGCTACGACGAGGACTGCGGTCTGCTGTACACGGTCACGAAGGTCGACCACGCCGGGCTCCGGGTGGAACTGGACCAGCCCGCGCCCATGACTCCGGCGCCGCGGCGGCGCCCGTTCCTGCGCCGCTGGGACCACGGCGCGCGCGGGCGGGACGACGGACCGGCGGGCGACGAGATGGGCCTGCCCGTCCGGGAGGGGAGGTGGCTGCCGCTGGAGGACGGCGTCCAGGTCCAGTTCCACCCCGGTGAGGGAGAGCCCCGCAACTACCGTCGCGGCGACTACTGGCTCATCCCGGCCCGGGTGCTGACCGCCGGCGTCGAATGGCCGCACAGCCGCCAGGGGCAGCCGCTGCGGCGCCGCCCCCACGGAGTCCCGTACCACTACGCCCCGCTCGCGTACATCGAGCCCCGGGGCGGCGACTTCCGGGTGGTGGACCTCCGGGTGCCCTTGTCGCATCGCCGGTAGGGCCGCGCGGTCAGCGCCCGGTGACCGCGAAGATGAACACCAGCCAGGCGACGAAGAGCACGATCACGACGGCGATCACGAGCGCGGGGGTGCTGCGGGCCGAGACCTCGGCGCCCGTGGTCAGGTTGCGCAGCTGTTTGACCCGCAGCGTGCCGTTTCTGGCCCGGCCCGTCGCCTTCACCCGGTCCCCGTCGTTGACGGCGCCCTCGAACAGGTCGCCGCGCATCTCCACGGGCACCAGCCCGATCGGACGGCCCTCGCGATTGCGCATCTCCAGACGGAAGTTGCACACGACCGTCGTGCCGACGTCACCGTCGCTGCCGCTCACCTCGGTGCGCATCCGCACCATGCGCGCCACGCCGTAGACGGTGCCGCTGCCCTCCAGGGCGCCGACCGGTACGGGGCGGTGACGGGATTCGTCCCGGGGCCGCTCGAACTGCGTGCTCCCGTACTGCGTGCTCCCGTATTCAGTGCTCCCGTGCCGCGTTCCCTCGTGCCGCGTTTCCTCGTACACGGTTTCCGTGCGCTGGACGGGGGTTGTGGGCTGGTGCACCTCCTCCGTGCGGAGGTGGATCCGCCGCCGCCACGGGCGCCGGGGCCGCGGATGGTCGTCCTCCACGTACGCCGGGAGCCAGGCGCCGCAGCGGCGGCACCGCTGTGCGTCCGGCGGCGCCTCGGCACCGCACCTCTCACACATCCAGGCGCCGTCCACGGTGGTGTCCTCCTGCGAGAAGACCGTCACAAAGACCTTCGCCACTTCCATCCTGACGCCGATCCCGCTCCCGCGCCATTTGCGCGTTTCTGGTTTCAGCAGGCCCTGACGAGGCCTGCGACGTGCGCGGTGACCGTGTCGAGGATGTCGGTCCAGGCGGCCGCGTCGCCGAGCACGAGGTAGTTGAGGGTCAGGCCGTCGGTCATGGCGGCCAGATAGCGTGCCAGGACGGGCACGGGGACGCCGAGCCGGAGGTCCATGCTCCGGCACAGCTCCTCGATGAGCGCGGCGTACGCCTCCTCGTACGACTCGTACTGCCGGCGCGCCAGATGCTCGAACCCGGGCTGGCGCAGGGCGTACTGGGTGAGTTCGTAGGTCAGCATGTGTTCGTCGGGGTGGGCCCGGACATGGTCCCAGTACGCCTGGAAGCCGGCCCGGACCGTTTCCTCCAGGGTGCTTCTGGGCCGGATCGCCTCCTTCACGACGCTCACCGAGTGGCCGGTGAGCGTCGTGATGACGGACTCGACGAGGGCCTGCTTGGAGTCGAAGCAGTAGTGGAAGACGCTCAGGGACACGCCGGCTTCGGCGGCGATGGACCGGGTGGTCGTCTTCGGGACGCCGTCCCGGGCCATCGCTCGGATCGCCGCTTCGGTCAGCTGTCTGCGCCGCTCGGCCGACGGCATGCGTGCCATGGGTGTCCCCGCTCTTCGTGCCTCAGGCGCTGTGGACGCCCACGTCGTACAGCGAGTATCCCCATTCGGTGCCGCGGTCCAGGCCGTGGATGCGGACGTAGCGGGCCGGGGCGCCGGTGAACCTGGCCGTGTCCAGGCCGCCGTCGCCGGAGGCGGTGGACCAGGCGGTCGTCCAGTTCACGCCGTCCGTGGAGAGTTCGATGCGGTACGACCTGGCGTAGGCGCGCTCCCAGTCGAGGGTGACGCGGGAGACCAGGTTGGTGGCGCCCAGGTCGACCTGCCACCACTGGTCGTCGCTCCAGTCACTGGCCCAGCGGCTGTCGTCGTCGCCGTCCACGGCCCGGCCGGGCTGGTAGCTGGTGAACGGGTTGGACTCGGCGGAACTGGCCGTGGCCGTCCGCCCCTTGGCGAGGTCGACCGAGGCCTGGTGCCGCTCGGTCGAGCCCCAGGTGCCGAGGTAGGACTCGGCGCCCCGGAAGAGGTCGTTCACCACGTCCTGGCCGCCGACGAGCCGGATGTCCTCGATCCAGTCCGGGATCATGCCGACCTGGGCGCCGCCGTCGGTGTTGAAGTCGAAGGTGCGCTGTCCGACGGTCTGCTTGTCGATGACGGAGCCGCCGTCGACGCTCCTGAAGGGGTACGTCACCTTGTTGGCGGCGTTGGCGCCGCGCGGGGCCGGGTGGTCGCCGATGCCGTTGAAGTCGGTGCCGAAGCCGTAGCCGACCTTGTACTTGTCGCGCAGCGCGTCCGTGCGCTTGGCCTCCGCGGCGAACGCCTGCGAGCCGTGCATGTACTGGGCGACGAAACCGCCCAGCGAGTAGACCCGCTCGGTCCAGTTGAGGTCCATCCAGCTGTGCGAGGAGAGGACTCCGGGGTAGGACGCGGCCTCGAAGATGTCGAGCGCCTGGCCGGTGGCCTTGACGCTCATGTGGTCGATCTCCAGCATCATCTTGCGCTTCATCATGCCCCGCACCGCGTACTCGCCGAGCGCGGTGAGCCCACGGGTGTTGCACTGCGCGTCCGCGTCGTACGTGGGGACGTCCGTGCCCGCCGGCAGGTCGGACTCCGCCGCGGACGCCGCGGTGCCGATGGGGTTGTCGTGCTGCGGCCCGGTGCACTTCTCGGTCTGCCAGAAGGTGCCGGTCGACAGGAACTGCCCGACGTTGATGGCCGTTCCGAGGCCGCCCTCGTCGAAGCGGACGCCGCACAGCGCGTTGTCGAACTTGTGGCACAGGAACATGCTGCGCACGCCCAGCCCGTACAGCTCGTCCAGCCCCTTGTCGATGTCGGACTTGCTGCACTGCGCGATGTCCAGGATCTGCTTGCAGCCGAACGGCTCGGAGGTCTCGACGCCCAGGACGACCGCGAGCTTGCCCTGCTTGACGACCTCACGCGCCTGCGCGCTGTCGAGGACGATCCGGAACCAGCCCCGGCCGGCGCCGCCGTACTGCTTGTCGATGTAGGCCTGCAGGTCGTAGGCCAGCTTCGCCTGCAGCCGGATCGAGGTCATCTCGTCGCAGCTGCGGTCCTTGAACGGGTAGACGGAGCAGATCATGCCGTTGGTGACGAGGTCGTTGACGAGGACCCGCTGCCCGCCGCGCCAGGCCCGCTCGACCCACGCGTAGTAGTTCGCCTGGTGGGTCATCGAGTCGTAGGCCGGCCAGTCCTTGAAGGTCGGCCAGCCGACCGGGTCGTGCTTCCCGTCGCCGCCGTGGGTGATGTAGTCGAAGATCGCGAGCGTGCCGTCGGGGTAGTGCTCGGGACAGTCCTTGAGGGCGTCGGCGACGCCCTCCTCGGAGAACACCTTGCCGCAGATCAGCCGACCGCCGAAGGCCTCGTTGGAGAACAGGTGGTTGTGCGCGTCGACGAACCCGCGCACCTCCCCGGCGGAGTCGGTCCCGGTGAACGGCTCGCCCGTGACGTTGATCCCGGAGTCGGGGGTCGGCCTGGCCGTCGGCGTCCACCAGTCCGCGCCGGCCGCCGAACTCGGCGTGGGGCCGAGGACCGTGGCGAGCACGAGGAGGAGCAGCGAGACGACGGTGACGTCTCGGCGTCTGCGGTACGGGCGTCCGGTCGGAGTCACAGCCCACGTCCCTCGGTTCGACGGAAGGCGCGGTCGACGAGGGCGTTTTGACTGCCCATGAGGTTGTCATGACCGGCGCAAGATGGTGGGACGAGGATCGCGACAGACTCCGTTCCGAGTCAATAGTCCGGGACGCTTGACCTGATGAGTGCGGGCGCCCGACGTAAACCCCCCGAGCCCGCCTGCCGGTTGCACAGCGCAAGTCGATGCGCTTACACGTTCAGGTGATGATCCCCCGGAGCGGGCCACGGCCCTCCAACTGGCCCGTATCCAGGGCATATGGACACTTCGCGTGCATCTGTAGACGCCGTTCCCGCAGACCCCGCAGACCCCGCTGACTCCTCGTCCCCGGAAACCGGCTCGCTCTCCCGCCGGCTGTTCACCGCGGCCACGGCCTCGACCGCCGCCGCGCTCACCGTCGCGGCCCCGGCCACGGCCGTTCCCCGACAGACCGGCTGCCCGCCGAAATCCACCGCCGACTGGGCGACCTGCCTGGCCGTCGCCCGAGCACTCCTGGTGGTCGACGAGAACGACCGGCCGCTCGTGCCGGGATACAAGAAGGTCCTCGACGGCGGCCTGCCCCGGGCGAGGACGAAGACCGCCAAGAAGGTGCTGGTGATCGGCGCCGGGCCCGCCGGACTCGTGGCCGCCTGGCTGCTGAAGCGCGCCGGGCACCACGTCACCCTCGTGGAGGCCAACGGCAACCGGGTCGGCGGCCGCATCAAGACGTTCCGCACCGGCGGACACGAGCACGCGGCGCAGGCGTTCGCCGACGCGGCACAGTACGCGGAGGCGGGCGCCATGCGGCTGCCCGGCAGCCACCCGCTGGTGATGGGCCTGATCGACCAACTGGGCGTCAAGAAGCGCCGGTTCCATCTCGTGGACGTCGACGCGGACGGCAAGCCCGTCAACAACGCCTGGCTGCACGTCAACGGCGTCCGCATGCGTCGCTCCGAGTACGCGAAGTCCCCGCGCAGGATCAACCGGTCCTTCGGCGTGCCGCGCACGTTCTGGGACACCCCGTCCGGGACCATCCTGCGCGAGGCGCTGGACCCCGTGCGCAACGAGTTCAGCACCGTCGGCTCCGACGGGAAGCGGGTCGACAAGCCGCTGCCGGAGCGGGTGCGCGGGTGGGCGCGGGTGGTGCAGCGGTTCGGGGACTGGTCGATGTACCGGTTCCTGACCGAGGAGGCGGGCCTCGACGAACGGACCATCGACCTGGTCGGCACACTGGAGAACCTCACCTCCCGACTGCCGCTGTCCTTCATCCACAGCTTCATCAGCGCCTCGCTGATCAGCCCGGACACCGAGTTCTGGGAGCTGGTCGGCGGTACGGCCACCCTCCCGGACGCGCTGCTGAAGGAGGTCGCCGACGTGCTCCGGCTCGACCGGCGCGCCACGCACATCGAGTACTGGGCGCCGGACCGCCAGGGCAACGACAACACCTCGCACGTGCACGCCGACGGACCGCACGTGTGGATCGACACCGTCTCCGAGGGCCGCGACAGCCCGGTGGTGCGCGAGGAGTTCACCGCCGACCTCGCGATCGTCACGGTGCCGTTCTCGGGACTGCGGCAGGTGCAGGTCAGCCCGCTGATGTCGTACAAGAAGCGGCGGGCCGTCGCGGAGCTGCACTACGACAGCGCGACCAAGGTGCTGCTGGAGTTCAGCCGCCGCTGGTGGGAGTTCACCGAGGACGACTGGAAGCGTGAACTGCACGCCGTGCGGCCGGGGTTGTACGAGGAGTACCGGTCGGGGAAGGCGCCGGCCGACGGGAGCCTGCTGGGCGTGCACCCGTCGGCGCCGTCCGGCCACATCACGCCGGGGCAGCGGGTGCACTACGCCGCCAACCGGTGGGCCACCCGCGATCAGCCCGAGGCGGCGCACATCGTCGGCGGGGGCTCGGTCTCCGACAACTCCAACCGGTTCATGATCAACCCGTCCCATCCGGTCGCCGGCAGCGAGGGCGGCGTCGTCCTCGCCTCCTACAGCTGGGCCGACGACGCGTCCCGCTGGGACTCCCTCGACGACGACGCACGGTATCCGCACGCCCTGCGCGGACTGCAGCAGGTCTACGGCCAGCGCGTCGAGGTGTTCTACACGGGCGCGGGCCGCACCCAGAGCTGGCTGCGCGACCCGTACGCCTACGGGGAGGCGTCCGTGCTGCTCCCCGGCCAGCACACGGAGCTGCTGACCGCCATCCGCACGGTCGAGGGCCCGCTGCACTTCGCGGGCGACCACACCTCGGTCAAGCCGTCGTGGATCGAGGGCGCGCTGGAGTCGGGGGTGCGGGCCGCGCTGGAGGCGCATCTGGCCTGAGAGCCCGAGGATCTCGAGAACCGAGAACCCGCACAGTTTTGAACGCGTTCAAATAAGGGGTAGGGTCCTCTTCTGACAGGGAGGGGACCCTACTCATGAAGATCGTGCTGCCCGGTGGGACCGGACAGGTGGGAACCGTTCTGCGCCGCGCGCTCACTGCGGCCGGACACGAGGTCGTGGTGCTGAGCAGGCGGCCCACGGGCCGGGGCGAGCCCGGGGGCGAGGTCGCGTGGGACGGCAGGACCCTCGGCCCCTGGACGGAGGCGATCGACGGCAGCGACGTCGTGGTCAACCTGGCCGGCCGCAGCGTCAGCTGCCGCTACACCCCCGTCAACCTGAAGGCCATGATGGACTCGCGGGTGGACTCGGCCCGGGTCGTGGGCGAGGCGATCGCCGCCGCGGCGCGGCCGCCGAAGGTCTGGCTGCAGATGAGCACCGCCACCGTCTACGCCCACCGGTTCGACGCCCCGAACGACGAGGCCACCGGCATGATCGGCGGCAGCGAACCCGGCGTCCCGGGCTACTGGGGCTACAGCGTCGACATCGCGACCGCCTGGGAGCGGGAGCAGGAGCAGGCCGACACCCCGCACACCCGCAAGGCAGCCCTGCGCTCCGCGATGGTGATGAGCCCCGACCGGGGCGGGGTGTTCGACGTCCTGCTGCGGCTGGCGCGGCTCGGGCTCGGCGGCCCGGTCGCGGGCGGCGCGCAGTACGTGTCGTGGATCCACGACCACGACTTCGTCCGCGCCGTCGAGTTCCTCGTCGCCCGCGACGACCTCGCCGGACCGGTGAACCTGGCCGCGCCCGCTCCCCTCCCCCAGCGCGCCTTCATGCGCGCCCTGCGCCGCGCCTGGGGAGCCCCGGTCGGCCTGCCCGCCACGAAGTGGATGGCCGAACTCGGCGCCTTCGCCCTGCGCTCGGACACCGAACTGCTCCTCAAGAGCCGCCGCGTCGTCCCCGGCCGTCTGCTCGACGCGGGCTTCTCCTTCGACCACCCCGAGTGGCCGGAGGCCGCCGCCGACCTCGTACGACGGGTGCGCATCCGCTGACGGCCCGCCCGACCGCCCCCGGGCCGGTGCTTCTTCGTGCGGCCGCTTGTCTTCGTGGGGCCGCGCGGACGCGCACAGGGGGTCACGTCCGCGCGGCTGTCCTGAGCGGCGGGGCGTCAGCTCGTCGCGCGCACCGCGTCGCGGATCAGATCCGCGACCTCCTTCGGCCGGGAGACGGCGACGGCGTGTGAGGCGCCCTCGAGCTCGACGACCGTCGCCCCGGCCCGCTGGGCGCCGAAGCGCTCCACGTCGGGGTTGATCGCCTCGTCCGCGGCGGCGATCAGCGCCCAGGACGGCTTGGTCTTCCAGGCGGCCGCGGCGGCGGTCTCCTCGAACGCGGCGGCGGCCAGCGGGCGCTGCGCCGCGGCGAGGATCTTGGTGACGCCGGCGGGCACGTCGGCGGCGAACACCGACGGGAAGGCGTCCTCGGCGATGGTGACCTCGACGGCCGGGTCGCCGCCCGGCACCGGGTACGTCCATTCCTTGAGGTTGCTCACCAGCGGCGACAGCGGGAAGCGGCCCTGCAGCTCACCGAGGCTCTCGCCCTCCTCCAGGACGTAGGCGGCGACGTAGACGAGGCCGACGACGTTCTCGGCGGCGCCGGCGACGGTGATCAGGGCGCCGCCGTAGGAGTGGCCGACGAGGATCACCGGGCCGTCGATCTGAGCGGCGACGGAGGCCACGTACGCGGCGTCGAAGGCCAGTCCGCGCAGCGGGTTCGGCGGTGCGATCACGGGGATGTCGTAGCCCTGGAGCTCGGCGATGACGCCGGACCAGCTGGCGCGTCGGCGAACGCGCCGTGGATCAGGACGACGGTGGGCGTGGTGGTGGTCATGGCTGTGCTGCCTCCTGGGGTCAGACGTGCAGGGCGTCGTGCAGGGTGCCGACGGCCAGGGTGATGGCGGCTTCGGCGGCGTACGTCGAGCGCAGGGCGTTGAGCATCACGAAGTCGTGGATGATGCCCTGGAAGCGCACCGCCGTGACGGGCAC
>NZ_JBITCT010000005.1:0-195515 GCF_044453465.1 Streptomyces sp. NPDC051677
CGGGCAGAACCCGCCCGTGACGGCCAACTGCCCGCTACACTCCCACCGCTCGACGTTTCCCCAGGTCAAGCCACGAAGTACTGCTGGAGTACTAGCACACCTGTACGCGCGAGTCGATGAAGCCGACTCGATGAAGCCTGGGCGATGAAGCCGACTCGATGAAGCCGGGGCGATGAAGCCGGGGCGATGAGGGCGTTCGCGAAAAGCCCGGGCGCCCCCACGAGGGGACACCCGGGCTCCCGGAGTGCGGCGCGGCCGCGGACTGCGCCTGCCTGCCTGGATCAGCCGTGCTTGGCGCGGCTCGCGGTGCGGGCGCGGTCGCGCTGGTCGAGGACGACCTTGCGGATGCGGACGGCCTCCGGGGTCACCTCGACGCACTCGTCGTCACGGCAGAACTCCAGCGACTGCTCCAGCGACAGCTTGCGCGGCGGGACGATCGCCTCGAACGAGTCGGCCGAGGAGGACCGCATGTTCGTGAGCTTCTTCTCCTTGGTGATGTTCACGTCCATGTCGTCGGAGCGCGAGTTCTCGCCGACGATCATGCCCTCGTACACCTCGGTGCCGGGGTCGGTGAACAGCACGCCGCGCTCCTGGAGGTTCGTCATCGCGAACGCGGTGACGGCGCCGGCGCGGTCGGCGACCAGCGAGCCGTTGTTACGGGTCGTCAGCGTGCCGAACCACGGCTCGTGGCCCTCGTGGATGGAGTGGGCGATGCCCGTGCCGCGCGTACCGGTCAGGAACTCGGTACGGAAGCCGATGAGACCGCGGGACGGCACGACGAACTCCATGCGGACCCAGCCCGAGCCGTGGTTGGACATGTTGTCCATCCGGCCCTTGCGGACGCCCATGAGCTGCGTGACGGCGCCCATGTGCTCCTCGGGCACGTCGATCGTCATGCGCTCGACCGGCTCGTAGACCTTGCCGTCGACGTCCTTCGTGACGACCTGCGGCTTGCCGATGGTCAGCTCGAAGCCCTCGCGGCGCATCTGCTCGACCAGGATGGCCAGCGCCAGCTCACCGCGGCCCTGCACCTCCCAGGCGTCGGGGCGCTCGGTGTCCAGGACCCGGAGGCTGACGTTACCGACCAGCTCGCGGTCGAGGCGGTCCTTGACCTGACGGGCGGTGACCTTGCGGTCCTTGACCGCGGCCTTGTTGTCGGCGCCCTTGCCGGTGCCGCCACGGCCGACCAGCGGCGAGGTGTTGGTGCCGATGGTCATGGAGATCGCCGGCTCGTCGACCGTGATGAGCGGCAGCGCGATCGGGTTCTCGGGGTCGGCGAGGGTCTCGCCGATCATGATGTCCGAGATGCCGGCGACGGCGCAGATGTCACCCGGGCCGGCCATCTCGGCGGGCTTGCGGGTGAGCGCCTCGGTCATCAGCAGCTCGGTGATGCGCACGTTGGACATCGTGCCGTCACGCTTGATCCAGGTGACGGTCTGGCCCTTGCGCAGCTCGCCCTGCTCGACGCGCAGCAGCGCGATACGGCCGAGGAAGTTGTCGGCGTCCAGGTTGGTGACGTGCGCCTGGAGCGGAGCCTGCTCGTCGTACTCCGGAGCCGGGACGTGCGACAGGATCGTGGAGAAGAAGGGCTCCAGGTTGTCGCTGTCCTTCGGGACCGTGCCGTCCTCCGGCTTGGTCAGCGAGGCGACGCCGTCCCGCGCACACGCGTAGACGATCGGGAACTCGATCTGGTCCTCGTCGGCGTCGAGGTCGAGGAAGAGGTCGTAGGCCTCGTTGACGACCTCGTCGATGCGCGAGTCGGGACGGTCCGTCTTGTTGATGCACAGGATGACGGGCAGGCGGGCCTGCAGCGCCTTGCGCAGCACGAAGCGGGTCTGCGGCAGCGGGCCCTCGGAGGCGTCCACGAGCAGCACGACGGCGTCGACCATCGACAGACCACGCTCGACCTCACCGCCGAAGTCGGCGTGACCGGGGGTGTCGATGATGTTGATCGTGACGACGTCCCCCCCGTCCTTGGGGTGGTACTTCACCGCCGTGTTCTTGGCGAGGATCGTGATGCCCTTCTCACGCTCCAGGTCGTTCGAGTCCATCATGCGGTCGTCGAGCGACTCGGCGGCGTGCGCGGCGAAGGCGCCCGCCTGCTTGAGCATGGCGTCGACCAGAGTCGTCTTGCCGTGGTCGACGTGGGCGACGATGGCTACGTTGCGAATGTCGTGGCGCGTGGCCATAAAGCGGCGTTCTCCCGGAGTGTGAGGGCGACCCTGCTGCGTACGTCTGTGTTACGCGGGCCCTGCCGGGCTTGACACGCCACGGCCTCACCCCATGGTACGTGGCCCGGCGGGGAAGGGCTTCCGCAGGGCCACACGGTTCATTCGGCGATCACCTCGCGCTCACTTCCGCGCCCGCTTCCGCGCCCGCTTCCGCGCTCTCTTCGCGCTCACTTCTTCGAGGAGCTCGCGGCGCCCTTCGCGCCCTTCGCGCCCTTCTTCAGGAAGCCCATGTCCTCGTAGACGGGGGTCTGGAAGCCGAAGGCGCCCGCGTTGACCACGTTCTTGCGGGCGGCCGTGAGCTGGGGGCGCTGGTAGAGAGGAATCGATCCGGCAGCCGCCCAGATTCGGGAGTCGGCCTTGCGGATCAGGGACCGCTCCTCGTCCGCGTCGAGGGTTCCGAGAGCCTGATCGAACAACTGATCGACCTGGTCGGTGCCGACCCGGGTGTAGTTCTGCTCCACGCTCAGCGAGCCGTCGGCGGCCGGCATCGGCTTGGCGTAGATCGGCCGGGCGTCGGTGGCGGGGAAGGCGGACGCGGGCCAGGAGTACAGGGCGAGGTCGTACTGGCCGGAAGCGATGTGGTCCTTGAAGTAGCTCTCGTCCGAGACCTTGGTGATCTCGGTGCCGATGCCGACCTTCGCCAGCATCCTCGTGATCCGCTCGGCGACCGCCGCCAGCGGCTCCGACCCCGGGCCGGACGGCAGCACGAACCGCAGTGTGAGCGCCTTGCCGTCCTTGGCCAGCGCCTTGGCGGGGGCCACGGCCGGCGCGGCGGTGCCCTGCGGCGCCGGGGTGCCCTGGGGCGCGGCGGTGCCCTGGGGCGCGGCGGTGCCCTGGGGCGCGGGGGTGCCCTTCGGGGCGTACGCGCCGGGGACGGCGCCCTGGTGCAGCTGCTTGTACTGCTTGCCGTCCTGGGCGAGCTGCCGCCCGCCGTCCTCGCCCTTGGCGGCGTGCCGCTTCTCCTCGCGGCCCGCCTCGGCCGGCGGCTTGTCGTCCTCGCCGACGATGTACGTGCCGTCGTTGCCGCCCGGGGAGTCGTCGTCGGCCTTCTTCCCCTTCGCCCCGGCGGCCTTCTCGTCCTTCGCCCCGGCGGCCTTCTCGCCCTGCGCGCCGGCCGCCTTCTCGCTCTTCGGCTGCTCCTTGACCGGGCCGCCGAGCACCCAGCCGGCATCCGCGAGCAGCGCCTGCGCCTCGGAGGTGTCCTGCCCGCCCAGCGCCCCGCTGTTGTCGGCGTACGCGTCCTGCCCGGCCAGGGCCAGGTGACTGCCGACGGGCTCCGCGGGCAGGCCCAGCGGCTTCAGCACGAGCTTGGCCAGTTCCCTGCGGTCCAGCGCACGGGCGACGGCCCGCCGCACCCGCTCGTCCGCCAGCGGCCCGTCCGCGCCGTTCAACGCCAGCTGCGTGTACGCCGGCTCCAGCGAGCGGCGCACCTCGAAGTCGCGCAGCGCCTTCTGCTGCTGCTCCCACTCTGCGATCGCCCTGGTCAGCTTCGTCCGGTCGTCGGCCGCGTCCTCGGTCCGCTCCTCTTCGGGGCCGTGGGCGAGGGCCCAGGAGCGCGGCGCCTTCGCGGCGGTGCGCCCGCCGCCGGGACCGGCGAGCGGTCCGGCCGTGCCGTTCGCGGCGCCCTCGACGCGCTGCGCGCCGGCCGGGTCGATCTCGGCCAGGTCGAGCTTCCCGGCGGCCAGCGCGGACGCCCGCTCGTTCCTGGGGACGGCCGTCAGCACGATCTCGGAGAGCTTGGCCTGGCGCCCCCACCAGCGCGGGTTGCGGGTGAGGCGCACCTGGCCCGCCTTGCGGTCGACCTTGTTCACCAGGAACGGCCCCGCGGTCACCTTCAGCTTGCCGCGCGCCCCGTCGTTGAAGGAGTCGGGCGTGCCCATGACCTCCTTCGGGTACAGCGGCGAGAACAGCGACCGCCAGTCGGCGTAGCGCTGCTTGAAGGTGACCCGGACCTCCAGGTCGTTGGCGCCGCGCTCGATCTTCTCGATGCGGTCGTAGCCGGCGTTGCGGGCCGTCCAGTAGGCGCTGTCCTTGCCGGACAGGGCGCGCCACTGGGCGGCGAAGTCGGCGGCGCCGATCTCCCGGCCGTCGCTCCAGACGGCCTGCTGGTTCAGCCGGTACAGCACGACCTGCTTGGGCTCGGTGTCGACGACCTTCGCGGACTCCAGGTAGTCGGCGTCGCGCCGCGGCCGTCCGTTCACGTCCAGCCGGTACATCGCGGGCAGCACGGCCTGGGCGACCCGGGTGGTCGTGGCGTCGGCGTCCGACTGGAAGGCGTTGAGGGTCTCCGGCACCGTGTCCACCGCCCAGCGCAGCGTGCCGCCCTCGGCGACCCGGGCGCGGGCGGCCGGGGCGATGTCCTGGCGGGCCAGGGGCTTGCCGGCCTCGTCGGCGGAGCCACAGCCGGCCAGCAGGGGCACCGCGAGCGCACCCGCGGTGAGGAAGACGACCGAGCGCCGGACCGCGCGCGGGCCGACGCCGTGGTGGGACATCGACATCTCTGGTACCTCCGGGGAGCCGCTACCGGTGCGTTCTGATCACATTTGGCGGTATTTTGGAGTTGATCAGATCTACGGCTCACTGAAGAGGAAAGGGTTCGCCTGCCGGAAGCGACACGGCGGCGGGGGGCTCCAAGGCCACTCGTGCGGAGCAACGCACCCCTTCCGCATCCGCCAATCGCTGCACACGCCTTCACATCGACCGGTGTGACGCGCAACACTCGCAGGCGCATGAACGTTGCCGTCCAGGGCTGCGGCCCACGGAAGCGAGGTACGTCATGTCCGTGCACGACGACCTGACATCGGTCCAGCGCTGCCTCGACGATCTCTCCCGGTCCGTCGGCCGCCTGGAGCAGCATCTGGGCAGCGGTGGTCTGGAGATGCGCCGCGTGCGCACCGACGCCGACCATCTGCGCGAGAGTCTCGCGCTGCTGCGCGAGGCGGCCGCCCATCCGGCCTCGTCGCGCAAGCCCGAGCTCGTCACCATCCCCGACACCCCGTACGACGACTCCCTGTGGATCGACACCGACGACGAGGGACTCGGCGCCCGGGACCGACACGCACCCTGACCCGACCGGAGTCCTGAGTTGGCCACTGGTACGGAACCTCCACCCACCGACCCCCATCCCCCGAGCGGCGTACGCGGCGCCGGCCGCGCCGCGATCGCCGCGCCCCATCTGCGGACCGACCGCTGGTGGCTGGCCCCCGCCGCCACCGCCGCCGGTCTGCTGGCGTTCATCGCCTACTCGACCTGGCGGGCCTTCGCGAACGCGGACTACTACGCGGCGCCGTACGTCTCGCCGTTCTACTCCCCGTGCCTGGCGGATAACTGCCGGCCCATGCACGCGGGTCCCAACGCGGAGCTCTTCGGCGGCTGGTGGGGCCTCTCCCCCGCGATCATCATCCTGATCTTCCCGCTCGGCTTCCGGCTGACCTGCTACTACTACCGCAAGGCCTACTACCGGGGCTTCTGGGCGTCCCCGCCGGCCTGCGCGGTGGCCGAGCCGCACCAGAAGTACACCGGTGAGACCCGCTTCCCGCTGATCCTGCAGAACATCCACCGGTACTTCTTCTACGCGGCGATCGTCGTGGCCGGGATCCTGACGTACGACACCGTGCTCGCCTTCCGCGACGAGCACTACGCGTGGGGCCACATGGGCCTGGGCACCCTGGTCTTCCTGCTCAACATCACGCTGATCTGGGCGTACACGCTGTCCTGCCACTCCTGCCGGCACATCGTCGGCGGCAAGCTGAAGCACTTCTCCAAACACCCGGCGCGCTACAAGGCGTGGCAGTTCGTCGGCCGGCTCAACGCCCGCCACATGCTGCTGGCCTGGGCGTCGCTGGTGAGCGTGGCGCTCGCCGACTTCTACGTGTATCTCGTCGCGTCCGGTGTCTTCGACGATCCGAGGTTTTTCTAGATGCTGCCGAACCTGATGAGTGGGGCCTGCTGATGTCCGTGGTCGACCGCCAGGAGTGGGACGTCGTCGTGGTCGGGGCGGGCGGCGCCGGGCTGCGTGCCGCCATCGAGGCCCGCGAGCGCGGCGCCCGCACCGCCGTCATCTGCAAGTCGCTGTTCGGCAAGGCGCACACGGTGATGGCCGAGGGCGGCATCGCGGCGGCGATGGCCAACGCCAACGAGCACGACAACTGGCAGGTCCACTTCCGCGACACCCTGCGCGGCGGCAAGTTCCTCAACCAGTGGCGGATGGCCGAGCTGCACGCCCAGGAGGCCCCGGACCGGGTGTGGGAGCTGGAGACCTGGGGCGCCCTCTTCGACCGCACCAAGGACGGCCGGATCTCCCAGCGCAACTTCGGCGGCCACGAGTACCCGCGCCTCGCGCACGTCGGCGACCGTACGGGCCTGGAGCTGATCCGCACCCTCCAGCAGAAGATCGTCTCCCTCCAGCAGGAGGACTTCAAGGAGACCGGCGACTACGAGTCCCGGCTCAAGGTCTTCCAGGAGTGCACGGTCACCCGGGTCCTGAAGGACGGCTCGCGCGTGTCCGGCGTCTTCGCCTACGAGCGCGAGAGCGGCCGTTTCTTCGTCCTGCAGGCGCCCTCCGTGGTGATCGCGACCGGCGGCATCGGCAAGTCCTTCAAGGTGACGTCGAACTCGTGGGAGTACACCGGCGACGGCCACGCGCTGGCCCTGCTCGCCGGCGCGCCGCTGCTCAACATGGAGTTCGTGCAGTTCCACCCGACGGGCATGGTCTGGCCGCCGTCGGTGAAGGGCATCCTCGTCACGGAGTCCGTCCGCGGGGACGGCGGGGTGCTGCGCAACTCCGAGGGCAAGCGGTTCATGTTCGACTACGTCCCCGACGTCTTCAAGGAGAAGTACGCGGAGTCGGAGGAGGAGGGCGACCGCTGGTACGAGGACCCGGACCACAACCGGCGGCCGCCGGAGCTCCTCCCGCGTGACGAGGTGGCCCGCGCGATCAACTCGGAGGTGAAGGCGGGCCGCGGCTCCCCGCACGGCGGAGTCTTCCTCGACGTGTCCACGCGCATGCCCGCCGAGGTCATCCGCCGCCGGCTCCCGTCCATGTACCACCAGTTCAAGGAGCTGGCGGACGTCGACATCACCGCGGAGGCCATGGAGGTCGGGCCGACCTGTCACTACGTGATGGGCGGCATCGCGGTCGACTCCGAGACGGCCGCCGCCCGCGGGGTGCCGGGCCTGTTCGCGGCCGGCGAGGTGGCCGGCGGCATGCACGGCTCCAACCGGCTCGGCGGCAACTCGCTCTCCGACCTGCTGGTGTTCGGCCGCCGGGCGGGCCTGCACGCCGCGCAGTACACGGCGGCCCTCGGCGCGGGCCGCCCGGCGGTGGCCGACGAGCAGGTCGACGCGGCCGCGGCGGAGGCGCTGCGTCCGTTCTCCGCGGAGGGCCCGGCCGCCCCCGACGGCCGCCCGCCGGAGAACCCGTACACCCTGCACCAGGAGCTCCAGCAGACCATGAACGACCTGGTCGGCATCATCCGCCGCGAGGGCGAGATGGAGCAGGCCCTGGAGAAGCTGGCCGAGCTGCGCGTACGGGCGCGGCGGGCCGGCGTCGAGGGGCACCGGCAGTTCAACCCGGGCTGGCACCTCGCGCTGGACCTGCGCAACATGCTGCTGGTCAGCGAGTGCGTGGCCCGGGCGGCCCTGGAGCGCACGGAGTCGCGCGGCGGCCACACCCGCGAGGACCACCCGACGATGGACCGCAGGTGGCGCAACGTCAACCTGCTGTGCGCACCGGCCGACCCCTTCGGCGACCCGGAGTCGACGGACCCCGTCCAGGGCCGGATCACCCTCACCCGCGAGACCACCGAGCCCATCCGCCCCGACCTGCTCGCCCTCTTCGAGAAGGAGGAGCTGGTCAAGTACCTCACCGAAGAGGAGCTGTACGAATGAGCAGCTACGACGCCCACTTCAAGGTGTGGCGGGGTGACGTGCGGGGCGGCGGCCTGGACGACTTCAAGGTCGAGGTGAACGACGGCGAGGTGGTCCTGGACATCATCCACCGCCTCCAGGCCACCCAGGCGCCCGACCTCGCCGTCCGCTGGAACTGCAAGGCGGGCAAGTGCGGGTCGTGTTCGGCGGAGATCAACGGGCGGCCCCGGCTGATGTGCATGACCCGTATGTCGGTCTTCGAGCGCGCGGAGACCATCACCGTCACGCCGCTGCGCGCCTTCCCGGTGATCCGCGACCTCGTCACGGACGTCGGGTTCAACTACCAGAAGGCGCGGGAGGTGCCGTCGTTCGTGCCGCCCGAGGGCGTCGGCCCCGGCGAGTACCGCATGATGCAGGAGGACGTGGACCGCTCGCAGGAGTTCCGCAAGTGCATCGAGTGCTTCCTGTGCCAGGACACCTGCCATGTGGTCCGCGACCACGAGGAGAACAAACCGGCGTTCGCGGGTCCCCGCTTCCTCATGCGGGTCGCCGAGCTGGACATGCACCCGCTGGACGCCGCCGAGGAGTCCGGCGTCGACCGCAAGCGCACGGCCCAGGACGAACACGGCCTCGGCTACTGCAACATCACCAAGTGCTGCACGGAGGTCTGCCCCGAGGGCATCAAGATCACGGACAACGCGCTGATCCCCCTGAAGGAACGCGCGGTCGACCGCAAGTACGACCCGCTGGTCTGGCTGGGCTCGAAGATCAGGAGGCGCTCGTCGTAGGCGTAGAAGTGCAGGCGGGACGTACGGCCGGGACGCCGTAGCAGGACGTCTCAGCAGGACGTCTCAGCAGGACGCCGCCGCCCGGCGAGGCGCTCACCGGACCCAGCCCTCTTCGTACGCCGTCCAGTCGGTCTCCGTCGCCGTGAAGTCCACGTACGCCGCGACGCCGAAGTTCTCGCGGTCGGCGTCCGTGCGGGACAGGCCCAGGCGGACGCCCCGGACGGCGGCGGCCACGGTCTCCGCGTGCGCCCAGTGGCCGAAACGGTTCTCCCGGTAGAAAGGCAGGCCCATCAGGAGGTCGGTGGAGTCCGGGGTGACCTCCAGGGCGAGCGAGGTCTGCTGGGCGACGTAGCCGCCGTAGGTGCTCTGCAGCGGCTGCATGGTGTCGTACGACATCACGGCGATCTGGTCGACGCGGCGGGCGACCTGGCCGAAGAACCGCTGCGACCACCACTTGGGGTGGCCGGTGGTCGTGCCCCAGAAGGAGTGGAAGCCGGGCACCGGGTCGATCTGGTGGGCGGCCACGGAGAGTTGCGCGTTTGCGGCGCGGGTGACGGCGCGCAGGGAGTCGAGGAGGGCGAGGTAGTCGCCGTCGTCGGAGTGGAGGGGTTCGAGGTCGAAGTGGGCGCCCTGGAAGCCGGCGGCGAGGATCTCGCGGGTCGACCGGACGACGGCGGCGCGGGTCTCGGCCCGCTCCAGCCGCATGCCGTCCGGGCTCTCGCTGGCGAGCACGTCTCCGAGCCAGGCCTGGACGCGGAGCCCCGGCGCCTCCCGGTGCACGGCGGCTATGAACCACCGCGCGTTGGCGTACGCGGACGCGGGGAGGGTGCCGTTGTGCTCCAGTGGCCCGGCGTGGACGTACAGGTCGTGCATCCCGGTGCCGCGCAGCCGCCCGGCGAGCGCCTTGACGTCGGCGTCGGTCTTCCGCCCGTCGACCCAGGCGTGTCCCAGCCAGATGGCGTCCTTGCCGCGGGTGCGGGCGCTGTCGGCCGGGTCGCCCAGGTAGTTCACCCGCAGAGCCGCCTCGGCGACGAGAACCGGTCCGAGCAGGACCAGCGCGACGACGAGCGCAACGCGACGCAGCCGCCGCCCGCGCCGCCCATCTGCCTCGACGCGCCCACCACCGGGCGACCCCACCGAAACACCCGCACCCTCGGCGGGAATCGCCCCCTGCGCCCCCTCTTGCTCCTCCCGCTCCTCGCGCCCTTCCCGCTCCTCCCGCTCCTCCCGCTCCTCCCGCTCCTCCCGCTCCTCGCGCCCTTCCCGCTCCTCGCGCCCTTCCCGCTCCTCCCGCTCCTCCCGCTCCTCCCGCTCCTCCCGCTCCTCGCGCTCCTCGCGCCCTCCCCGCTCCTCCCGCTCCTCCCGCTCCTCCCGCTCCTCCCGCTCCTCCCGCTCCTCCCGCTCCTCGCGCCCTCCCCGCTCCTCCCGCTCCTCCCGCTCCTCCCGCTCCTCCCGCTCCTCCCGCTCCTCGCGCCCTCCCCGCTTCTCCTTCTTCTTCACCGCGGCGTCGGTCCCCGTCGGTGTCTCCGCCGCGGGTTCCTCGTCCGTCTCCGCGTTTCTGTCCGACCCCGTCCGCCCCGGTGATCGTTTCATCGCCGGTCCCCCTCCCGTGTCGTTCCGTCCCACGGCCCCCGCCTCGGGTGCATCCCGGTCGCGTGGCTGTATTCGCGGCCATACGCTCCCAAATGTGACCTCTTCCTTGCTTCGAGGCCGAGCGCGGCCCGCCGGGTCGCACATATCCGTGCGGGTGGCTCATGCCGTGCTGGGTGGTGCGCTTGGGGTCGTGTGGCTGGTGTTGCCGGGGATGACGTCCGGTGACGACGCTCCGGTTGCGATCAAGGAACCGGCGCCCGCCGCGAGCGCCGTCGCGGCCGACGAGGACGAGACGTCCGCCACCGATCTGGTGCTCCCGCTCGTCGCGGTCGGCGCGGCGGGCGCGGTCGCCGGGTACGGGTACCTGCGCCGGGTCCGTCGCGCCCGGGAGCGGACCACCCCCGGCGGGGTCGGCAGCCCGCCGCCGGCGAAGGCGTCGCCACCGCTCGCCGCCCGCGACGAGCAGTCCTGCGCGGCGCTGGTCGAGGCCGACAACCGGCTCCGCGCGGCGCGCACCGAACTCGGCTTCGCCGAGACGCTGTTCGGGACGGAGGCCGTCGTCGGCTTCCGCCGGGCCGTCCACGAGGGGGAGTCCGAGCTCGCGGCCGCGTTCCGGATGCGGCAGCGGTACGACGAGGGGGTGCCGGCGGAGGAGGCGGCCCGGGGGCACGCGCTCGCCGGGATCATCGGGCGGTGCGAGGAGGCCGGCCGGCGGCTGGACGCCGTGGCCGACGCGTTCGGGGAGCTGCGGGGGCTGGAACGGGGGACGGACGAGGCGCTGGGGGTGTCAGGGGCGCTGGGGATCGCCGAGCGCAGGTTCCGGGAGCTGACGGGGCGTGCGGGGGTCGCGGAAGCGGTCCTCGCCGGACTCCGGGCCCGGTACGCGCCGACCGCCACCGCCTCCGTCACCGGCAACGTCGAACAGGCCAAGGACCGGCTCGTGTTCGCCACCGTCCGGCTCAACCAGGCCCGCCAGGCGGCCGATTCGGGTCGGCCGGAGGGGGCGGCACGGCAGCTGCGGGCCGCCGAGGGCGCCGTCGACCAGGCGGCCGTCTTCGTCGAGGGCGTCGACCGGCTGGCCACGGAACTACGGTCGGCCGAGCAGACGATCCCGGCCGCCCTGACGGGCGCGGAGGCCGAGCTGGCCTGGGCCCGGGCGGGGGGAGCCGCCCACGGCCCTGCCGGCACACCGCCAGGTGAGCTGCACGCCCGGCTGGCGCATGCCGACGCCGTGCTGGACTCCGTACGGCAGGAGCTGACCGGAGGGCAGCCCTACGATCCCCTCGGCGTGCTGCGCCGGATCGTGCGGGCGACCGCGCCGGTCGCCTCCGGGCGGGCCGGGGTGCTGCCGGCCGCCGCCCTGATCACCGCCCGCACCGCCACCGCCGCCGCGGCCGACTTCGTGGCGACGCACCGCGGCGCGGTCGGCGCCACCGCCCGCACCCGCCTCGCCGAGGCGCAACGACTCCTCGCGACAGGGGACCCCACGGACCGCCCACCGGCCGACGCCCTCGCCCTGGCGGCCCGGGAACTGGCCGAACTCGACGTGAGAACGCGCGGCACCCCCTATCCGACCGCAACGGCAGGCACCGGCGGCGCCGTCCTCGGCGGCATAGTCCCACCCGAAAACCCCGACACCGGCACCCCCGCAGGCTTCACCACCCCAGCCGCCCCCGCCTGACCCACACCGACGCAGACCCACCGGCACCACCCCGGCCGAAGACCCCGACACCGGCACCCCCGCAGGCTTCACCACCCCAGCCGCCCCCGCCTGACCCACACCGACGCACGCCCACCGGCACCACCCCGGCCGAAGACCCCAACACCGGCACCCCCGCAGGCTTCACCACCCCAGCCGGCCCCGCCTGACCCACACCGACGCACGCCCACCGGCACCACCCCGGCCGAAGACCCCGACACCGACACCCCCGCAGGCATCACCACCCCAGCCGGCCCCGCCCCCACCTAACCCCGCAGGCGCGCGCAACCCAGCCGGGTCGGTCGGTCGTAGCCCGGGCGGGGGCGGGGGTCAGAACAGGCTCAGGAGGGCCTCTGCCGGGTCTGTCAGGCCTGTTTCGCCGTCCGGGAGGGGGAGTTCGAACCACACCGTCTTGCCGCGGGGGGTGCGGCGCGAGCCCCACGCCGCGGAGAGGAGGCCCACGAGCTGGAGGCCGCGGCCGCCCTCGTCGGTGTCGCGGGCGCGACGGCGGCGCGGCTGGACGAGGCCCGAGTCCCAGACCTCGCAGACCAGGGTGCGGTCCAGCAGCAGCCGGAGCCTGATCTCGCCCTCGCCGTACCGCAGCGCGTTCGTGACCAGTTCGCTGACCAGCAGTTCCGTCGTGTCGACGAGGGGTTCGAGGTCCCAGGAGAGCAGCTGGCCGCGCGCGTACTCGCGCGCCCGGCCCACACTGCGCGGCTCGCGGGGCAGCGTCCAGTCGCCGACCGAGTCGGCGGGCAGGCCCTGGACACGTGCCATCAGCAGCGCGATGTCGTCCTCGCCGTGGTGCGAGTCGAGGGTGTTGAGGACGTGGTCGCAGACGTCCTCCAGCGGACTGACCGGGTCCGTCAGCGCCCCCACGAACGCGTTGAGGCCCTCGTCCAGCGGGTGGTCGCGCGATTCGACCAGTCCATCCGTGTAGAGCGCCAGCAGCGCGCCTTCGGGGAGTTCGACCTCCACCTCCTCGAAGGGCTCGCCCCCGACGCCGAGCGGCATGCCCGGCGGCACGTCCAGCATCAGCGCCGGCTCGCCGGGCTCGACCAGGACGGGGGGCAGATGACCGGCGTTGGCGAAGGTGCACCGGCGGGTCACCGAGTCGTAGACCGCGTACACGCACGTCGCGAGGTACACCTCGGACAGGTCGGCCTCGCGGGGGCGGCGGGCGGCCCGGGTGGCCTGCTGGACGCCGCCCGGCGTGCCGAGGCCGCGCGCGATCTCGTCCAGCGCGGAGAGGACTTCGGCCGGTTCGAGGTCGAGCAGCGCCAAGGTGCGCACGGCCGTACGGAGTTCGCCCATCGCGACCGCGGCGCGCAGCCCCCGCCCCATGACGTCGCCGACCACCAACGCGGTACGGTGACCGGGCAGTTCGATGACGTCGAACCAGTCGCCGCCGACCTCGCTGGGCCGGCCGGTGGAGGCGTTGCCGGGGAGGTAGCGGCAGGCGATGTCGAGGCCCGAGGCCACCGGGTCGCCGGGCGGCAGCAGCGACCGTTGCAGTATCAACGCCCGCTCGTGCTCGCGCCGGTACAGCCGTGCGTTGTCGATGCAGACCGCGGCCCGCGCCGCCAGCTCCACGGCGAGATCCCGGTCGCGGTCCCCGAACGGCTCGCTGCCCTTGGTGCGCGAGAACTGCGCCAGGCCGACGACGGTGTCGTGGGCGACCATCGGGACGGCGAGGGTGGACTGCACCAGGCCGCCCTCCTCGCCGGGGATGGCCTGCGGGCGGGCGGTGCGCAGGGCGTCCGCGCAGGGCGAGTTGAACGGGAAGTGGTGGACGGCGCCGACGGCGACGGGCGCGCCGGCGCCGGCGAACGGGGCGTCGGAGACGGCGGAGGAGAAGGCGACCCGGCGCAGTTCGGCGCTGCCGTCGGCGAGGCCGGGCGGGGTCTCGTCGCCGGCCAGGAGACCCTGGTAGAGGTCGACGGTGGCGAGGTCGCAGAAGCCGGGCACGACGACGTCGAGGAGTTCGCGCGCGGTCGTCTCCAGGTCGAGGGAGTTCCCTATGCGGGTGCCTGCCTCGTTCAGAAGGGCGAGATTGCGCCGTGCGGCGGCGGCCTCGCGGGCGGCGGCGCGGCGGGCGGTGTTGTCTATGCCGAGCCAGGCGATGCCGATGGGGCGGCCGGAGCCGCTGTGCACGCGGTAGAGGTTGATCGACCAGTGCCGGCGCTCGTCGGAGCCCGGGACGTAGCCGGTGATGTGCATGTCCGTGATGGAGTCGCCGGTCTCCAGGACCCGGCGCAGGGTGGCGCTGACCCGGTCGGCCTCGGACCGGGGCAGATAGTCGTGCACGCCCTTGCCGCGGTGGTCGTCGGGGCTGCCGCCGAAGACGGAGGCGAACCGCTCGTTGGCGCGGCGGACCCGCAGCTCGGTGTCGATCAGCAGGAAGCCGAACGGGGATTGGCCGAAAATCGACTGCGAGGCGGCGAGGTCGGTCTCGATGGTGCGGAGCGTGCGGACGTCGACGACGATGCACACGGCGGCCTTCTCGCCGTCCAGGCTGCGCGTCGGCATGACGTACACCTCGGCGAGGCCCTGCTCGCCGCGCCCGCCGCCGGGCACCGGGTCGGGCACCCGGAAGGGGACCACGCCGGTCCACTCGCGCCCGTCGAGGATCTCGGCCATCTTGCGCTGGCCGCGCTCGCGCAGGTCCGGGTCGACGAACGCCTCTATGGGGTCCATGCCGACGGCTCTGTCGGCCGGGATGCCGAGGATCTGCTCGGCGCGCAGACTCCACTGGTCGACGAGGCCGTCGGGGCCGATGGAGAACGAGGCGACCTTGATGTAGTCGTAGATCGAGCCGGGCGGACTGCTCTGCCACATGGCGTCACCCGGCGTCCCCGCCTCGCCCGACCCGTCGGCGAAGTCGCGCGCGGCGTCGGCGGCGAGCGCACTCGCGGCCCTCGCCCTCGCGCCGCCCGACGGGTCCTCGGACTCCGTGGCCTTCGCTGGTATCTCGCTCACGCGAACCGTCCCCTCCAGCTCACCGCGTCCGGCACCGGTCACCGGCAGCGGCTGCCCGCAGTATCCAGCACTACGGGTCCGCACGACACGGTGTTCACGATCACAGCACGGCCCAGGCTTTTTTCGGACCGTGCCGCGTCAACACTTCCAGTCTTCTAACCAGCGGGCACGCCGTCGAACCACTCCTTCCGGGACCGGTCGCAACCGGAGCCGGACGGGGGACACGGCCACCCCGGCTGTACACCGGCTCATCCCCGCGAGACGGGGCGTCAACCCGGTACCGCGAGTTCGAACCACACCGTTTTTCCGGTGTCCCCGGGACGGGTGCCCCACCGGCGCGAGGAGGAGGCAACGAGCTGCAGTCCGCGCCCGCTCTCGTCGTCGGGCCGGGCGACGCGCTCGCGGGGCGGGTCCGGCAGCGGGTCGGAGACCTCGACCAGCAGCACACCCGCCAGGCCGGCGGGGCGCACCAGACGGACGCCGATGGGGCCGGTGGCGTGCCGCAGGGCGTTGGTGACCAGCTCGCTGACCAGCAGGGCCGCGATGTCGCCCAGGCTGTCGAGGTCCCAGCCGTGCAACTGGCTCCGGACGGCGCCGCGGGCGGTGCGCACCGCACCGGGGTCCGCGGGGAACGTCCATTCGGCGCGGTCGCCATCGGTGTCGATCACGCCGATCACTTCCCAGGCCAGCGAGTACACCCATGTCCGGTTTCGTGGGGTTAATGGGCACATACCCGATATCCGCGAGGCAGTACCGCACAACAGGGCGCACTGTGGCACGAACGGCGTACGAGCCGCCCCGCTCCTCGATCAACGCGCCCCCGCGCCTTCCAAAGAGGCGGAGCAGCCTCGGATCAGCGGGTGTGGGTGTTGAGTCCGGCGAGGGTTTCGCGTACTGCGGGCACGTCCTGGTCGAGCCAGTCGACGTGCCAGATCTCGTCCGGGGTGAGCCAGCGCAGGGCGTCGTGGTCCTGGAGGGGACGGGGGGCCGCGGAGCCGGGGCGCAGGCGGGCGGTCCACACCTGGAGGACGTAGGGGGATTTCAGGGGCCACTCCCCCGGGACGCGCTCCACGGTCTCGGCGTCGACGCCGAGTTCCTCGCGCAGTTCGCGCACCAGGGCGGCCTCGGGCGCCTCGCCCTCCTCGACCTTGCCGCCGGGCAGCTCCCAGCGCCCGGCGAGTTCCTCGGGCGCGCTGCGGCGCGCGGCGAGCAGGCGGCCGCCGTCGAGCAGGGCGGCTCCCACCACCACGATCCGTTCCGTCATGCGGCGGAGCCTACGGGACCGCGGGACGCGTCAGTTCCGGGTGCCGTCTCCGTGCTGTGCCTGTGCCTGTGCCTGCGCCTGGGCTTCGCCCTGGCCCTGACCTATGCGTTCGATCCAGTACAGCTGCTTGTGGCCGCGACTGTCGAGGGTGTCCGCGATCTCCTGGGCCTCGGCCCGGCTCGCGTACCTGCCCACGCTGTAGCGATTGCCGTTGTCGTCCTGCCGTATGACCAGCCAGGGCAGAGAGACGGTGCTGTCGTTCATCGCCCCCCACTCCCCCTTCTCGCCCCGGCCTGCCCGGATCCCGTACGCGGCACGCTGTGCGCCCCGCCTGCCAAGGAAACCGCAATCCGCATATGCCCGAGCGTACGCCTTACCTTTACGCACCGAACACGGCTTTGCACAAAGAGGTACGCAACCAGCCAAGACGGAGGGGGCGCACGGGACCGAGCGCGCCGTGCGCGCGCGGCGATGCGTCCGGTTGGCGGGGGTCCGGGCGCCTACCGGACGACCTGCGGGAACGATGGGAAACGACCGGATTCCGACGGCGGGCGGGCGGCCCCGCGAGGCGCCGATACCGGGGGCAACTGCCGGAAGGGTGTGCGCCGCCCGGGCGAATGCACTACCGTCCCGGGCCGCGCCTCCGCCTCCACTGCTTCACTCATGCCACCGGGGCGGGGGCGACCCGCACGCGCCGCGGCGGCCAGAGGGGCTCTACTTCACCGGCAGGTGGTAGGCGACCCGGTAACGGTCGGCCGGGATCACCACGTCGGCCGTCTCGACCGGGCGGCCGGAGGCGTAGTAGGTGCGGTGGACGACCAGGACGACGTGCCCCGGGACGCCGCCCAGCATGAGGAGTTCCTCGGCGAGACCGGGCCGGGCGCCGACCTCCTCCGTGACGTTGTCGACGATGACGTCGATGGCGCGCATCCGCTCGACGACGCCCATGCCGCCGAGCGGCCCCTCCTCGGGCAGCATGACGGGGGTGCGGCCGGTGACGGCGAGGGGCTCCCAGGAGGTGGACAGCATCATCGCCTCGCCGGCCTCCCGGAAGACGTACTTGGTGCGCATCACGCGGTCGCCGACCTTGATGCCCAGCCGCTCCGCGACGTCGACGCACGCCTCGACCTGCTCGCTGCTGGACTCCCAGGTGCCGCGGTGGTGCCCCTCGGCCTGTTCCTGACGGAAGGGCGTGGCGCCGCTGACGGGGCGGTAGCCCGAGCGGGCGATCCGGCGCGGCACGGGCCGCTCACGCACGTACGTGCCCGATCCGGAGCGGCCCTCGACCAGCCCCTCGGCCATGAGCACCTTGCGCGCCTCCAGCGCGACCGTGTCGGAGACGCCGTACTCCTCGCGGATTCTCGCCTGGGACGGGAGACGGGTGTGGGGTGGCAGCGACCCGTCGGTGATCTTCTTGCGAAGATCACCCGCGACACGCAGATACGCCGGCTGCTCACCGAATGTCACTGGCCACTCCCATCAGGTTGTACAGACAGCTACAGCCTGGCAACCGTGGGTTGTGCCATGCAAGCAAAGGCCAGAGAATCACTCGATGTGATGACATCTGCCCGGGAAACGCTTTACCCAGGCACTTTCTCCCCGCTATGGACGTAATCACACGCATGCTCACACACGCCATCACACGCGTGATCACACATCCAGACCGCCGTCGCCGCCGCCCCGGCCCGTGCCGCCGCTGCCGCTCCCGCTGCCGTCCTCGTCGTACGTGGGCCGGGTCGTGGCCAGGCCCAGAGCCTTGCGGGCGGTGACCGTGGAGTCGCCGTCGACGTACTTGTAGGCGGTGTCGTAGTGCGTGTAGAAGCCGTCCACGGACGTGGCCTTCTCCGCCGCCGCCCACTCCTTGCCCGCGGCCCGCATGTCCTTCACCAGGGCGGCGAGGGGAGCGCGCGCCGTCGCGGACCAGGTGTGCGCGCCGAGCGCGGCCGCCTGCTCGTCGGTCGCGTCGCCGATGTCCCCGGCCCAGGTCCGGTTGCTCGCCAGGTCCTCCTCGGCGTATTCCTCCGGCTCCTCGAAGAGGACCTGGTCGACGGCGGTCATCGCCTTCAGGAAGGCCAGCTGGTCGGCGTCGAGGGTCGTCTCGTCGGTGCGCAGCGAGCCGGTCAGGGTGCCCTTCTCGTCCGCGTTGGCGAACACGCAGGTGATCTCGCGGTCGCCCTGCTCCCAGCTCTCGGAGGTGGGCGTGAGGTAGTAGACGTCGACCTCGTCGGTCACCGCCCAGGCGTCCATCGCGTAGGCGTTCTCCAGGTCGTAGCACTTGTCCTCGGCCACGTCGGTGACGTGGTCGTCGCCCGGAAAGTCGCTGCCGGGCAGCGGAACCGTCGCGAACACCTCGGCGTCGTGCTCACCGGAGCAGGCCACCTCGTCGACGTCGTAGACGTTCTCGTCGAAGGTCTTGCCCGGCACGTCGAAGCAGTCGCCCTTGGCCAGCGCGAAGCTGGAGTTGGGGCTCGCGCCCTCCTTGAACCCGTCCCAGAACTCGGAGGCGCCGCCCGTGGCCAGCGCCAGGACCCACAGCGCGAGCCCCACGGAGGACAGGATCGCGCCCGCGACCGCCATCCCCTTGCCGCGCTCCCCCCGCTTCTTGATCTGCACCAGCGCGATGATCCCGAGCACCAGACCCACGGCCGGTATGAAGCAGAGGATGCCGAGGACCAGGGCGGCGATGGCCACCCCGTTGATCGGCGAAGGCCGGCCGAAGGGGGTGTACCCCTGCCCCCACACCGGGTAGGGCGCCGCCCCGTAGGGGGCCTGCGGATACGGTCCCGGCCCGGGATACCCGGGCGGGGACTGCTGAACCTGGGGACCGTACGGCCCCTGGGGGTGCGGGCCCTGCGGGGGCGGTGCGAAGGGGTCCTGCGGGTACGGGCTCTGCGGCTGCGGAGGCTGGTACGGGTCCTGGGGCTGGTGGGGCCCGGGAGGCGGAGGTATGGACACGAGTACCGTGCTCCTGGTTCAGAAGGTCAGGCGGTTGTTCAGGCGGTTGTTCAGGCGGTTTGAAGCAGAACGACTGGGCGCATCGTAAGCGCGGTACGAGCGGGGGCGGAACAGTGGTCGCGAATGCGACGATCCGGGCGGTGAACGGGCTCACGGGCCGGTGGGCGGGGGTCGCCGGTCCTGAGACGAACTCGGTGTCCTCGGCGGTGGGCGTGTGGCCGCTGTTGGCCTTCCTCGCGGACGGAGCCGCGGGTCCCGCGCGGGAGGAACTGACGGAGGCGCTCGGCGTACCGGCCGGTGAAGCCGGCGTCGCCGCGCGGGAGTTGCTGTCCGGGATGGGTGCGATGCCGGGTCTGGACACGGCCCTGGGGCTGTGGACCAAGCGCACCCTGGAGCTGCGGGAGGCCTGGGAGGCGGGACTGCCGGCCGAGGCGCACGAGGTGCTCACCGGGGACGCGGCGGCCGACGGCGAGGCCCTGGACGCCTGGGCGGCGAAACGGACCGGCGGGCTGGTCAAGCGGATGCCGGTCACGCTGGGCGACGACACCGAGATGGTGCTGGCGAGCGCGCTGGCGCTGCGGACGCGGTGGCTGCGGCCCTTCCGCGCCGTCCCCCTGCACAGCCCGCACTGGCCCGACCGGACGCTCCTCGGCCTGCGGCGCGAGACCCTCCTGCTGGACCGGATCGGCGTCGCGGACACGCCCGACGGACACGTCACCGAGCTGAAGGTGTTCGGCACCGACGGCATCGACGTCCACCTGCTGCTCGGCGAGGAGCACATGATGCCGGGGCAGGTGCTGGGGGCGGGCGTGGACCTCCTGGCCGGCCGGCGCCGGGTCGTCCCCGGTCCCCGACTCCCCTACGGGGACGTCGGTCCCGGCCTCCGCGTCGTGAAGGAGCGGTCCATGACGCCCGACCCACCGACGCTGGACGTCATGACGGCGGCGTTCGAGGTCTCCGCCCACCACGATCTGCTGGCGCGGCACGAGCTGTTCGGGCTCACGACCGCCCGGGACGCGAACCACGGGCACTTCCCGGGCATCAGCGCGTCCGCGCTGGCCATCGCGTCGGCTCGGCAGTCCGCGACGGCGGAGTTCGGCGCGGAGGGCTTCCGGGCGGCCGCGGTGACGGCGGTCGTCTCCGCCCCGGGCAGTGCGCCGCCCCGGCTCCGCTGGATCACCACGAGCCTCAAGGCCCGCTTCGACCGCCCCTTCGGCTTCCTCGCCCTGCACCGCCACTCACGGCTGGTGCTGGCGGCGGGCTGGGTCGCGGAGCCGAAGACCTTCTGACGCATGGCGGAGGGTCGCCCTCGTACCGGGCCCTCTGGAGGTGGGGGCGCCCCCTCCGGGGGGAGCGTGCGAGGACGAGCAGCCGGGCGTCGCGAGCCAGGCGGGACCTTGCGGACACGGCCTAAGGCTCGCCCGCCAGCCTGCGCTGTTCCTCCTGCACGATGCGGCGGGCGAGGCCGTCGTCGGAGACGTCCACCGCGTCCGGGGTCGCCTCCGCGGTGTCGCTGCGGCGGGCGTAGGCGTCGAACAGGCGGTTCTTGTCGCTGAGGATGCGCAGGAGCCGGTCGTCCACGCTGTCCGTGACCAGCAGTCGGTGCACCTGGACCGCGCGGACCTGCCCCATGCGGTGCGCGCGGGCCACCGCCTGGTGCTCCAGGGTCGGCTTGACCTGCGGCTCGCACAGGACGACCACGGACGCGGCCTGGAGGTTCACCCCGACCCCGCCCGCCTCGATCTGGCAGAGCAGCACCGCATGCCCCTGGGCGGCCGTGAAGTCGTCGACGATCCGCTGTCGGCGGGCGGCGGGGAGGTCTCCGGACAGCGGCCCGAACACGCCGTCGCCCAGCGCGCCCTGAACCGCCCTCAGAACATCGCGGAAGTACGAGAACACCACCGCCTTCAGGCCGTTGGCCGCCGCCTCCGCGACCAGTTCGCGCAGCCGTTGCAGCTTCGCGGACTTCTCCGGGTCTGCGTACGCGGCCCTGCGCATCGCCATGAAGTTCCCGGCGGCGACGGCCGCGCGGTAGGCGTCCTGGTCGGCGGCGCTGAACTCCTCCCATTCGTCGACCTGGATCAGCGCGGGCAGCTCGGTGAGCACGTCCTTCTGGTTGCGGCGCAGGTAGGCGGGGGCGACGGCCCTGCGGAAGGCGTGCGGGCCCGCCGCGCCGGCGCCGGCGCGTAGCTCCGGGACCAGTTCGGGCCGCAGGTGGCGGACGAGGGCGCGGAACTCCTCGACCCGGTTCTCCATCGGCGTGCCGGTGAGGAACAGGACGCGGTCGCAGACCCCGGTCCACACCGCGACCGAGCGGGCGCGGCGGGTGTCGGGGTTCTTGACGTAATGCGCCTCGTCGACGACGAGCAGACCGGGCGGCGGCGCGGCGTCGGGGCCGCCGCGCGCGGCCTGCGGCTCGGGCAGGGTGTGCAGGACGTCGAAGGCGGTGACGGCGACGCCGCCGCGCTCGCGCCACTCCGCGTACGCGTCCCGCCGGTCCGGACCGTGCACCGGCACCGCTCTGAGCGTGCTGCGGGCACGGATCTCCCGCGTCCAGTTGATGAGCACGCCCGCCGGACACACCACCAGGAAGTGGGCGTGTCCCTCGGCCGCGAGGTGGGCGAGGACGGCGATCGCCTGGACGGTCTTGCCGAGCCCCATCTCGTCGCCGAGGACGACCCGGCGCTGGGCGAGCGCGAACCGGGCGCCGAAGGCCTGGTAGCCGCGCAGGGAGACCCGGCGGTGGGTGTCGTCCAGCGGTTGCGCGTGCACCCGCTCGGCCACGTCCGACGGCACGAACCCCTCGGCGGCCGCCACGTCCGCCGGGTGGGCGCCGAGTTCCGCGAGCCGGCTGTAGTACTCGGCGGAACGCACCTCGAAGTCGACCCAGGGCTCGATCTCGGAGACCGGTTCGCGCAGCAGGTCGGCGGTGGCCTGGGCCAGACGCAGCGGCACGTCCGCCTCGGCGGCCTCGGCCGTCAGCTCACGCAGTGCCGTGACCGCGGCGCGCGCGGCCTCCCGGCTGCGGCTCCCGGTCAGCGCCAGCCGCAGCCGGCCCGTGGCCGGGCGGGCCGCGGGCAGCAGTTCGGCGAGCCTGGTCTCGTACCGCTCGGCGGCCTGCACGGCGCGGGGCAGCTCGGGGCCGGCCTCGACGAGCCGGTACAGCGCGGCGACCAGGGCGGCGGTGCGGGGCTCGGGACGGTCGACGTCGATCCGCACCGAGACGGTCTCGCCGACCGCGCGGGCGATCTGCCGGGCGGCGGCCAGTGCCTGGTCGGCGGTCTGCGCGCCGACGCCGGGAATCTGCCGCAGTGCGTGCCGGCTCGCCTCGTGCACCTCGTGCACCGAGCGGAACCCGGCCGCCTCGACGGCCGCGAGCCGCAGCCGCCCCCCGGTGACGTCCTTCAGCCGGGTGAGCGGGATGGACCGGAGCTCCTCGGCGACGAGGGCGTCCCTGAGCGGCGTATGGGCAGCCCGGACGGCGTCCAGGGCGCGGGTGTGGTCTGCGCGCAGGGTGCGGGCGGCCTCGTACAGCCGCACCCCTTCCTCGTACAGCTCCCTCGCCCGCCGGCCGACGGGCGGAGCCGTGTCGACCGGCCCGCGGACGGGGTCGCGCACGGCTGTCGCCTCCCCGCCCCGCGCCCAGGCCCGCGCCATGCCGCCACCCCCTCGCCCGCCGACCGTCCGTCGCCCGCTCCGACGTCCTCCCCGCCGTCCCCCATGCTCGCACCCGCCGCCGACAACGGACCGTGATCGCCCCGACTGGCACGATGGCGGCGAGATCGGGAGGCGGGAGGGCGCACGGTGTCGTCGACGCAGACGGCCATCACCACGGCCGCGGGCACAGGCACGGCCACAGGTTCCAGCACAGGCTCGGGTGCCGCTTTCGGTACGGGCACGGCCCCCGTCCACCACGGCGAGCTGCTGCAGGGCGCGTTCACCGGGCCGTCGGGCGCTCCTGTGCGCGCTCTGGTCACGCTGCCCTGCCCGCTCCACACGACCCGGGCGACCTTCACTCCGGTCCCCGGCGGCGAGGTCACCGTCTCGCCGCCGTGGAAGGAGAAGGCGCGCAGAGCGGCCGAACTGACCCTGGACGGCCTGCGGTTGCGGACGGGCGGCCGACTGGACCTGGTCGGGGACGCGCCCACGGGCCGTGGTTTCGGCTCCTCCACCAGCGACGTCCTGGCGGCGGTCCGGGCCGTGCGGGACGCGTTCGGCGCTCCCCTGACGGCGCGGGAGGCGGCCCGGCTCGCGGTGCGCGCGGAGACGGCCTCCGACGCGCTGATGTTCGAGGCGACCGCGGTGCTGTTCGCGCAGCGCGAGGGCACGGTGGTCGAGGACTTCGGCCACCGTCTGCCGCCCCTGCACGTCCTCGGCTTCGGCTCCCGCGCCGACGGCCACGGCGTGAACACCCTCGCGCTCCCCGCGCCCCGCTACGACAGCGCGGAGATCGCCCGCTTCGACCGGCTGCGCGTCCTGCTCCGCCGTGCCCTCCGCGCCCAGGACGCGGCCCTGCTCGGCGCGGTGGCGACCCGCAGCGCGCTGCTCAACCAGCGGCGCCTTCCCGTCCCGGGCCTCGACCGTCTCCTCACCACGGCCCGCGCCTGCGGCGCTCTCGGCCTCCAGATCGCCCACAGCGGCGACATCGCCGCCTTCCTGTTCGCGCCGGAACCCCCGGAGGCCCGGACGCCCCGCACCACCCGCGCGCGCGAGCTGTTGCGCGGGGCGGGCGTCGAGGAGTGCTGGGAGTTCGCCGTCGGCGCCGCCCCGCGGTGACTCGCTGCGCGCCGGACCAGGAGTGGATCGACGGCGCCCCGGCCGGGAGGGGGCGGCGGGACGCCGACGGCTGCGGGCATACGGAGGTGGGCTGCGGGGCGGGCACGGTCAGGGTGTGGAGCAGACGGCCGTCGGGTGGTACGCCGAGCGGCACGTCGAGCCCGGCCGGTCGGCATGGGACGGAGGCGTGACCGGCGTCCTCCTTCGGCGAGTTCGTAGCCGTCGGCGGCAACGGGCGTCGTCGGCTGCGGTGCGGCGGATGGCATGGGCGGTCTCCTCGGTCAGCGCAGGGTGGTGCCGTCCGGCTGGTCGAACAGGCCGAGTTCGTCCAGGGTCGGCAGCCCCTCCCAGTCGCCGCGGGTGCCGACGGCGAAGGCCGCGGTGGGGGGGGGGGGGGGGGGGCCGCGCGCCCCCCCGCCGGCCCCCCCCCCCCCCCCCCCCACCGCAGCACCGCAGCACCGCAGCACCGCGGAGGAGTCCCCGCCAGGTATCCGGCCACGAAGGCGTCGCCCGCGCCGACCAGGTCGACCGCGTCGACCCGACGTGCCGCGCGGTCGGTCGAGCCGAACGTCTGGCGGTCTCGTCGCTGACGGCGGAGCATGCTGGTGGGGCACACGAACGGGCCGGGAGGTGCGGGAATGCGGTGGTGGGCTGGAGGTCACATGATCGCCGCGGTGGCGGTCCTCGCCGCGTGCAGCACGTCGGGCGGCGGCGGGTCGGCGGCAGACGGCTCGTCAGGAAGCGCACCGCCGGGGCCGCCGTCCGGTACGCCGACCCACACGTCCGCCCCGGCCTCGTCCTCCGCGCCGCCCGCGAGTCCGACGCGGCCGACAGCCTCAAGATCGCCCGTCACGCCCTCCCCCTCGACCGCCGGCTGCGCATCGGGACGGACAGAGGTCGCCGTCGCCCCGGGTGACCCGGTCCAGCGGCCGTTGTGCGTCCGGCCGGCAACGGTGGTCTCCCTGGTCCTGCGACCCCGGACGGACGACAAGCGGTGGACGGCCGTACAAAGCTCCGCGCCGGTCTTCGTCCTGGTGTCCGGATGGCGGCTGGACGCGGACGGCACCGCGCACGCCACGCTGCGGGCCGCGGGCACCCGGGGCGGCGGCGCGAAGGTCACCGCGCTGGCGAAGGCACCGGACGTCGCGGGTGCGGCGAAGGCCGCCTTCACGCTGAACGTGGACGTGGTCCCGTACGCGCGGGAGGGGTGACCTCGGAGAGCCCGGGGTCACCCCTGCCTTCACCGCACGGTGTGCGTCAGTCGCAGTCGCGCACCTTGACGGTGTAGATGCCGCGACCGTGGGTGGCCGCGTACAGGGTCTTGCCGTCGGGGCTCAGCTTGAGCTGGAGCACGGCGACGGCCGGGAGGCTGCCGACCCGCTGCCACTTGGTGTGCCCCGGGGCGCGGTACACGACGCCCAGGTCGGTGGCGACGGCGAGGCCGCCGTTCGGCGTGACGACGGCGGAGTCGGCCGGCACGTCGGGGAGGTCGGCGGAGACGTCCTTCCAGGTGGCGCCGCCGTCGGTGGACTCGAAGACGTGGCCGACGCCGGCGCCGGGGCCCTCGGTCCAGTGCCGGGAGAAGCCGTTGACGGCGAGGAAGACGTGGTCGGCGTTCTTCGGGTCGACGGCGAAGCCGCTGAGGTAGCGGTTGGGCACGGCGCCGTCCACGGGCAGGGTGATGTCGTGCCAGCCGGTGCCGTCCGCGTTGCCGACCGAGATGCCGCGGGCGAAGCCCTGGTTGTTGCAGGGCCCGCACCAGGCCGCGTACACCTTGCCGCCCGAGGCCGCGACGGCGGTCGCGGTGCGCCCGGCGCCGAGGTCGTACACGCTCTTCCACTCGTCGCCGCTGCGGATGGCGTAGCCGTGGGTCTGCACCCAGATGTGCCGGCCGCCCGCGATCCACGTCGAGCTGCTCTTCAGGTCGGCCGCGAGCGGGGCGATGAAGCGGGCCTCGCCGGTGGCGTTGTCGGCGGGGGCGACGTTGTACGACGTCGCCTTGGTGGCGTCGTCGACCCAACTGCCGTCGTTCACGGCACAGTTCTGGGTGACCTGGATCGCGAGGTAGACGTACTCCTCGGCGATGTTGCAGCCGTTGGCCGGGTCGGTGAGCGTGTCGCCGCCGTCACCGCCGAAGTTGGAGCCCATCACCTTGTCGTTGCTCCGCAGGATCGACTGGCCGTTGTCCTGCAGTCCGCCGGTGACCGAGACGCCGCCGTGGTCGAGGTCCTTGCCGACGCCCACCGAGTAGTACTGGAGGGCGTCGATGGTGCCGTCGTTCAGCGAGGTCCAGTCGGTGGCGTGACCGGAGGCGTCCTGGGAGCCGTCGACCGGACGCTTGTAGACGCCGCCGTCGTTGCCGACGTACACGAAGCTCTTGCCGTGATAGCGGCCGATCGCGACCCCGTGCTGGTCGGAGTGCGTGGTCTGGTTGCAGTCGCCGGTCTGCTCGGCCGGGTCGATGGACCAGCAGGGGAAGGTGAAGTTCCAGTACGGGCCCACGGTCGACCAGGTGGCACCGCCGTCCTTGGTCTCGTAGACCTCCTCCAGACCCGCGTACACATGCTTCGGGTCGCTCGGGTCCACGGTCAGGAACTGGTTGTACCAGGCCTGCACGCCCGGCATGTATCCGCTGGACGTCAGCGCCGAGCCGTCGGCGGCCAGGCCCTTGTAGTCGGCGATCTTCGTCCAGGGGCCGAACGGCGAGGCGGCGCTGAAGATGCCCTCGAGGCCGCTGTCCGGGTTGGTGTTCAGCTGCTCAGGCGACTGGTCGACGGCGTAGTAGCGGGAGCCGTCGGCGGAGCGGGCGAAGGTGACGTTGCCGACGTCGTCCGCGTCGGTCGGCAGGTCGCCGAAGCCGCTGGTGATGCGGGTCCAGACTCCGTCGACCCTCGTGTAGAAGCCGTTGTAGTCGTCACCGCTGCGCCAGCCGACCGCGAGGATCACCCTGGACGGGTCCTTCGGGTCGATCGCGATGTCGTTGGCGATGTTCTTGTACGCGGCCGAGTCGTCGTCCGCCTTCGAACCGCCGGGCAGATAGTCGGGGTTGGGCGCGAACTCCAGCTTCCAGGCGCCCTTCAGCGTCTTCGTGGAGTGGCTCCACACGCCCGCGCTGGTCGCCGCCCACACCTTGCCGCCGCCGAACCGCAGCTCGTGGACAGTGGTGGACTCCAGCTCGTCGCCGCCGACCCGGCTGCGGGAGGAGAAGACGCCCTGGTGCGGGTGGGACAGAAGGTAGACGCCGCTGCCGAGGTAGGCGTCCGCGTTGGTGGTCGCCTCGCCGGTGCCCAGCCACAGCCGTCCCGAGCCGTCGAGCGCGAGCGCGCCGGTGGACTGCGAGGGCAGTCCGTCGCTGATGGGCTTCCAGTTCCCGCCGCCCTTGTGGGACCGCCAGACGCCGCCGCCGGCACTGCCCGCGTAGACGTATCCGTCGTCGTCGGCGGCGATGGCGGCCATCCGGCCGGTCACGTTGCCCGAGCCGCCACTGGAGTTGGAGTCGACGTCCCGGTAGCGGGAGTCGTCGGAGTTGTAGGGCAGGTCGGTGACGTGGTGCCAACTACCGCCGGTACGGGGCAGGTTGGTCATGCCGGTCCAGGCGGCGCCGTACGCGCCGGGGGCGACGACGCCGGGCGAGGTGCGGGCCTCGGCGTACTGGTCGGCGCCTTCGGCTATCTCGTCCGCCTCGTTGCCGTCGTCCTCGTCCTCGCCCTTCAGACGGGGACTCATGGCGCCCACGGACTGCTCGCGTTCGGCGGCGAGCCGGGCGAGGGCTCGACCTCCGAACGGGCTCTTGCTGTTGCCGGACGCGGCACCTGCGGGTGTCGCGAGGAGTGCGGCGGATGCGGTCATGGCGCAGAACGTGAGCCATCGTCTCGTACGAGTTGGTGCCGGCACCAGGTCCTCCGAAAAAGGGTGGTCGTACAGCCGTCGTGGAGAACCCGACCACCGACGCCAGAAGGCGTCCGGCATTTGGAAAACCCTTAACCAGAACCTGCCACTACCGTGGCGGCAGGCTCAGGCACCCCATCCGAAGGCTCGCAGGGGCAGCCCCGCGGCGACGGCGAACGCGACGCCACCCGAAACCAGCGGGAGAGTGACCCGATCGGATTCAACACCACGGCGCTCGTATCCCAACCCGATCGCCGTCGCCTCCGGGTCCGCGACTACCGCGTCATCTACACCATCGACAACGGTGAACTGGTCGTGTGGGTCGTTCAGGTCGGACACCGCTCCACGGTCTACGACACGTGAGGTCTTGGACATGGCTCGGCACAAGCCGCCGCCACCCCATCTCCTCCCAGCACGCAACGGATGAAGAGAGGTGACGGGGGGTGTCGGTGAGTGATGCCGGGGCCAGAAAAACCCGGCACCCTGTCAGCACGGGAACGCAGAAGGGGTTGGGCTCGTCAGAACCCGACCCCTTTCGACCCGCATATTTGACGAAAATCTCTAACGTGCAGTAACCGGACAGCTACACGTTGAAGCGGAACTCGACCACGTCCCCGTCCTGCATGACGTACTCCTTGCCCTCCATGCGGGCCTTGCCCTTCGCGCGGGCCTCGGCGACCGAGCCGGTCTCCACCAGGTCGGCGAACGAGATGACCTCCGCCTTGATGAAGCCCTTCTGGAAGTCGGTGTGGATGACGCCGGCGGCCTCGGGGGCGGTGGCGCCCTTCTTGATGGTCCAGGCTCGGGACTCCTTGGGGCCGGCCGTGAGGTACGTCTGCAGGCCGAGGGTGTTGAAGCCCACGCGCGCGAGGGTCGCGAGGCCGGGCTCCTCGGCGCCGACGGACTCCAGGAGCTCCATCGCGTCCTCCTCGTCCAGCTCGGCGAGGTCCGCCTCCAGCTTGGCGTTGAGGAAGATCGCCTCGGCGGGGGCGACCAGGGCGCTCTGCTCGGCCTTGAACGCGTCGTCGGTCAGCTCGTCCTCGTCGACGTTGAAGACGTAGAGGAAGGGCTTCGTCGTCAGCAGGTGCAGGTCGTGCAGGAGCTCCTCGTTGCCGGAGCCCTGGACGATGCCCTGCGAGAAGAGCGTGGCGCCCTTCTCCAGGATCTCCTTCGCCGCCTCGACGGCCGCGACCTTCGCCACGACGTCCTTCTTGATCCGCGACTCCTTCTGCAGGCGCGGCAGGACCTTCTCGATCGTCTGGAGGTCCGCGAGGATCAGCTCGGTGTTGATCGTCTCGATGTCGTCCTTGGGCGAGACCTTGCCGTCGACGTGGACGACGTTCTCGTCCTTGAAGGCGCGGATGACCTGGCAGATCGCGTCGGACTCACGGATGTTCGCGAGGAACTTGTTGCCGAGGCCCTCGCCCTCCGAGGCGCCCTTCACGATGCCCGCGATGTCGACGAAGTCGACCGTCGCCGGGAGGATCCGCTGCGAGGAGAAGATCTCGGCCAGCTTGGTGAGGCGCGCGTCGGGGACGCCGACGACGCCCACGTTGGGCTCGATCGTGGCGAACGGGTAGTTGGCCGCCAGCACGTCGTTCTTGGTCAGGGCGTTGAAAAGGGTCGACTTGCCGACATTCGGCAGACCGACGATTCCGATCGTGAGCGACACGTTGCGACTTCCCGTAGTCAGAAGGGCCAGTGGGCCGGTTCCCGTGGTGAGAGGGCCGGGGGCGGGCCAGGGGGCCGGCCGATGCCCCAGTTTACGGCGTGCCCGGCACCGGCCCGGCGGGCCCGTCGAACGCGTGGCCAAGCTCCGCCCCACGGCGTGTCCGACACCCGATTCGGCACATAAACCGACCTAAGTTGGTCCAGTGGAGCAACACAGGACACGCCCCCCGAACCGAGCCGTCCGACACGACCCGCCGCCGCCCCTGCCACCCCAGGCGGCCCGGGAACGAAGCCGCAGAGCCCCACGCCCCGGGGCGGAGCCCGCACGGACCGACCGGGCCCCACGGACCGACCGGGCCCCACGGACCGACCGGGCCCCACGGACCGACCGGGCCCCACGGACCGATCGCGCCGCACGGACCGATCGCGCCGCACGGACCTACGGGGCCGCACGGGTCGCCGGAGCCGACCGGGCCGACCGGGCCGACTGCGGGGAGCGGGCCTCGGGGCGGCGGATGCCGAACCCCCGGCTCACCGGGCTGGGCGCCGGGCTGTTCGGCGGGGCGTCGATGTTCGTGGTGGGGTTCCTGGACCAGGTGCTGTTCGGGGCTTCGCTGACGGTGTACGGCGTGCTGTTCCTGCCCGTGTGCCTGCTGGTCGCCCTCTGGGTGCGCGCGGCCGACCTGCTGTCCGCGCCCGTGATCGCGCCGATCGCCTTCGCTCTGGGGCTCCTGCCCGTGGCCGAAGGCGGAAACGGGGTCGGGGACCGGCTGATGGGGTTGGTGACGGCCCTCGCCACCCAGGTCGGCTGGCTGTACGGCGGAACGCTCCTGGCCGCGCTGACGATCCTGGTCCGCGGACTGCGCCGAGCGGTGGCCCGCCGCCACCCCGCGAACCGCCGCTAGCCGGCCGGTCGCGGAGCGTCCGGGGCCCCGTCAGCCCGTCAGTTGCCCTTCGCCGCCCGCATCGCCGCCCCGACGATTCCCGCGTTGTTCTGCAGCTGCGCCGGGACGATCTCCGCCTTGACGCCCTCGATGAGGTGCAGGAACTTCTCCGACTTGCGGCTGACGCCGCCGCCGATGATGAACAGCTCGGGCGAGAAGAGCATCTCGACGTGGGCGAGGTACTTGGTGACGCGGCGGGCCCAGTGCTCCCAGGTCAGCTCGCCGTCCTCCTTGGCCTTGCTGGAGGCGCGCTTCTCCGCGTCGTGCCCGTGCAGTTCCAGGTGGCCGAGCTCGGTGTTGGGGACGAGGACGCCGTCGGCGAAGAGGGCGCTGCCGATGCCCGTGCCGAACGTCAGCAGGATCACCGTGCCGCTGCGGTCGCGGCCGGCGCCGAACGCCATCTCGGCGACGCCCGCGGCGTCCGCGTCGTTGACCACCGTCACCGGCAGCCCGCCCAGCCGCTCGCTGAACAACGCGCGCGCGTCCGTGTCGATCCAGCTCTTGTCGACGTTGGCCGCCGTACGGATCGTGGAGCCGCCGGTGACCACGCCCGGGAAGGTCAGACCGACGGGACCGGTCCAGCCGAAGTGGTCCACGACCTCCTTGACCCCGTCGGCCACGCCGTCGGGCGTCGCCGGATGGGGGGTGAGCACTTTCAGGCGCTCCTGAGCCAGGTCGCCCCTGTCCAGGTCCACAGGGGCGCCCTTGATCCCGGATCCGCCGATGTCCACGCCGAAGATCTTCATGGCCCTACGTTACGACGACCGACTGACAGTCACTCGGTCACGGTGCCCGAGGAGCCCTCGGCGCCGCTTCCGCCGCGCTCGGCGACCAGGGCCGCCGCCTCCTCGCGCAGGTCCCGCCGGAGTTCCTTGGGCAGCGAGAAGGTGATGTGCTCCTCGGCGGCCTTGACGAGCTCGACGTCGCCGTACCCGCGCTCGGTGAGCCAGGCCAGGACCTCCTCGACGAGGACCTCGGGGACGGACGCGCCGGAGGTGACGCCCACCGTCGTCACGCCTTCCAGCCAGGCCTCGTCGATCTCGCTCGCGAAGTCCACGAGGTAGGCCTCGCGGGAGCCGGCGAGCTTGGCGACCTCGACGAGACGCTTGGAGTTGGAGGAGTTGCGGGAGCCGACCACGATCACCAGTTCCGCCTCCGCGCCCATCTGCTTCACGGCGAGCTGACGGTTCTGCGTGGCGTAGCAGATGTCGTCGCTGGGCGGCGAGATGAGCTGCGGGAACTTCTCCTTCAGGGCGTCGACGGTCTCCATGGTCTCGTCGACGGAGAGGGTGGTCTGGGAGAGCCACACGATCTTCGACGGGTCGCGGACCTCGACCTTGGCGACGTCCTCGGGGCCGTCGACGAGCTGGATGTGGTCGGGGGCCTCGCCGGAGGTGCCGATGACCTCCTCGTGGCCCTCGTGCCCGATCAGGAGGATGTCGTAGTCCTCGCCGGCGAAGCGGACGGCTTCCTTGTGGACCTTGGTGACGAGCGGGCAGGTCGCGTCGATGGTGGCGAGGCGCCCGCGCGCGGCCTCCTCGTGGACGACGGGGGCGACGCCGTGCGCGGAGAACATGACGATGTTGCCCGGCGGCACCTCCTCCGTCCGCTCGACGAAGATGGCGCCCTTGTTCTCCAGGGTCTGCACGACGTACTTGTTGTGGACGATCTCGTGGCGGACGTAGACCGGGGCCCCGTACTGCTCCAGGGCCTTCTCGACGGCGATCACGGCACGGTCGACGCCCGCGCAGTAGCCCCGGGGAGCGGCGAGCAGGACACGGCGGCGGCCAGGCGAAGCAGTCATGCGTCCCATCGTAAGGCCGCCTCCAGGGGGTCGAAGATCCCCGACGGGTGAAGGGTTCGCGTCCACTGCGTTGTCAGTCGTGGCCGTTACTCTCGGGCGCATGGCTGTGAACACGTCCGCGGACGCCCCGCTGCCCGTCGGCGAGGTGTCGCGGCTCATCGGGAGCTGGATCGAGCGGCTCGGCGCGGTGTGGGTCGAGGGGCAGATCACGCAGTTGTCGCGGCGTCCGGGTGCGGGCGTCGTGTTTCTGACGCTGCGGGATCCGTCGCACGACATCTCCGTCAGCGTGACCTGCTACCGACAGGTCTTCGACGCGGTCGCGGACGTCGTCGGCGAGGGCGCGCGGGTCGTCGTCCACGCGAAGCCGGAGTGGTACGCGCCGCGGGGGCAGTTGTCGCTGCGGGCCGTGGAGATACGGCCGGTGGGGGTCGGGGAGCTGCTGGCGCGGCTGGAGCAGTTGAAGAAGTCCCTGGCCTCGGAGGGGCTCTTCGCCCCCGCGCGGAAGAAGCCGCTGCCCTTCCTGCCGCAGCTCGTCGGGCTGGTGTGCGGGCGGGCCTCCGCCGCGGAGCGGGACGTCCTGGAGAACGCCCGGCACCGCTGGCCCGCCGTCCGCTTCGAGGTGCGCAACGTCGCCGTCCAGGGCGTGCACGCGGTGACGCAGGTCGTCCAGGCCGTCAAGGAGCTCGACGCGCTCGACGACGTGGACGTGATCATCGTGGCGCGCGGGGGCGGCAGCGTCGAGGATCTGCTGCCGTTCTCGGACGAGCAGCTGGTCCGGGCGGTCGCGGCCTGTCGCACGCCGGTCGTCTCGGCGATCGGGCACGAGCCGGACAACCCGCTCCTCGACCATGTGGCCGACCTGCGCGCCTCGACGCCGACCGACGCCGCGAAGAAGGTCGTGCCGGACGTCGGCGAGGAGCTGGAGCGGGTGCGGATGCTGCGCGGGCGGGCGCGGCGGTGTGCGGAGGCGTTCGTGGAGCGCGAGGAGCGCGGGCTGGCGCACGCGCTCGCGCGGCCCGTCATACAGGATCCGCACCGGATGGTCGACGAGCGGGCCGACCATGTCGCCTCGCTCGTGGACCGCACCCGGCGCACGCTCGGCCACCTCCTGGACCGCGCCGACTCCGAGCTGACGCACACCCACGCGCGCGTGGTGGCCCTGTCGCCGGCCGCGACGCTGAGGCGCGGGTACGCGGTGCTGCAGAAGGCGGACGGGCACGTGGTCCGGGACCCGGGCGAGGTGGCGGCGGACGAGGTGCTGCGCGCGCGGGTCGCCGAGGGGGAGTTCACCGTGAGCCGGGTCGACGGCCAGTAGCCGACGGCCGGACAGCGGCAGCCGGGAAACGACGACTGGGAATGGGTGCATGACGAGCAGGACGGACGAGGCGCTCGGTTACGAGCAGGCCCGCGACGAGCTGATCGAGGTCGTACGGCGTCTGGAGGCGGGGGGCACGACGTTGGAGGAGTCCCTCGCCCTCTGGGAGCGCGGCGAGGAGCTGGCCAAGGTGTGCCGGCGCTGGCTGGAGGGTGCGCGGGCGCGGCTGGACGCGGCGCTGGCCGACGAGGAGGAGACCACCGCGGACGAGGAGTGACCCCGGCCCCGGCGGGGCCGGCTCACCGCCTGGTGGGCCGGCTGACCGGCCGGGCGGATGTGAAGCGGATCACCTCACGCCCCCTTTTGTTGAACCTTGAACATCCCTCCCGTACCGTCGGTGTCGTCAGCCGATCCGGACCACGGTCCGGTACTGGATCCGGACGCCACTCCAAGGAAGTACACGCATGTCTCTCGTTCTTGACGCCGCCGCCCAGGACCTGCTGTTCCGCGAGGCCCGCACCGCGAACACCTTCACCGACGAGCCGGTGACCGACGAGCAGGTCCAGGCGATCTACGACCTCGTCAAGTACGGCCCGACGGCGTTCAACCAGAGCCCGCTGCGCATCACCCTGGTCCGCTCCGCCGAGGCCCGCGAGCGCCTGGTGAAGCACATGGCCGAGGGCAACCAGCCCAAGACCGCCACCGCCCCGCTGGTCGCGATCCTCTCCGCGGACAACGAGTTCCACGAGGAGCTGCCGACCCTGTTCCCGCACTTCCCGCAGGCCAAGGACCTCTTCTTCAGCGAGCGCCCGGCCCGTGAGGGCGCCGCCTCGCTGAACGCCGCGCTGCAGGTCGCCTACTTCATCATCGGCGTCCGCGCGGCCGGTCTCGCCGCCGGCCCGATGACCGGCGTGGACTTCGCGGGCGTCCAGAAGGAGTTCCTGGACGACGACCACACCCCGCTGGTCGTCATCAACATCGGCAAGCCGGGCGAGGACTCCTGGTTCCCGCGCTCCCCGCGCCTGGCGTACGACGAGGTCGTCACCACCGTCTGAGACCGGTGACGCAAGCACCAGTGACATACGAAGAGGCCCCCGGCGCGTGCCGGGGGCCTCTTCGTGCGTCGGGGGCGCTCATGCCAGCTTCAGCGCCCCGGCCATCGTCGACAGCTGCTCGAAGGATCCCGTGCCCGCGACGACCGTGGTCGAGCTGCCGGTGTCCTGCAGGACGAGCGCGTCGTAGCGGCCGCCGGTGTAGCGGGTCCAGGTGCGGCCGCCGATCTGCTCGGTGACCTTGGTCGCGGTCGAGCCCTGACTGGCCTCGTCGATGAACTGCGCGCGCTTCTGAGTGGACTGCTCGATCGTCACGTACTCCCCGTCGGGGGCGTGGAAACCGAGGTGCCAGGCGTCGAAGTCGGCGCCCTGGAAGCGCACCGAGGTCGCCTTCCAGGCGTCGGGCAGACCCTCGGGCGCGGCCACCGGGTACGACGCCGCGCGGCGCGCCGTGAGGAGCTCGACGCGGTAGTCGACTCGCTTGACGTCGGGAGCGCGGTCATCGTGGGGAATGAAGAGGTATATGACCCACGCCGCGATCATGATCAGCCCCAGGGAGAGGATCATGTCCCGGGCCGTCTTCTGCTTGCCGTTCGAACCTGCCACGCCCCCTATCGTCGCAGGTGCCCGGCGCGCTCATCCGTGGGGTCCCCTGCTCATTTTGTCGGACTGACGATAGAGTCGAGGCTCGAACCCTCATCCGGCCGTCGTCGTATCAGTCAGAAAGGTGCGCTCCGATGACCGAGCATCATCACTTGCCGTCCGAACTGGACGTCCCCTCCGAGGCCCCCGACCGCAACCTCGCCCTGGAACTCGTCCGGGTGACCGAAGCCGCCGCCATGGCCGCGGGCCGCTGGGTGGGACGCGGCGACAAGAACGGCGCCGACGGCGCCGCGGTGCGCGCCATGCGGACTCTCGTCTCCACCGTGTCGATGAACGGCGTGGTCGTCATCGGCGAGGGCGAGAAGGACGAGGCCCCGATGCTCTTCAACGGCGAGCGCGTCGGCGACCAGACCGGGCCCGAGGTCGACATCGCGGTCGACCCGATCGACGGCACCACGCTGACGGCGAAGGGCATGCCGAACGCGATCGCCGTCCTCGCGGCCACCGAGCGCGGCGCGATGTTCGACCCGTCCGCCGTCTTCTACATGGACAAGCTCGTCACCGGCCCGGAGGCCGCCGAGTTCGTCGACATCAACGCGCCCGTCGAGGTCAACATCCGCCGGGTCGCCAAGGCCAAGCGGGCCACGCCGGAGGACGTCACGGTCGTCATCCTGGACCGGCCGCGGCACGAAGGCATCATCAAGGAGATCCGGGAGACCGGCGCGCGCATCAAGCTGATCTCCGACGGTGACGTCGCCGGCTCGATCCTGGCCCTGCGCGAAGGCACCGGCATCGACCTGCTGCTCGGCATCGGCGGCACCCCCGAGGGCATCATCTCGGCCTGCGCCGTGAAGTGCCTGGGCGGCGTCATCCAGGGCAAGCTGTGGCCCAAGGACGACGAGGAGCGGGCCCGGGCGATCGACGCCGGGCACGATCTCGACCGGGTGCTGACCACCGAGGACCTGGTGACCGGGGAGAACGTGTTCTTCGTCGCCACCGGGATCACCGACGGGGAACTGCTGCGGGGGGTCCGGTACCGGTCGGAGACCGCGACCACGGACTCGATCGTGATGCGGTCGAAGTCCGGGACGGTGCGGCGGATCGACTCCGAGCACCGGCTGAGCAAGCTGCGGGCCTACAGTGCCGTGGACTTCGATCGGGCCAAGTGACCCCGCGCCGCTGAAAGCCGGCGGAGAGAGAAAGCCGGCGGAGAGAACAGCAAAGAAGCAGGGCGCCCCCGGTGCGGAGGGGGCGCCCCTCGCTTCTCCGGGAGCTGCTAGCCCGCTTGCGCTATGCGGCCCGCCGCTCGGGCCGCCTTCTTGAGTTCCACGTCGCGGCGGCGGCGTCGGGCGAGGACCACACGGCGTTCTGCTGCGGTGAGGCCGCCCCAGACGCCGTAGGGCTCGGGTTGCAGGAGGGCGTGTTCGCGACACTCCACCATGACGGGGCAGCGCGCACAGACCCGCTTCGCGGCTTCCTCGCGGGAGAGCCGGGCAGCCGTGGGCTCCTTGGAGGGGGCGAAGAACAGGCCTGCCTCGTCACGTCGGCACACCGCCTCGGTATGCCAGGGAGCGTCTTGGTCCCTGTCGCGCGCTGGCACCCGCTGGGCCGGGACAGCGGCGACCTGCAGGGACGAATGCGGCGGTTGCAGCACGGGTCTACTCCTGACGACGGCTTCGCGAGCGAGAGACGATGCAGCAAGGCCTACCCGCTGTACGCGCGCCTATGCACAGGGTTCGCGACCGCCGGATCCTCCGCTGTCGGGGATGGCGCGTTCACGACCGTCAACGGTCCAGGTGTTTGCGCAAACTCTTGTCGACCTTGTGCTGAACCCGATCGAGAATGTCCGCGACGAGCTTGCCCCGCTTCGGCCGGCCTTCGATGTTGCCCAGTACCGCCCACCCGTCGACGTAGACCACGGGCGCGTCGGACTGGGGCGAATCGAGCGCGTCCACCTCGAAGTTGCCGAGCACCGCACCGCCGGTGCCGCGCAGCGAGACGTTCTCCGGGACGCGGACCTCGATGTTGCCGAAGACCGAGACCGCCTTGATCACGACCTGCTGGTATTCGAAGAGCGCCTCGGTGAGGTCGATCTCGACGCTGCCGAACACCGCGTACGCGTGGATACGGCGGCCCGCGCGCCAACGGCCCCTGCGGACGGCGCTGCTGAAGACCGCGACCACGTTGTCGTCGGGGTCGGCGGGGATCGCGCCGGCGGTGGGCCGGCTGGGCGCGGAGGCGGGGGCCGCGCGGCGCTCGTGCGCGGCGGGCAGGTCCCGGACGAACGCCTCCAGCTCGCCGACCGTCTTGGCGGCCAGGACGCCCTCGACACGCTCGGCGTGCTCGTCGGCGGTCAGCCGGCCCTCCGCGAGGGCCTCGCGGAGCATGTCGGCGATACGGTCGCGGTCGGCGTCGGAGGCGCGCAACTCGGCGGCCGGCGTGGGTGCGGCGGTCTGCTTCTGAAGGTCCACGACAGCAGCGTACCCACACACGATAGATCGCGATACCCCCATCGGACCGCGGGACGGACGTCGGGCTGTCGCCGAACTGAGCCTTACCTCACAGGCTCGGCGTCAGCGGCAGGTTCTACGCTGGTGAGCGCCCGCCAACGGAGGCGGGCGCCGTCTGTCGAGTGAGGAATGGGCGAGATGCCGAGTAGTTCCCCCCCACCCAACCCTGCGTTCGCGTACACCGATCTGCTCCCCATGGGAGAGGACACCACCCCCTACCGGCTGGTGACCTCCGAGGGTGTCTCCACCTTCGAGGCCGACGGGCGGACGTTCCTCAAGGTGGAGCCGGAGGCGCTGCGCAAGCTCGCCGAGGAGGCCATCCACGACATCCAGCACTATCTGCGGCCCGCGCACCTGGCCCAGCTGCGGCGGATCATCGACGACCCGGAGGCCTCCGGCAACGACAAGTTCGTCGCGCTGGACCTGCTGAAGAACGCGAACATCGCGGCCGCCGGCGTGCTCCCCATGTGCCAGGACACCGGCACGGCGATCGTCATGGGCAAGCGCGGGCAGAACGTCCTGACGGACGGCGGCGACGAGGCGGCCCTCTCCCGCGGCATCTACGACGCGTACCTGAACCTCAACCTGCGCTACTCGCAGATGGCCCCGCTGACCATGTGGGACGAGAAGAACACCGGCTCCAACCTCCCGGCGCAGATCGAGCTGTACGCCGCCGACGGCGGCGCGTACAAGTTCCTGTTCATGGCCAAGGGCGGCGGCTCGGCCAACAAGTCGTTCCTCTACCAGGAGACGAAGGCCGTCCTGAACGAGGCCTCCATGATGAAGTTCCTGGAGGAGAAGATCCGTTCGCTGGGCACGGCCGCCTGCCCGCCGTACCACCTGGCGATCGTCGTCGGCGGCACCTCCGCCGAGTACGCGCTGAAGACCGCGAAGTACGCCTCCGCGCACTACCTGGACGAGATCCCGGCCGAGGGTTCGCCGCTCGGGCACGGCTTCCGGGACAAGGAGCTGGAGGAGAAGGTCTTCGAGCTGACGCAGAAGATCGGGATCGGCGCGCAGTTCGGCGGCAAGTACTTCTGCCACGACGTGCGCGTGGTACGCCTCCCGCGGCACGGCGCGTCCTGCCCGGTCGCCATCGCCGTCTCCTGCTCCGCGGACCGGCAGGCCGTCGCGAAGATCACCGCCGAGGGCGTCTTCCTCGAGCAGCTGGAGACGGACCCGGCGCGCTTCCTGCCGGACACGACGGACGAGCACCTCGACGAGGCCGGTGACGTCGTGAAGATCGACCTGAACCAGCCGATGGACGACATCCTCGCCGAGCTGACGAAGTACCCGGTGAAGACCCGGCTCTCCCTCTCCGGTCCGCTGGTCGTGGCCCGTGACATCGCGCACGCCAAGATCAAGGAGCGGCTGGACGCGGGCGAGGACATGCCGCAGTACCTGAAGGACCACCCGGTGTACTACGCGGGTCCGGCCAAGACCCCCGAGGGCTACGCCTCCGGTTCCTTCGGGCCGACGACGGCCGGCCGGATGGACTCCTACGTCGAGCAGTTCCAGGCGGCGGGCGGCTCCAAGGTGATGCTCGCCAAGGGCAACCGCTCCCAGCAGGTCACGGACGCCTGCGGCACGCACGGCGGCTTCTACCTCGGCTCGATCGGCGGCCCCGCCGCCCGCCTCGCCCAGGACTGCATCAAGAAGGTCGAGGTCGTCGAGTACGAGGAGCTCGGCATGGAGGCCGTCTGGAAGATCGAGGTCGAGGACTTCCCGGCGTTCGTCGTCGTCGACGACAAGGGCAACGACTTCTTCAAGGACCCGGCGCCGGCCCCCACGTTCACCAGCATCCCGGTGCGGGGCCCCGGGCTCGGGTGACCCTCGGACGGACGCCCGCCCCTGATTGGCGCAGGGGCGGGCGTCGCGTCGGTTCGGAAGCCGGTGGTCAGCCGGCGCAGACGACGAAGCTGACCGTGTCGCCGTTGTGGACGATCGTCGGGGCGTGCGGGGACACGCCGATCACCGAGCCCGGCTTGCAGTCGCCGGCAGCCTTCTCGGTGACGGCGCCGAGCTTCGTCTGCGTCTTGAGGAGGTACGTCTTGGCCCCCTCCAGAGTCCAGCCCGCGAAGTCGATGGGGATGGTCGGGTCCTCGCCGTAGAGCATGGTCGTGGCGTCGCTCTTGGCGGCCGTGCTGGTCGCCGGGGTCGTCGAACTCCCGCCGCCCGCCGCCGAGGTGGCCAGGGCGGTGCCGCCGCCCGCCGCGATGAGGGCTGCGGCGACGGCGGCGATGCCGACGGTCCGCCTGCGGCGGGTGCGGCGCTCGATCTGCGGGGCGTCGAAGGCGGGGGTCTCGGCGGAGTCCGCGAAACGGTTCATGGCGGTCATCAGTTCCTCTTCGAAAGGCGTGCGGCCGGAAGGCCGTGCGTCGCCGTACGAGGTCATCGGACTCCTTCCGGGCGCCGCTGCGGTGAAGGGGCGGAGAGTGCGGGGAACTGGTCTCTGAGCTTCTCGATGCCCCGGGCGAGCTGGGACCGGACCGTGCTCGGCGAGATGCCGAGGTCGGCCGAGATCTCGGCGTCCGAGAGATCGTGGAAGTATCGCAGCACCACCACGGTCCGCATCCGCATGGGCAGTTGCTGCAGTGCGCGCACCAACTGGTCCCTGCTGTCGACCTGTCCGTACTCGTCGCCCGGGGCGGCCGGGTCGCCGCCTTCGGGGTGCGCAGTCGTGGTCAGGCGGCGGAACCTGCGCCAGCGGTCGTTGGCGAGGTTCACCATGATCCGCCGGACGTAGGCGTCCGGAGCGTCCTTCGCGGCGATGGTGCGCCACTTGCGGCAGGCCTTCTCCAGGGTCTCCTGGACCAGGTCCTCCGCCGCCTCACGGTTTCCCGTGAGGACGAGGGCGCCCCTGAACAACGCGGCCGACCGGGCGGTCACGAATTCCTGGAAGTCCGTCTCCACACGCTCCTCCCTTCCTGTCACCCGTCCTCGACGTGGGCGCCCCCTCGTCTGCTGCACCGCCGCCCTGAGACGTGGATCACATCCAGCGACACGTACGGGTGAAGTCCGGAACAACCGTGCCGCCCGGATCGCTCTACAGGCATGAGCGAATACCGGATCGAGCACGACTCCATGGGCGAGGTACGCGTCCCGGCGGACGCCAAGTGGCGGGCCCAGACGCAGCGCGCCGTCGAGAACTTCCCCGTCTCCGGGCAGCGCATCGAGCGCGCGCACATCGAGGCGCTGGCCCGGATCAAGGGCGCCGCCGCCAAGGTGAACGCGGAACTCGGGGTGCTCGACAAGGAGATCGCCGAGGCCGTCCAGGAGGCCGCCGGGGAGGTCGCCGAGGGCCGGTGGGACGAGCACTTCCCGGTCGACGTGTTCCAGACCGGCTCCGGGACCTCGTCCAACATGAACACCAACGAGGTGATCGCCACGCTGGCCGGTGAGCGGCTGGGGCGACAGGTGCACCCCAACGACCACGTCAACGCGTCGCAGTCGTCGAACGACGTGTTCCCCTCGTCGATTCACATCGCCGCCACCGCCGCCGTCACCCACGACCTCGTGCCCGCTCTGGAGCACCTCGCCGACGCCCTCACCCGCAAGTCGCAGGAGTTCGCCGACGTGGTGAAGTCGGGGCGGACGCATCTGATGGACGCCACGCCCGTCACCCTGGGCCAGGAGTTCGGCGGGTACGCCGCGCAGGTGCGGTACGGCGTGGAGCGGCTGCACGCCTCCCTCCCGCGCCTCGCCGAGCTGCCGCTGGGCGGCACCGCCGTGGGCACCGGGATCAACACGCCGCCGGGCTTCTCCGCCGCCGTCATCGAGGAGATCGCCCGGGTCACCGGACTGCCGCTGACCGAGGCGCGCGACCACTTCGAGGCGCAGGGCGCGCGGGACGGGATCGTCGAGACCAGCGGGCAGCTGCGGACCATCGCCGTCGGACTGACGAAGATCGCCAACGATCTGCGGTGGATGTCCTCGGGGCCGCGCACCGGACTGGCCGAGATCAGCCTGCCGGACCTCCAGCCCGGCTCGTCGATCATGCCCGGCAAGGTGAACCCGGTGATCCCGGAGGCCGTGCTGATGGTCGCCGCGCAGGTCGTGGGCAATGACGCCACGGTCGCCGCCGCCGGCGCGGCGGGCAACTTCGAGCTCAACGTCATGCTGCCGGTGATCGCCAAGAACGTCCTGGAGTCGATCCGGCTGCTCGCCAACGTGTCGCGGCTGCTGGCGGACCGGACGGTCGACGGGATCGTCGCGCACCGCGAGCGCGCCCGTGAGTACGCCGAGTCCTCGCCGTCGGTGGTCACGCCGCTGAACAAGTACCTCGGGTACGAGGAGGCCGCGAAGGTCGCCAAGAAGGCCCTCGCGGATCAGAAGACGATCCGGGAGGCCGTCCTCGACGGAGGGTACGTGGAGCGGGGCGACCTGACGCTGCAGCAGCTCGACGAGGCCCTGGATGTCCTGCGGATGACGCACCCGTAACCTTTCGCGCTCCGGCGCGCGAACCGTGACGCGCGCCGCAGCGTCGTATGTCCATGGCACCTAATATCTGTGCATGGCAGACGGTGGAGCGATGAGACGCATGGGAACGGGCGGTGCGGCGGTCTTCTGGGAGCCCGGAGACCGGATCCTGTGGCGCTACCGGGAGAACGGCGGAGCACGCTTCCACATCGCCCGCCCGGTCACCGTCGTGCGGGACGACGAGGACGTGCTCGCCGTGTGGATGGCCCCGGGCACGCAGTGCGTGCGGCCCGTTCTCGCCGACGGCACCCCGCTGCACCAGGAGCCTCTGCACACCCGGTACACCAAGCCGCGGACCGTACAGCGCGCCCACTGGTTCGGCACCGGCGTGCTGAAGCTGGCCCGACCCGGCGAGCCCTGGTCGGTGTGGCTGTTCTGGGAGCCGGGCTGGCAGTTCAAGAACTGGTACGTCAATCTTGAGCAGCCGCTGGCCCGTTGGTCCGACGGGGTGGACTCGGAGGACCACTTTCTGGACATCTGCGTCTACCCGGACCGCAGTTGGGGCTGGCGCGACGAGGACGAGTTCGCGCAGGCCCAGCAGGACGGACTGATGGACGCCACGGTCGCCGAACAGGTGCGGGAGGCGGGCCGCAAAGCGGTGGAGGTGATCCGCGCGTGGGGGCCGCCGTTCGACGAGGGCTGGCAGAACTGGCGCCCGGATCCGTCCTGGGCCGTACCGTTGCTGCCGGAGGACTGGGACCGTACGCCCGCGCACATGTCCACATGAGACCCTTGATGCGCCCCCGGGCAACAAACGTAGGATCGTCCTCCGCAAGGCACGCTGGCAGTAACTCCCGGAGCAGACGCCGGGTCTGACCGAACGTCACCGAGGGGCGGCAGGACGTGAGCGAGGGGTACGAGGGCAACACCAAAGGGACGTTCGTCGTCGGCCCCCAGGGTCGTGCGCGGGCCACCGGTGACACAGGAACAACCTCTGACCACGCGGGAATTCCGTTCCGGGGACACGTATTCCGGGTATCGGGTTTCCTGCGGGACCAACTGCGCGCGCGGCGTGCAGCCCCGGACGGACGGATTCGACACGCGTGACGGAGCAGCCCCTCTCCTACGAACGCCCCCAGGGCGTCGACCCCACGGACCCCCGTGGGGCACTCCTGCGTACCCCGGAGCCCGCTGCGGCCCCGTCCGCCTTACCGCCCGACGCCTCGGGTACGACGACGCCGTGCGGCAAGGGTGGAAAGGGCAACATGGGCGGCCAGAGCGGCCAGGGAGCAGCGGGCAAGGACACGGCCGGGACGGAGGCCGGCTCCTCCGCGGAGACCGAGCACTCCCAGCCGTCGGCGTCCGCCGAGCCGGACACTCACCGGCCCCGCCCGGTGCCCGAGTCCATCCCGGCCCAGCCGGGCACGGACCCGCACGCGGAGCGGGGTCCCGGCGGCCAGGAGCGGCGCGGCGGAGGGGCGGCGGCGCAGCCCGGCCGGCCCACGCCGATGCGGCGGGACGGTGACCGGCTGCGCTTCGTGGGCGCCGCGACCCGGCGGATCGCCCGCGGACTGGACCTCGACGAGATCGTGATGGGGCTGTGCCGGGCCACCGTGCCGACCTTCTCCGACGCGATCCTCGTCTATCTGCGCGACCCGCTGCCCGTCGGCGACGAGCGGCCGGCCGCGGACCGCATCATGCTGCGGCTGCGCCGCACCGACCGCATCCCCGAGGAGCGGGACACCGAGACGGGTTTCGCGGCGCTGGCGCTGCCGCCGCCGGAGCCGGGTGAGCTGACCGCCGAGCTGTCGGCCTCGATCGGGGACATGTGCGAGGTGCGGCCCGGCGGGGCGCTCGCGGAGGTGCTGCGCGGGGTGCGTCCGGTGTTCGCCGACAATCCGGCCGCGCGCGCCGCGCTGCCCGAACTCCTGGGCGAGGACAGCACCTTGGTCGTCCCGGGCGGCCAGCGGGCGATCCTGGCCCCGTTGCGCGGCCGGCGCCGGGTGATCGGCGCCGCGGTCTTCCTGCGCCGTCCGGAGCGCCTCCCGTTCGAGAACGACGACCTGCTGGTGGCCGCGCAGCTGGCCACGCACAGCGCGCTCGGCATCGACAAGGCGGTGCTGTACGACCGTGAGGCGTACATCGCCGACGAGTTGCAGCGCACGATGCTGCCGGAGACCCTGCCGCGTCCCACGGGCGTCCGGCTGGCGTCCCGGTACCTGCCCGCGGCGGAGACGGCGCGGGTCGGCGGCGACTGGTACGACGCCATCCCGCTGCCCGGCAGCCGGGTGGCGCTGGTGGTGGGCGACGTGATGGGGCACTCCATGACGTCGGCGGCCATCATGGGGCAGCTGCGCACGACGGCCCAGACGCTGGCCGGGCTCGACCTGCCTCCGCAGGAGGTCCTGCACCACCTCGACGAGCAGGCCCAGCGGCTGGGCACCGACCGCATGGCGACCTGCCTGTACGCCGTCTACGACCCGGTGTCGCATCGCATCACCATCGCCAACGCGGGCCATCCGCCGCCCGTCCTGCTGCATCTGGGCGGCCGGGCCGAGGTGCTGCGGGTGCCGCCGGGCGCGCCGATCGGCGTCGGCGGGGTCGACTTCGAGGCGGTGGAGCTGGACGCGCCGGCCGGGGCGACGCTGCTGCTGTACACCGACGGGCTGGTGGAGTCCCGGCTGCGGGACGTGGCGACCGGCATAGAGCAGCTGCGCGAGAAGCTCGCCGCGACCGCCCAGCTGACCGGGCCGGACCATCCGCCGCCCCTTGAGGCGCTGTGCGACGAGGTGCTCGACATGCTCGGGCCGGGCGACCGGGACGACGACATCGCGCTGCTCGCCGCCCGGTTCGACGGGATCGCGCCGAGCGATGTGGCGTACTGGTTCCTGGAACCGGAGGACGCGGCTCCTGGCCGCGCCCGCCGGCTGGCCCGGCGGGCGCTGTCCCGCTGGGGTCTGGAGGACATGAGCGACTCCGTCGAGCTGCTGGTCAGCGAGGTCGTCACCAACGCGGTGCGGTATGCCACGCGGCCGGTGACACTGCGGTTGCTGCGGACCGACGTGCTGCGCTGCGAGGTCGGGGACGACGTGCCCCAGCTGCCCCGGCTGCGGCAGGCCCGGGCGACCGACGAGGGCGGGCGCGGCCTGTATCTGGTGAACCGCCTCGCCCGGCGCTGGGGGGCCACGCGGCTGAGCACCGGCAAGGTGGTCTGGTTCGAGCTGAACCGGAGCTGACAGCGGCGGGCAGCCGCGAGCAGAGGCACGAGAGAGGGCGCCCGGAGATCTCCGGGCGCCCTCTGCGCTGTCGTGCTGCTCAGCCGAAGTCCGCTACTGGCCGAAGATCGGATTGTCCGGATTCGGCGATCCGGACGACGGATCGTCCGTGGTGGGTTCCGACGAGGTGTTGCCCGACGGCGAGTTGGACGGGGACGAACTCGGCTTCGGCGAGTTCGACGGCGACGAACTCGGCTTCGGCGAGTTCGAGGGGGACGAACTCGGCTTCGGCGAGTTCGACGGCGAGGAACTCGGCTTCGGCGAGTTCGACGGCGACGGAGACGACGTCTGGACCGCCGCGCCCTGGTCGGTCTCCAGGTCGAACTTGCTGACCTCGGTGGAGACGCCGAAGGTGTACGCCGCCCAGATCTGCGCCGGGAAGCCACCGCCGTTGATGCGGCCGTCGACCGTGGTCAGGCCCGTCGTCGCGCCGGTCAGCGTGACCTGGGGGTGCGGGGGCTTGGCCGACTCGCCGAACAGGCCGACCGAGGTGACCAGGTCGGGGGTGTAGCCGGTGAACCAGGCCGACTTGTTGTTGTCGGAGGTACCCGTCTTGCCCGCGACCTTCTGGCCCTTGCGCAGCGGGTTGTCCCGCACGGACTTCTTGGCCGTACCGTCGTCGACCACGCCGGTGAGCACCGAGGTGACCGAGTCGGCGGCCTCGCGGTTGATGACCTGCGTGCCGATGGGCGACGCGAGCTTGAACGTCGGGTGGAGGCTGTTCTCCGCCGACTTGATGAGCGCCGGGGTGACCTTCTTGCCGTGGTTGTCGAGGGTGGCGTAGACGCCGGCCATCTGCAGGGGGCTCGCGCCCATGGTGCCGAGGGTCTGGGCCGGGACCGCCTTCAGGTCCTTGGTGTCCATGCCGAGGTCGTCGGCGACCTTCAGCACCTTGTCCATGCCGACGTCGACGCCCATCTGCGCGAAGACGGAGTTGATGGACTTGTTCAGCGCCGTCTGGACGGTGACGGGACCGTAGTCCTGGTCGTCCTCGTTCTCCGGGGCGAAGCCGATGTCGCTGCCGACGACGGGGCGCTTGCTGGTGCCGTCGTAGATCGTGTTGGCGGTGATCTTGTCGTCCTTCTGCGTCACGGCGTTGTCGTTGAAGGCCGCGGCGAGGATCACCGGCTTGAAGGTGGAGGCGGGCTGGTAGTCGGTGCGGGTGGCGTTGTTGAGGTAGTGGTCGGTGTAACTCGTACCGCCGTACATCGCCTCGACCGCGCCGGTCTTCGGGTTCACCGACACCGCGCCGGCCTGGACGTCGCCGTCGACCGGACGTTTCTTCTTGTCCAGCTTGCTGGTCAGCTGTTCCTTGACCGCCTTCTCCAGCGCCTTCTGCTTGCTCGGGTTGATGTTGAGCTCGATGTTCCAGCCGCCCTTGTTCACCAGCGCCGCGGCGGCCTCGTAGTTCTCGGCGGTGCCGTCGGCGACGAGCTGCCTGGCGAGTTCCGTGTTGGCCGCGTCGACGAGGTAGCCGACCTGGCCCTCCTTGCCGGGGGCGGCCTTCGGGTCCTTGGGGATCGGGAACTTCATGGCGTCGCGCTCGGACTTCTTCAGCCAGTCCTGCTCGACCATGTTGTCGAGGACGTAGTTCCAGCGGGCCTGGACCAGGCGCTTGCCGGTGTCGGAGGCGGAGGTCCAGTCGTACTGGCTGGGCGCCTGGAGCAGCGCGGCGAGGTAGGCGCCCTGCTGGACGTTGAGCTTGTCGGCGTCGACGCGGTAGTAGGCCTGGGCGGCGGCCTGGATGCCGTAGGCGCCGCGGCCGTAGTAGCTGGTGTTGATGTAGCCGGCCAGGATGTAGTCCTTGTCCTTCTCCCGGTCCAGCTTCAGGGAGATGACCAGTTCCTTCAGCTTGCGCGTGACGGTCTGTTCCTGGGTCAGGTAGTAGTTCTTGACGTACTGCTGGGTGATCGTCGAGCCGCCCTGCGCGCCCTTGCCCATCAGCGTGTTGAGGACACCGCGGGCGGTGCCCTTGAGGTCGACGCCCGCGTCGTTGTAGAAGGTCTTGTTCTCGGCGGCGACGAAGGTGTGCTGGACCGGCTTGGGGATCGTGGCGAGGTCGACGTTCTCCCGGTTGACGTCGCCGTCGCGGGCGAGGATCGCGCCGTTGCCGTACTTGTAGACGTTGCTCTGCAGGTCGGCGTCGGGGTTGCCCTTGGGGATGGGCGTGCTCACGTACAGCCAGACGAAGGCGCCGATGACGGCGACGGTCATGAAGAGGAACGTGCCGAGGATCTTCTTCCAGGTGAAGAGTCGGCGTATGAAGCTCTTGTTCTTCTTGCCGGCCTTGCCCTTCGCACTCCTGCCGCCCTTCTTCGCGTTCCTGCGGGCCGCCGCGCGCCCGCCGGCCGCGGGACCGGTCTCGGGGGCGGCCTCGGAGGCGCTCCGGGTCGCGGTCCCGGTGGTGGTCGCGGTCGTGGTCCCGGTGGTGGGGGGCGCGACGGACTCTGTCTCCGTCGAGCGGTTCCTGGGCGCCGCGCGGCGGCCACCGCGCTGTCGCGCTCGTCTCTCTTCCGCTCGTCCCATGAGTCCGCTCGCTCCGCTTCCTACTCGGCAGTCACACCAGTGCCCGTGGGCAGGGGCAGGTCAGCTCAGAAAGCTAACACCGCTCTCTATGACGAGGGGCTGCCGATCCGGTGTTCGGAGGGCGTGAGAATGAGCACCCCGCCCGGTGGAACCGGCAGAACGTCCCCACCGATTCGACGTACGAGAGGGGTACAGGGTTGCCGCGACGCGCTAAAGTGATATCACTTAGCTAGACAGCGGCTAGCAGAATCGGCCGCAGGGCCGACCACACGGCCCGAAGAGAAGACGAAAGAGAAACGGGGACCCGCCATGACCACGCACACCTCCACATCCACCCCCGAGGTCGACGCACCCGAGATGCCGGCCCCACGCGTGCACGAGTTCCCCGCGCACAGCGTGGGCGGCGGGCTCGCGCTGCTGCTCGGGCTGGTCGGGCTGCTGGCCGGCGGCGGGATGATCGCCACGGCCACCGCCGTGACCGCGACCGGAGTCAAGGCGGTGCTGATCATCGGCGGCATCCTGGTCGCCCTCGCCGCGTTCCTCGCGATGTGCGGGCTGAACACGGTGGCGCCGGGCGAGGCCCGCGTGGTGCAGCTCTTCGGCCGCTACCGGGGCACCATCCGGGAGGACGGGCTGCGCTGGGTGAACCCCTTGACCTCCCGCGAGAAGATCTCCACCCGGGTGCGCAATCACGAGACGGCCGTCCTGAAGGTCAACGACGCCTACGGCAACCCGATCGAGCTCGCCGCGGTCGTGGTGTGGAACGTGCAGGACACCGCGCAGGCCAGCTTCGAGGTGGACGACTTCCTGGAGTTCGTCGCCACCCAGACCGAGGCCGCCGTCCGGCACATCGCCATCGAGTACCCCTACGACTCGCACGACGAGGACGGGCTCTCGCTGCGCGGCAACGCCGAGGAAATCACCGAGAAGCTCGCCATAGAGCTGCACGCGCGCGTGGAGGCGGCCGGTGTGCGGATCATCGAGTCCCGCTTCACCCACCTCGCGTACGCTCCCGAGATCGCCTCGGCGATGCTCCAGCGGCAGCAGGCGGGCGCGGTGGTCGCGGCGCGGCGGGAGATCGTGGACGGTGCGGTGGGGATGGTCGAGGCGGCCCTCGGCCGGATCGCCGAGCAGGGCATCGTGGAACTGGACGAGGAGCGGAAGGCGGCGATGGTGTCCAACCTGATGGTGGTGCTGTGCGGGGACCGGTCGCCGCAGCCGGTCCTGAACACCGGAACCCTCTACCAGTGACGGTTCCCTCCGGGGGTTCGGCCCCTCAAGGTCGGCCGCAGCGCAAGCAGATGCTGCTGCGGCTGGACCCGCTCGTCCACGACGCGCTGGCCCGGTGGGCCTCGGACGAGTTGCGGTCGGCGAACGCGCAGATCGAGTTCCTGCTGCGGAAGGCGTTGAAGGAGGCGGGGCGGCTGCCGGGAGAGACGGGACCGCTGCCCCGCCGCGGGCGTCCCCCCGGCGGCTCCGCCCCCAGGCCGCCGTCCCCCTGAACGGCCTCGCCTTCGCCTGTTGCAGAACGGTGACAACCGGCCCCCACCTGCGCACTCGCACCCCCTGCCGCGGCCTGTGCACTCCGCGTATACATGCCAGGTATACACCGCATGTACAGTCCTCCTCATGTCCATCGGTCACACCCTCCTGGGACTCCTGGAGTCCGGGCCCCGCCACGGTTACGACCTCAAGCGGGCCTTCGACGAGAAGTTCGGTCACGACCGGCCGCTGCACTACGGCCAGGTCTACTCGACGATGTCCAGGCTGCTGAAGAACGGCCTCGTCGAGGTCGACGGCATCGAGGCCGGCGGCGGTCCCGAGCGCAAGCGGTACGCGATCACCGACGCCGGCGTCACCGACGTGGAGCGCTGGCTCGGCACGCCCGAGAAGCCCGAGCCGTATCTGCAGTCGACGCTCTACACGAAGGTCGTCCTCGCGCTGCTCACCCACCGCGACGCGGCCGACATCCTCGACACGCAGCGGTCCGAGCACCTGCGCAGCATGCGCATCCTCACCGACCGCAAGCGCAAGGGCGACCTCGCCGACCAGCTGATCTGCGACCACGCCCTGTTCCACCTCGAGGCCGACCTGCGCTGGCTGGAGCTGGCGGCCGCGCGTCTCGACAAGCTGAAGGCGGCGGTGACTGCGTGAACGCTCCCGGGGGATCCCTGCTCGTCGCCGAGAACCTGCGCAAGGCGTACGGCCCGACCATGGCGCTGGACGGCGCCGAGTTCTCCATCCACCCCGGCGAGGTCGTCGCCGTGATGGGCCCGTCCGGGTCCGGCAAGTCGACGCTGCTGCACTGCCTCGCCGGCATCGTGACGCCCGACTCCGGCTCGATCCTGTACGACGGCCGTGACCTCGCGACGATGAGCGACGCCCAGCGCAGTCAGCTGCGGCGCTCGGAGTTCGGGTTCGTGTTCCAGTTCGGACAGCTCGTGCCGGAACTGACCTGCGTGGAGAACGTGGCGCTGCCGCTGCGGCTGAACGGCGCCCCGCGCAAGCAGGCCGAGCGCACCGCCCTGAGCTGGATGGAGCGCCTGGAGGTCGACGACCTCGGCAAGAAGCGGCCCGGCGAGGTGTCCGGCGGGCAGGGACAGCGGGTGGCCGTGGCGCGCTCGCTCGTCACCAGCCCGCGCGTGATCTTCGCGGACGAGCCGACCGGCGCGCTGGACTCGCTCAACGGCGAGCGCGTGATGGAACTGCTCACCGAGGCCGCCCGAACGGCCAACGCGGCCGTCGTCCTCGTCACGCACGAGGCCCGGGTGGCCGCCTACTCCGACCGCGAGATCGTCGTACGGGACGGGAAGTCGCGGGACATGGAGCGGGTCGTATGAACCTGCGCCAGTGGAATCGGGACCTGGGCATGGGGGTCCGGTTCGCCTTCGCCGGCGGACGGGAGGGCTGGGTCAGGGCCATTCTGACGGCGGTGGGCGTCGGCCTCGGCGTGGCGGTCCTGCTGCTGACGACGGCGGTGCCGAACGTGCTCTCGGTGCGGCACGACCGTGAACAGGCCCGGCTGGACTGGGCGTTCGGCGACTCGAAGCCGACCAAGGCGGACGACACCCTGCTGATCAGGGGCACCGACACGGATTTCCGCGACAAGAGCGTGCGCGGCCGGTTGGTGGAACCGGAAGGAGCACGCGCGCCGCTGCCGCCCGGCTTGAGCCGGTTCCCGGCGAAGGGCGACATGGTGGTCTCGCCCGCGTTGAAGAAGCTGCTCGCCGATGACGGTTCGGCGCTGCTGCGCGAGCGGATGCCGTACCGGATCGTCGGGACCATCGGGGAGAGCGGGCTGATCGGCTCCCAGGAACTCGCGTACTACGCCGGCGCCTCCGGGCTCGCCTCGCACATGGACGACGCCGGTGTGACCCGGCTGAAGGAGTTCGGGAACCCGAACCCGACGCACGAGCGGACCGACCCGGTGCTGGTCCTGCTGGTCCTCGTCATCATCGTGGTGCTGCTGATGCCGGTGGCCGTGTTCATCGCCGCGGCCGTGCGGTTCGGCGGTGAACGGCGCGACCGCAGGCTCGCGGCCCTGCGGCTGATCGGTTCCGACGGCCGGATGACCCGGCGCATCGCGGCGGGCGAGGCGATGGCCGGCTCACTGCTGGGCCTGGTCCTCGGCGCGGTCTTCTTCCTGATCGGCCGCCAGGCGGCGGGCACGGTCGAGGTGATGGACATCAGCGTGTGGCCCAGCTACCTCAACCCCTCCCCCGCGCTGGCCGCGCTGGTCGTGCTGGCCGTGCCGACGGCCGCCGTCCTGGTCACCCTCTTCGCGCTGCGCGGTGTGGTGATCGAGCCGCTCGGCGTGGTGCGCACGGCGAAGCCCGCACGGCGTCGGCTGTGGTGGCGGCTGCTGATGCCGGTGGCCGGCCTCGCGATGCTCTACCCGATGATCGGACAGGGCCGCGAGAACGGGGACTTCAACCAGTACCTCGTGACCGGCGGCGTCCTGCTGCTCCTCATCGGGATCACCGCGCTGCTGCCCTGGCTCGTGGAGACGGTCGTCGCCCGCCTCGGCTCGGGCGGCGTCGCCTGGCAACTGGCCGTACGACGCCTGCAGTTGAGCAGCGGTACGGCGGCCCGGATGGTCAACGGCATCGCGGTGGCGGTGGCCGGGGCGATCGCGCTGCAGATGCTCTTCGCGGGCGTGGACGGCGACTACACCAAGCCCACCGGCCAGGACCTCACCCGGGCGCAGATGCAGGTGCGGGTGCCGAACGGCGTCCCGATGGCCGCGACCGCCCAGAAGTTCACCGACACCAAGGGCGTCCGCAAGGTCACCGCCCTGTGGGAGGGCTACCTGGGCGACTCCTCCTGGCGGAGCGAGAACGGTCCGAACCTGTCCGCCGATCTGACCGTGGGCGACTGCCCGGCCCTGCGCGAGGTGGCGAAGCTGCCCTCGTGCAAGGACGGCGACATCTTCGCGCTCACCACCTCCGAGGACCCCACCGACGGGCCGAAGCTGAACAAGCCCGGCACGAAGTTGTACCTGGAGCAGTCCTCCCCCGGGGGCGGCGCGGAGGTCGTCTGGACCGTCCCCAAGGGCGTCGTCGAGGCCCAGTCGGTCAAAGGCCTGGTCGACTGGGAGCGCGGCGGCTTCCTGATGACGCCGAGCGCCCTGCCCAAGGCGGCCGACAAGACGGTCCGCGGTGAGCTGTACCTCTCGATCGACGAGTCCATGCCCGACGCGTACGAGTACGCCCGCAACACGGCGTACCACGTGGATCCGCTGGCCGACCCGATGATGTGGGCGTCCACCCGGCAGAGCACGAAGTTCACCTCCATCCGCACCGGACTGCTCGTCGGCTCCGCCTGTGTGCTGCTGCTGATCGGGGCGAGCCTGCTGGTCTCGCAGCTGGAGCAGCTGCGCGAGCGCAAGAAGCTGCTGTCGTCGCTGGTCGCCTTCGGCACCCGGCGGCGCACGCTGGGCCTGTCGGTGCTGTGGCAGACGGCGATCCCGATCGCGCTGGGTCTGCTGCTGGCCCTGGCGGTGGGGCTCACGCTGGGGGCCGTGCTGCTGAAGATGACGTCCACGCCGGTGGGCGTGGACTGGGCGAGCGTGCTGACGATGACCGGTTGCGGAGCGGCGGTCGTCCTGCTGGTGACGCTGCTGAGCCTGCCGCCCCTGATGCGGCTGATGCGACCGGACGGCCTGCGCACCGAGTAACCCCCGTCCACACCCGCCACGGCAGCCACACCGGACCACGGCAGCCACGGCGACCACGGCAAAGGCCTCTCCCCGCATCCGGGGAGAGGCCTTTGTGCTCAGCCTTCGTGCTCAGACCGGCCGCCACCGACGAGCTGTGCCCTTGCGACGGGACCGAGGGTGAGGTCACCCTGGACTCGATCAAGCTGCCGGCGGGGAGTGAACTGTCATGACGTTGGATGCGCTGACGTCCGCGATTCCGGACTACGCCAGGGACCTGAAGCTCAATCTGGACGCGGTCATCGGTCACTCGAAGCTGTCCGCACAGCAGCTGTGGGGCACCGTGCTGGTGACCGCGATCGCCGCGCGCTCCCCCCTCGTGCTGCGCGAGCTGGCCCCGGAGGCGAAGGCGAACCTCTCGGCGGAGGCGTACACGGCGGCCCGGTCGGCCGCGGCCGTCATGGCGATGAACAACGTCTTCTACCGCACCCGCCACCTGCTCTCCGACCACGAGTACGGCAACCTGCGCCCCGGTCTGCGGATGAACGTCATCGGCGACCCCGGTGTCGAGAAGGTCGACTTCGAGCTGTGGTCGCTCGCCGTCTCCGCCGTCAACGGCTGCGGTCTGTGCCTGGACTCCCATGAGCAGAAGCTGCGCAAGGCGGGCGTCGACCGTGAGGTCGTCCAGGAGGCCTTCAAGATCGCTTCGGTGATCCAGGCGCTCGCGGTGACGCTGGACGCGGAAGCGGTGCTCGCCGACCTCTCGACGTGAGGTTCACTCGCGCGTCGTCACCGGGGTGTCGTCGGCCGGGAGTTGCGGCTTCCGGTCCTGCGGCGCGGGGGCCTGCGCGGCGGCGGGGGCGGCCACCGGTGCGACACCGGCCGCGGTGGCCCCCCGTGGCCGCGGCGACTGCCGCAGGGCCTGCTCCCGGGAGTAGGCGTGCAGATAGCCGACCACGGTGTTCGTCACGGCCACCAGGGGCACGGCCACGATCGCGCCGCCGATGCCGGCGACCATGCCGCCCGCCGCGACCGACAGGACCACCGCCAGCGGGTGGACGCGGACCGCGCGGCCGAGGATGAACGGCTGGAGGATGTGGCCCTCGATCTGCTGGACGGCCAGCACCACCGCCAGCGTCATCACCGCGGTGAACACGCCCTGCGTGACCAGCGCGACCACGACGGCCAACGCGCCGGAGGCGACCGCGCCGACCAGCGGGATGAACGAGAACAGGAAGATGAACACGGCGAGCGGGACGGCCATCGGCACGTCGAGGAAGTAGATGCCGAGGCCGATGAAGATCGCGTCGATCAGCGCGACTATCACCGTGCCGCGCACATACGCCGTGAGCGTCGCCCAGGCCCGCGGCCCCGCTCCCGCCACGCCCGGCCGGGCCGCGGCCGGGACCAGCTTGAGCGTCCACTCCCAGATCCGCTTGCCGTCGTAGAGCAGGAAGAGCGTCGAGAAGAACGACAGGAGGATGCCGGTCAGCGCCTCGACCACGACGGTGACGCCTTCCAGGCCCACCGAGGTGATCGCGTCGGTGTTGTCGCCGATCGCGTCGCGCAGGTTCTTGGCGATGCCGTTGATCTGCTTGTCGGTGACGTGGAAGGGGCTGTTGAGCAGCCAGCGGCGCAGGTCGTCGATGCCGTCCTGGACCTGGTCGGAGAGGTTGTCGATGTTCGCCATGACCTGCCAGGTCACGAACCAGCCCATCAGGCCGATGACGACGAACCCGAGGATCGCCGTCAGCGCGGTCGCGGGCCCCCCGGGCACGCCGACCCGCTTCAGCCGGGCGACGGTGGGTTCGAGGAGCGCGGTGAGCAGCAGGGCGACCACGAAGGCCATCACGACGAGTTGGACCGCGCTGATGACCTTGATGAGGATCCAGACGGTCCCGGCGAGCACCAGCAGCCGCCAGCCGGCCTCGGCGGCCACCCGCACTCCCCACGGCACGGCCTGCGCCGGGTCGGGGCGCGGACCGCGCGGCGGGAGTTCCTCGGCCTCGGCGGGCTCCGGGGCGGCCATGGCGGTCTCGGCGGCGGCGGGCGGCGACGGTTCCGGCTCGGGCTCCAGGCCCTCGCTCTCCCGCTCGACCTCCGCGCGCCGTTCGTCGAGCCGCTCCCCCATTTCGGTCAGACCGGCGCCCAGCCGGCCGAGCCACCCTGGCACACGCGACATGATCGGTCCTCTTCCCCCGTCTCTCCCCACCACTCCCCCTGGAGTCGTCGGTCCCGGCCGTACCGACCGTACAGGGCGAAAGCCCCTCCCCCTATGACGGGGAGGGGCTGCGCAGGGTTGAGCGAGAGATGGGGCGCGGGCTCAGTAGGAGTGGTTTGCCTGCCAGTAGTCCCAGGCGCCGCAGGGGCTGTCGTAGCGCTCGTTCATGTAGTTCAGGCCCCACTTGATCTGGGTGGCGGGGTTGGTCCGCCAGTCGGCGCCGGCCGACGACATCTTCGAGCCGGGGTAGGCCTGGACGAGGCCGTAGGCGCCGGAGGAGGGGTTGACGGCCTGGTAGTTCCAGGTGGACTCGTGGTTCACGATGTTGCTGAAGCACTGGAACTGGTCGGCGGGCACGATCTGCCGGGCGATGGCCTGGACCTCGGCGACGGTGTACGACGACTGCTGGGTGAAGCTGCCGGGGTCCGCGGTCGAACTGGAGGCGGACTTGGTCTGCGCCTCGGCGCGCTCCTTGGCCGCCTGGTCGGCCTTCGCCTTGTCGGCGGCGTCCTTGGCGGCCTTCTGCTTGGCCACCGCGTCCTTGGCGGCCTGCTTGCGGGCCGTCTCCTCCGCCGACTTCCTGGCGGTGGTGTCCGCGGCGATCGCCTGCGCGGAGGCCTGCTGGGTCACGGACGCGGTCTGTACCTGGGCCTGCTGGCCTACCGGTAAGTCCGCGAGGAGGGTCGAGTCGCCCGCCGTCGCCTCGGCGTCGTCGTTGGGCTGCGCGACGCTGCCCTGGGCGACGCCCATGACGGCGCCGACAGTGGTGACGGCGGTGGCAGAGGCCACGGCGAAGCCCCGGGCCGATATCCGGCTCACACGGATTCCTTCTGCTGAGTGATCAGGTGGTCAGGGTGAGGGGGGATGAACGGCCGGGGCCGCACGGGTCCTGCTAGTACCAGTGGTTGGCCTGCCAGAACGACCACGCCTCGCAGGGGCTGCCGTACCGGCTGTCCATGTAGTTCAGGCCCCACTTGATCTGGGTGGCCGGGTTGGACTGCCAGTCGGAGCCGGCGGACGCGTACTTGCCGGCGGGCAGCGCCTGGAAGAGACCGTAGGCGCCGGAGGAGGCGTTGACCGCGTGGTAGTTCCAGCTGGACTCGTGGTCCACGATGTTGCTGAAGCACTGGAACTGGCCGCTGGGCACCATCTGCGCCGCCATCGCCTGGATCTGGTCGATGGAGTAGGAGCTCAGGATCGGGAAGTCGCCCGCGCTGCGGCTGGCCTTGGTCTTGGCCTCGGCGCGCTCCTTGGCCGCCTTCTCGGCGGCCTCCTTCTTCGCGACGGCCGTCTCGGCGGCGGCCTTGCGGGCCGCTTCCTCGGCGTCCTTCTTCGCGCCCTCGTCCGCGGCGATGGCCTGGTAGCTGGCCTGCTGCGCAAGGGACGCCGTCTGGACCTGGGCCTGCTGGCCCACGGGCAGATCGGCGAGGAGCGTCGCGTCGCTTGCCGTCGACTCTGCGTCGTTGGGCTGCGCGACACTGCCCGAGGCAACGCCGACGACGCTTCCGACAGCGGTGACCGCCGTGGCCGAGGCCACTGCGAATCCCCGGACCGAGATCCGGCTCACACGGTTTTCCTTCCAGCATCGCCCGCTTCGGTGACCCTGGCGGACGCAATCGTGCCCTTGACGCTGGTCTCCGAACTGCGGGGTCACGGGAGACACGGGCCCGGTGGGCAACTCCCGCTACGGGAGCGCCGCGTGTTGCTCGGGCGGCATACGACGGTCGGTATGGAGTTGAGGATGAAGCTCAAGTGGTTCTGTACCGCTGGGGGTACAGGTGTGTCGTATGCGGGGCCTGACAGGACTGAGACTCTGCCGTAACCAAACGCGCAAGGCAATTCCGAGTTGCGTGTGAAAGCTCACATCTCCTTTGCCCCCGGGGATTTCACGAAAGGCCCACACGCGAAGGCGCCGCCCGGCTAGGCTCACTGCCTTTGCCGGACGGCGCCAACTCACCTCAGCGTTTGTGAAGTTGTCCGAGCAGGGTCAGATCCCTCAGATCTGCCCGTCCTCCAGCATTTCGGTCACAAGCGCCGCGATCTGAGACCTCTCGGACCGGTTCAGCGTCACGTGCGCGAAGAGCGGGTGTCCCTTCAGTTTCTCGACGACGGCGACCACACCGTCATAACGTCCGACCCGCAGATTGTCCCTTTGCGCCACATCGTGGGTCAGAACGACCCGGGAATTCGCGCCGATACGGGACAGAACGGTGAGGAGAACATTCCGTTCGAGCGACTGCGCCTCGTCGACGATCACGAAGGCGTCGTGGAGGGAACGGCCCCGGATGTGGGTCAGGGGCAGCACCTCCAGCATCCCGCGGGCGGTGACCTCCTCGATGACCTCGCGGCTGGTGACCGCGGACAGCGTGTCGAAGACCGCCTGCGCCCAGGGGCCCATCTTGTCGGCCTCGGAACCGGGCAGATAGCCCAGCTCCTGTCCGCCCACCGCGTACAGCGGCCGGAAGACCATCACCTTCTGGTGCTGGCGGCGCTCCAGGACCGCCTCCAGACCCGCGCAGAGCGCGAGCGCGGACTTGCCGGTGCCGGCCCGGCCGCCCATCGACAGGATCCCGACGTCCGGGTCGAGCAGCAGATCGAGCGCGATCCGCTGCTCTGCACTGCGGCCCTTGATGCCGAACGCCTCCCGGTCGCCGCGCACGAGGCGCACGTTGCCGTCGGCGGTGACCCGGCCGAGCGCCTTGCCGCGCTCGGACTGGATGGTCAGACCGGTGTGCACGGGCAGGTCGGCGGCCTCGGGCACGTAGGTGTGGCCGACCTCGAAGAGGATGTCCACCTGCTCACCGGACAGGCTCAGTTCGGACATTCCGGTCCAGCCGGAGGAGCCCGTGATGGCGAGCTCGGCGCGGTACTCCTCGGCGAGGAGACCGACCGAGGACGCCTTGATCCTGAGCGGAAGGTCCTTCGACACGACGGTGACGTCGAACCCCTCGGCCTGCAGGTTGCGGGCGACCGCGAGGATGCGGGAGTCGTTGTCCCCCAGGCGGTAGCCGGTCGGCAGCACACTGGGGTCCGAGTGGTTGAGCTCGACACGGACGGTGCCGCCGAGTTCCCCGATCGGGATGGGGGCGTCGAGGCGACCGAACTTCACCCGGTAGTCGTCCAGCAGACGCAGCGCCTGCCGGGCGAAGTAGCCGAGTTCCGGATGGTGCCGCTTGGCCTCCAGTTCCGTGACCACCACGATGGGGAGCACGACCTCGTGCTCCTCGAAGCGGGTCATGGCGTTCGGGTCGGCCAGCAGGACGCTGGTGTCGAGAACATAGGTGCGCCGGTCTGGCATACGGCGCTTTGTGCTGGTCACCACGGAAGGACGTACCCCCTCGGATGAGGTCGGGGAGCGACGGAGTGGAGCTGGACCGGTTCTCGGCCGCCCTGCACGGGCCGAGAACCGGCCCCCCGCTGCTTCTTCCGTGCCGTGACCGCACGGTCGGGCTGGTGCAAAGGGCCTCCCGGGCGGACGGCCCCGTGCCGTCCGCTGAGATCCGACACCCGTGGTTCGGGCGTCGACCTGCTTGGCTTATGCCCTCGAACATGCGCCGCCATGCCACGGCATATGACGGCGCGCCGGTGAACTCCTCGTTACGTCCTTCGTTACTTCTGCCCCTGGCGACCCGTCGGCGACCCCCAGGAGACCCTGGCGGCCCGGCCGTGTCAGCCGCCGTAACGCCGGTGGCGGGCCGCGTAGTCGCGCAGGGCGCGCAGGAAGTCGACCTTGCGGAAGGCCGGCCAGAAGACCTCGCAGAAGTAGTACTCCGCATGGGCCGTCTGCCACAGCATGAAACCGGACAGCCGCTGCTCACCGCTGGTGCGGATCACCAGATCGGGGTCGGGCTGGGCGCCGGTGTAGAGGTGGCGGCCGATCAGATCGACGCTGACGGAGTCGGCGAGGTCCTCCATCGAGGTGCCCTTGTCGGCGGCGTCCACGATCATCGAGCGCACGGCGTCGGCGATCTCCTGGCGGCCGCCGTAGCCGATGGCGACGTTGACCAGTATTCCGTCGACGTGGGCGGTGGACTCCTCGGCCTCCTTCAGCGCGGTCTGCACATGGGAGGGGAGGATGTCGGGGGTGCCGACGTGGTGGACGCGCCAGCGGCCGTCGGCGGCGAGGGTGCGCACGACGTCCTCGATGATGCCGAGGAGCGGAACGAGTTCCTCCTGCGGGCGGTCGAGGTTGTCCGTCGACAGCAGCCAGAGGGTGACGACCTCGACGTCCGTCTCGGTGCACCAGCCGAGGAACTCCTCGATCTTGTCGGCGCCGGCGCGGTGCCCGTGCTCGGTGGTGGAACCCGCGGCCTTGGCCCAGCGTCGGTTGCCGTCCATGATGACGCCGATGTGCTTGGGCACCTGAGCGTGGTCCAGGTGACCTTCCACCCGGCGTGCGTACAGCCTGACCAGAAGGCCGCGCAGCTTGTCGCGCAGGTTCACGTGAATGTCAGCCCCTCCGTACGGTGCGGTCCCCGCGGGGCGCAGCCTACCCCTGCGGCGCTTGGGCCGTTGAGCCGGGTGGGCGCGGACGGGGGTGCGGGGGAGGGCGGACGGAGGCGCGCGGGGGCACAAAAAACGGGCCGGTCCGTGGGGGGGGGAGACGGACCGGCCCGAGGGGGGGTTTCCACCATAACCCTTCGTAAGTGATGCTGCGTGCATCGGCGCGCCACAACTACTCTCCGGAGTCGCCCGACGACGCGCCGGTGGCCGTTTGCAGTGTTGTTCATGAGTGGTTCATGGCCAGAACGCAGCGGATTCCCAGGGCAATGGGGGCGCTTACCGGGGGAAGCAGAGGTTTTGGAGCGACTTGGGCGAGGGCCGGTCAGTTGTCCGAGGGTCCCCGAGGGTTCCCCCCGATGGGCTAACCCGACCGCGAACGCCGTCTTGACGGGGGCGTCACCGCGCAGCCCCCTCCACTGCGCGGTGACGTCCACGCAGCTTTGCTCACGCGAATTGCCTGGCCTCGAACTTACGTGAGGCCCGCACCGCATGTGAACTGTTGGCGATAACGATGTGGAAACTCCGCGGAGGTGGAGGTACGAGCGCGCCAGGCGGGCGGGGCGGGTGGAGCCGGCCCGGAGGGGCGCTCGGGATGTGCACGGCGCCACAGAGGACAGTATTCGACCTATTTGCCCCCTACCGTCGACGCCATGACCTTGCGGATCAGTTGGCGAGAGGCCTCCGCGCGACGGCTCGAACGACAGTTCCTGGCCAATTCGCCGGCAGGCGGTCCGCGGGGGCCCGCGGATGTCGTCACGGACGTCGTAGCGGCCATGCTCGGCGTGCACGCCCAGGTGCCGTCCGCGGCGGAGGTGGCGATCGGGGTGCGTGCGGAAGGAGTGACGCGGAGAGAGGTGCGGGCCGCACTGTGGGAGGAGCGGTCACTGGTGCGTACGCACGGCCCGCGCGGGACGGTCCACCTCCTTCCCGCCGGGGAACTCCCGCTGTGGAGCGCGGCGTTGACGGCGGTGCCGTCCGGGGCGGGGCCCTTCGCGCCCGACGTCCGGCTCGCCGAGAAGCAGGCGGAGCAGGTGGAGGCGGCGATCGCCGACGCGCTCGACGGGGTGTGTCTGACGGTGGAGGAGCTCGGCGAGGAGGTCGTCGCCCGCACCGGCCCCTGGGCCGGGGATCTGGTGATGCCCGCCTTCCAGGGCCTGTGGCCGCGCTGGCGGCAGGTGCTGCTCCGGGCGGGCCAGGCGGGCGCCCTGTGCTTCGGCCCGAACCGGGGCCGCAAGGTGACGTACACCCGCCCGCCCCGCTTCGACCCGCTCCCCCAGGACCGGGCCCTGCGCACACTCGTCCACCGCTACCTGACGGCCTACGGCCCGGCGACGCCCGCGCACTTCGCCAAGTGGCTGGCGGCGAAGGAGGATTGGGCGACCGGGCTGTTCGGGGAGCTGGCGGCGGAGGGAGCGGTGGAGGAGGTGCTCTTCGAAGGCGCACGGGCCTGGGTGGCGGCCGGGGACACGGGGTTCCCGGATGCGGCGGACCCGGGAGCCGCGGGCGGCGTGCGGGGCGTGCGGCTGCTGCCGTACTTCGACGCGTACGTCATCGCCGCCCAACCGCGTGAGCTGCTGTTCCCGGGGGCCGCGTACGAGCGGGCGCTGGCCGGCGGCCAGGCCGGGAACCACCCCGTGCTGCTGGTCGACGGCGTCGTGGCAGGAGTCTGGCACCAGGCGCGCCGCGGCCGTCGTACGACGATCACGGTCGAACCGCTGGGCCGCCTGACGGCCCGACAGACACGGGAACTCGGGGAACGGGCCGAACGCGTCGGGGAGGTGCTGGAGGCCGCGGCCGAACTGGTGATCGGCGAGGTGACCACGGGACCGCACGCCTGAGGGGCGGTGGGGCAAAGGGGCGGTCAGAGGGGCGGTCAGCCGGTCGGTTTGCGGGCCACGAAGAGGTGGCGGGTGCTGTGTGCGACGAACGGACCCTCGGCCTCGATCTGCTCGTGCAGGGCCCGGAGTCGGGGCCGGTACGTCTCCACCGTGAAGCCCGGGACCATCCACACCACCTTGCGCAGGAAGTGCACGACGGCCGCGATGTCGTGGAACTCGACGCGAAGCCGTTCCGCCCGCAGGTCGACGATCTCCAGCCCCGCCGCCTCGGCCCCGGCGCGCTCCCGCTCGGGGCGCCGGCTGCTGCTCACCGCGTCGGGCTGCGGCCCGAGGAAGTACTCGACGAGCTCGAAGACGCTGCGAGGGCCGACGTGCTGGGCGAAGTAGGTCCCGCCGGGTTCCAGGACACGGGCTATCTCGCCCCAGAGGGGCTCGACCGGGTGCCTGCTGACCACCAGGTCGAAGGCGGCGTCCGCGAAGGGCAGCGGGGCGTCCTCCGGGCAGGCGACGACCGCGATGCCGCGCGGGCGGAGCAGCGCCGTGGCCTTGGCGACGTTCGCCGGCCAGCCCTCGGTCGCGACGGTGAGGACGGGCGCGTCGGGGGCGACCCGACCGAGGGCGAAGTCCAGGACCTCCCCTCCCCCGGTCTGGATGTCGAGCGCGGCCGTCGCCCCGGCCAGCCGCTCGGCCAACGCCACCGCGAACCCCCAGGACGGCCGCTCCTCGGTGGCCCGCCCCTCGAACCACGAGAAGTCCCATCCCTCGGTGGGGACGGCGGCCCCTTCGGCCAGGAGGTCCTCGAAGCTGGGGCGCGGGTCGCGGTGGTCGGCGTTCATAGGGGGATCGTCACAGAAGAAGGGGCACGGACGCCGCCGATTTTTCTGCCGGTGCGGTGGAGGAAGGCACCGTGTTCTGCTCTCCCCTCACGGCGCTTCGCCGTCGGCTCGACCCGCCTCGACCGAGACCCGCGCCCCCGCCTTCACCCCCCACCCCGCCATGACCCCCGCCTCCGCCTCCAGAACATGCCGGGCGCGCAGGCGCGGTCGGCCCAGCCGGCCGGGGCGCATCGTGCGGACGGCGAGGACGGTGAGGTCGCGGGTCAGGTAGGCGACGTCGATGGGGATGCGCATGCGGAAGGTGTGGATGCCGGAAGCGGGCGACAGCAACAGCGCGCCGTCGACGGCGTCCCGGCCCAGAAGGCCCTTAGTACGGGCCCGGTAGGACGTGGCGAACTCCAACGGCACGGTCACACTCGCGCCGCCGTCCCCCTGCACCGTCAACCGACCCCGCCCGTCACGCCAACGCCTCATGCCCCACCCTTCGCGTCCTCTACGGCCTACGTGATGCGCAAGATCAGCTCGCCGTCCGCGGGAACGTGACCTCCACTCGGCGGTTTTTCTTGCGGCCCTCTTCCGTGGAGTTGTCGGAGATGGGGTACTGCTCGCCGTAGCCGCGGACCTCGAAGGTGATGTTCGGGTTGTTCAGCGCACCCGCGAGTTCCGCCTGGACGGCGTCCGCCCGCTGCTTCGACAGGACGTCGCCGTGGGCGGAGGAGCCCAGGTTGTCGGTGAAGCCGAAGACGCGGACCAGGGTGGTGTTCTGCTTCTTGATCTCGGCGGCGATCGTGGCGATCCGGGCCTGTGCCTCCGCGCCGAGCTTCGAGCTGTCCTTGCTGAAGAGGACCTCGGCCTGGAGGGCGAACGTCACGTCCGCGTTGGTGTCCTCCCGCCGCTCGTCCCCCGCCTCGTCCTCGACGACCTGCTTGATGTCCAGCACCTTGGGCGCGGCGAGGGTGCCGCCCTCCGGGAGCTTGAGGTCGGGGTCGTTGGGGTCGACCTCCACGGGGGCGGAGGCGGTGGGTTCGGTGCCGGGCGGGACGCTGGGCTTGGTGCCGTCGGCGTGGGCGGCGGGGGCCATCCCGATGATCACGAGGGTGGCCGTGGCCACCGCCAGAGTGAGACGTGGGGTCATGGCCGTCCTCACCCGGAGATCTTGATGACCCCGCTGGGGAACAGCGGGAGTTGGAAGGTGACGTCGGTCGAGCTGGCGGGGGGCGCGGGGAACTGCAGGAAGACGTCGATGGATTCGCCGGCCTTGAGTGCCGAGAAACCTGTCGTCGTCAGAGGGCGGCCGTCTGTGTCGCGCAGGACGTAGTAACGCTTCTTGCTCTTGGAGTCGACGAGGGTCGCGCCGCCCAGCGACAGTCCGTTGTTGATGATCTCGGTCTCGTTACCGCTCAAGGCGGACGGAATCACGACTTTCGTCCCACTGTCGTTCTTGAGGGATCCGTTGACGGTGACGAAGCCACCGGAGTCACGTACGGCGGAGGCGATCCGCAGCAGCAGCCCGCTGGGTCCCTTCAGCTCGGCCAACGGCTCCTCGGACTGCCCCTCCTGAGTGTCTGGCCGCGATCCACCTGTCTTGGACGCGGACGACGAGCTCTGCGGCTTCTTGTCGTCGTCGCCCCCGCCGCCGCAGGCCGCCGTGCCGAGAGCCAACCCGGCCACGACGGCCAGCACGACCGTCCCCCTGCGGGCTTTCGCCGTGAACCGCATGCTCATCACTCCGCTTCCTTCACCACTTGTCGTTCGGCGCGTCAGTCGTTGGCCAGGTGGACGTCGAAGAGGTCCTCGGGTTTGGGGAGATCAATGAGGTTCTTCGGGTCCAAGTCCCACTCCCTGTCGTCCTCGCAGGTGAGCTTCGGCAGCACGTCATCCGGTTTGCACAACGGTTCGATCACGGCGGTGGCATAGGCGCGTGCCTGCCTGCCTGCCGTACCGGGCACGACCGACTCCCCGACAGTCTTGTTCGTCTGAGCCCTGACGGTGTAGCCGAGAAGGCCGTCCAGCTTGCAGTCGTACAGGCTGGCGTCGTTCTGCACGGCGAGCTCAGAAGCCCGCCAACACGCGTCGTCCGCCCCGTTGCCGTCGAAGATGCTCTGCCACTTCGTCGGATCCCTGACCTCCAGTACCCACAGGTCGGCCAGCTGGTCCCGGGTTTCCTGCGCCGCCGCCAGCGCCGCCGCATCGGCCGCCGTCTGGGCGCCGTTGCGGTTCACCGCCGCCTGGCCGACCGCGAAGTACGCGAACGCCAGAAAGAGCAGGCCCGCCACCACCATGATGTAGATGGGGAAGACCTGCCCTGCGTCGCCGTACCCGCGAACTCGGACTCGGGTCAGGGGGCCACCTTTTCGATCTGTGTCCTGAGCTTGTCGACGATCGTCTGTCCCAGGTTCGTGTTCGCGATCAGGACGACGATCGCCACCACCACCGCGATGATGCCCAGGTACTCGACCGCGGTCTGCCCCTTGTCGCCGTGGGCGCGGCGGCGTACGGCCTGCGCCGTCGTGTTCGTCCAGCCGCTCACCCGGACCTTTGCCGCGACGGCGGTCTTCAGCAGCAGGTCGCTCATGGCGTTCCTCTCCATCGGTGGCGTGACCGGCAACGTAAGGCCGTGTGTCCGCCTCGGAGAAGGGTCCCTGGGCCCAATCCCGGGCCCAGGGAAGGATCCGACGGGGTTTCACGAAGTCACCGCCGTTCCCAGCCACTTGGCCGCTGCCTCGGAGCGGCTGCTGCTGTGCAGCTTGGCGAAGATGCGGTTGATGTGGTTCTTGACCGTCTTCTCGCTGATGAAGCAGGTGGCGGCGATCTGCTGGTTGTTCATGCCCGACGCGATGAGGTCCATGATCTCCGCCTCCCTCACGCTCAGTGGGAATCTCTCCCTGCCTACCGACGTCGACTGTCCCACAGTTGATTGCAACTGCGAAAGCGTTTTCGTAGAAGTCAGTGAAACTAGGGGCGTTGAGTCCGCTTTGGCGTGTGCAGTCGCATCGTTCTGGATGTGCGCCAGCACAGCTGTCGCCGCCGTAGGGGTGAAGTGGGCACGGCCCCGCGTGACGTCCCGTACCGCCGACGCCAGCTCCTCCACGGTGAACTCGCCGTGGACCAGATAGCCCCCGGCCCCCTCGCGCAGGGCCTTCCGCACGATCTCGGGCTCGTGGCTGTACGTCAGCATCACGACCCGGGCGATCCGCGCCAGGTGGGGAAGGGCCGAGAGGCCGTCCACGCCGGGCATGCGGACGTCCAGGAGGACGACGTCGGGGCGGTGTCGGAGGGCGGAGTCGTAGGCCTCGCGACCGTCTGCCGCCTCCGCGACGACTGCGATGTCCTCACGGCCGGAGAGGAGGGCGGTGAGGCCCGCGCGGACGACGGGGTTGTCGTCGGCCACGATCACGCGGACGGGGTCGGGCCGGTGCGGTGGGGGGAAGAGCGGCTGCACGGTGTCGGGGTGGGGCGGTCGGTCCGGCATCAGGCGGCCTCCTCTCGTGGGGCGAGCGCGACCAGGGGGAGTTCTACGCGGACCTCGGTGCCCCGGGAGTCGGGGCCGTGGCCGATGTGGATGCGGGCGCCGACGGAGGCGGCCCGCTCCACCATGCCGACCAGGCCGAAGTGGCCGGTACGGCGGAGCTGTTCGAGGGTGGTGTCGGGCGGGAGGCCACGGCCGTCGTCGCGGACGGTGAGGGTCAGGAGTTCGCCGGTCACGGCCGCTCGTACGTCGACGCGGGTCGGGGCCGCGTGGCGGTGGGCGTTCTCCAGGGCCTCCGCGGTGATGGTGAGGAGCTGGCGGGCCACGGCGGGCGGGACGGGGAGCGTCGTGCCGTCGCCGGTGGGGCGGTGGTATGTGATCGGCAGGCCGGTTCGATCCGCGAAGTCGTCTGCGGCGGCCGCCAGTTCGGGCAGGAAGTCGGCGCCCGGCGCCGGGTCCGACTCACGGCGGAGGTCGGTGAGGAGTTCGCGGGACTCGGCGGCGGCGCGGCGCGCGGCGCGGGCGACGAGTTCGGCGTGTTGGCGTACCCGGGTCGGGTCCATGTCGGGTGAGCCCGCCGAATGGGCCAGGGCGTCCGCCGCGAGGGCCACGCCGTGCAGCGTCTTGGCCACGGAGTCGTGCATCTCGCGGGCCAGCCGGGCACGTTCGGCGGCGACCGCCTCGGTGACGGCCAGCCGGGCCTTGACGGTGGTCAGGGCCTGGGTCGCCGTGCCGAAGCGGAGCATCAGCTGGCGCAGGGCGGAGCCGACCGCGCCGGTGATGACGCAGAAGCCGGGCAGCAGCAGTCTCTCGGCCAGGCCCGCCCCCGACTCCCGTACGAGGGTCGCGTGGACCAGCAGCAGGATCAGCGACTGGAGGGAGGCGAAGCAGGCGGCGCCCCGCCAGCCGTAGACGATGCCGGCGAGGAGCGGGGTGCAGACGCTGACGTAGGCGAGCGTGGTGTCCGGGCCCGCCGAGATCAGCAGCAGCGTGCCGAACAGGGTGTCCGCGACCAGCAGGGAGGGGTGGCGCAGGAGGAGAGGGCCGAAGCGCTCCCAGTCGCGGAAGAGGACGTACGAGCCCATGAAGGTGACGACCACGGCCGCGCCCACCAGGCGGACGCTCATGCCGGGGGCGGCGTTGAGGAGGGCGGCGGGGGCGGCGACGGCGATCATGGCCAGGCGGAAGGCGAAGACCTGGCGGCACATCGCTTGGAGCGCGTTGACCTGGAGGGGGATGGGGGCCTCGCCCTCGGCCGCCCGCCCCTCGGCCGCCTCGCCCTGGGCCGCCCGCCCCTCGGCCTTCCGGCCCCCGACCGCCCGCCCCTCGGCCTTCCGGCCCCCGACCGCCCGCCCCTCGGCCTTCCGGCCCCCGACCGCCCGGCCCTCGGCCTTCCGGCCCCCGACCGCCCGGCCCTCGGCCGCCTGGTCCTCGACTGCCCTACCGGCGGTTGCCCAGCCGCCGGTCTCCGTGCCACGGGTCTCCGTGCCGCCGGTCTCAGTGCTACCGGTCTCGGTGCCACCGATCTCCGCGCCACCGATCTCCGCGCTACCAGTCTCGGTACCGCCGGTCTCGGTACCGCCGGTCTCGCTGACGCCGCTGCTGCGGCCGCGCCTGCTGCGGCGGCGCCACTGGCCCGCCCGCGTCTCCATGGTGACCGTCATGTCCGCCCGCCCTAGTCGCCCGTGATCGAGCTGAAGTCCGTGCCGGAGCCGAGCAGCATGCCCGCGCCGAGGAGGAGCATCGTCGCCGGGACCATGAACGTCGTGATCATCAGCGTGGCCTTGGGGACCGCGCGGGCCGCCTTGCGGCGGGCGTTCTGAGCGTCCGTACGGCGCATGTCCTTGGCGATCGAGACGAGCGTGTCGACGATCGGGGCGCCGAGCTCCTCGCCCTGCTGGAGCGCGGTGACGAACATGGCGACCTGCTCGGAGTCGTTGCGGCGGCGCAGTTCCTGGAAGGCCTCGCGGCGGCTGACGCCGAGGTCCATCTGACGGAGGGTGATGCGGATCTCGTCCGCCCACGGGCCCTCGTAGCGGGACGCGACGCGGTCGAGGGCCTGGCGGAAGCCGAGGCCCGCGCTCACCACCACGGCGAGGACGTCGAGGAAGTCCGGCAGGGTCCGCTCGATGGCGTCCTTGCGGATGCGGATCGCGGACCAGATGCCGACCTCGGACCAGAACAGGCCGAAGGCGAGCATGAGGAGCGCGACGAAGAAGCTGCCCTGGAGGAGGGCGGCCAACGCCCCGAGGGCGCCGATCGCGCCGTAGACAGCGCGCCGGGCCGCGTAGCGGTCGATGGTCAGGCCGCCGGGGTTGCCCGCGAGGTCGATCCTGCGGCGGTAGCGGGTGACCTGCTTGGGGCCCATCAGCCGCAGGACGGCGGGGGCGTACCGCATGCCGAGGCGGTCGATGAGCGAGCCCACGGCGCTGGTGCGGGTCGCGCCGACCTCCAGGGCCAGCGCGAGGTCGCTGGGCAGCTTCACCTCGGCCCGGTACATGCGGATGCCGGCGAACATGCCCCAGACGCTGAGCCCCACGGCGAGTGCGAGCAGCAGTTCCATCCCTGGTTCCCCCTGCTCAGACGTCGATGCGGGACATACGGCGGATGAGGACGAAGCCGACGGCGTAGAGGCTGAACGCGATGATCACGCAGGCCTGGCCGACGGGCGACCCGGTCATGCGGTCCAGCGTGCCGTCCTCGACGCTGTTCATGAGGAACAACGCCCCGACCCCCAGCACCGGCACGGCGTAGGAGGTCATGTTCACCTGCGACAGCTGGGTGCGCACCTCCCGCCGGGTCTCCTTGCGTTCCTCCAGCGTCTCCGTCAGGTTGCGCAGCGCGCCGACGACCTGGCCACCGGCGCGGTTGGAGAGGACCAGGGTGGTGACGAGGACGACGAGTTCGCGGGAGGGCAGGCGGTCGGCGAGTTCGCCCAGGGCGTCGTCCATGGAGTGGCCGACCGCCAACTGGTTGGCGACCTTGGCCAGTTCCTCGCCCGCCGGGGCCTCCAGCTCCTCCGCCGCCATGCCGATGGCGGTGCGCAGCGCCAGGCCGGCGTGGGTGGCGTTGGCCAGGATGCGGGCCAGTTCGGGGAGTTGGTTGATGAACTTCTCGATGCGTTTCTGGCGTTGCCAGTTGAGGAACTGCCAGGCCGCCCAGACGCCCAGGAGGCCGGCGATCGGGCCGAAGAAGGGGGCCAGGGTGGCCTGGCCGACCAGCCACAGGCCGGTCACCGCCGCCAGCATGTAGACGAAGAACTCGCCGGGGGTCACGTCCAGGCCGGTCGCCGTGAGTTTCAGCTCCAGCTTGCGGCCCGTGGTCGTGTTGCGCAGTCGGCGGTCCAGGGTGCGGAAGCGGCGACGGCGGGCGGGGCCGGTGAGCTGGCCGGTGGAGGAGAGGCGCTCCACCAGTTCCGCCCGCTGGGCCCGGCCCCTGGCGTAGGTGTGCACGCCGACGACGACCAGGGCGCAGGTCAGCAGGGCCACGCCGGTGGTGAGGGTGGTGAGGGTGTCGAGGTCCATCAGCGTTACCGGGCTTCCCTTGTGGTCAGTTCGAGTGCGTCCCGAGCGACCCCGAACGCCTGCGGTATCGGCTGGCTCGCCATGTAGAGCCGGTCGGCGGTGCGACGGGGCAGCGGGAAGTACTCGAAGGCGCCGTGGATCCGGCCGTCGGCGGTCATCGGCTGGGCGGTGAAGCGGGCGATCGTCGCCAGCCGGTACGGCTCGCCGCCGTGGCTGTCGAGCAGGGCGATCTCGGTGATCCGGCGGGCGCCGTCGGCGAACCGGGTGAGCTGGACGACGACGTCCACCGCGCTGTTGATCTGGTCGTGCAGGGCGACGAAGGGGATCTCGACGTCCGACATCGAGGCGAGGGTCTGCAGCCGCATCAGGGCGTCCTCGGCGCTGTTGGCGTGGACCGTGGCCAGGGAGCCGTCGTGGCCCGTCGACATCGCCTGGAGCATGTCGAGCGACTCCCCGCCGCGGACCTCGCCGACCACGATCCGGTCCGGGCGCATCCGCAGGGAGTTGCGGACCAGGTCGCGGATGGTGATGCGGCCGTTGCCCTCGACGTTCGGGGGGCGGGACTCCAGGCGGATCACATGCGACTGCTGGAGCTGGAGTTCCGCGGAGTCCTCGATGGTGATGATGCGTTCGCCGTCCGGGATCAGACCGGAGAGGGCGTTGAGGAGCGTCGTCTTCCCGGTGCCCGTGGCGCCCGAGACGATCACGTTGAACTTCGCCTGCACCAGGCCCGCCAGCAGGTACAGCATCTGCTCGTCCAGCGAGCCGAAGCCCATCAGCTCGTGCAGGGTGAAGGAGCGCGGGAAGCGGCGGATGGTGAGGGTGGGGCCGGTGAGGGACAGCGGCGGGATGATCACGTTGACGCGTTCACCGGAGGGGAGGCGGGCGTCGACCATCGGGTTCGTCTCGTCGACACGTCGGTTGACCGTCGAGACGATGCGTTCGATCGTCTGCATCAGCTGGTCGTTCGACGCGAAGCGGAGCGGGAGCTGCTCCACTCGGCCGCCCCGCTCGACGAAGATCGCGTCGGGGCCGTTCACCATGATCTCGGTGATCGACGCGTCCTCGAGCAGCGGCTCCAGGATGCCGAGGCCCAGCGCCTCGTCGACGACCCGGCGGATCAGCTGCGAGCGCTCCACCGTGGACAGCACCGGGCCCTCGCGGCTGATGATGTGCCCGAGCACGCGCTCCAGCCGGGCCCGGCGCTCGGCCGCCGCCAGCGAACTCATCTCGGCGAGGTCGATCTCCTCCAGCAGCTTGGTCCGGTAGGAGGAGACCAGATGGCCGTCCTCGCCCCGGCCGCCGTTCTCCTCGGGGGAGGTGATGCGTGCCCGCAGGCTCATGTCGGATGCCCTTCCCTCAGTGGCCGACCGGCATCGTGGCCGTCTTGTGTGCCTCGCCGAAGTCCCCTATGCCGGGGATGACGGACGGGATGGTGACGGTGGAGGTGACCGTGACCTCGTCGTCGCCGAACGCGGACACGCAACTCGCGTTCAGCCGACTGCTCACGGCCTGCTGGCAGTCGGCGTTGTAGTCCCCGTCGAGGGACGCGCTGCGGGCCCCGGTCCGGGCCGCCGTGCCCGCCTGCTGGGCGGCGTAGGCGATCAGGCCGAGCTGTACGGCGCCCAGCGCGACCAGGAGGAGCAGGGGCAGGAACCCGAGGTACTCCAGGGCGACTTGCCCCCGGTCGCCTGCGCCCTTACGGCGATCGCGTGCGTCCTTGCGGCGATCGCATGCACCCTTACGGCGATCGCGTGCGCGCCTTCGGCCTCCGTACGCCATTTCAGTCGCCGTCCTCTTCCTCGACGGCGCCCGCGTGGCCGTGGACGGGGAACGGGAAGTCGATCAGGCCGGGGAAGAGGACGGGGACGTAGAGGGTGACGTCGGCCGTCACATAGCCGGTGCCGCCGCAGTCCACCTCGGCGTTCCCCTTCCACGCGTCCCCCAGCTCGGCCAGGGCCGCCTCCTGGCAGACGCCGGGCCGCTCCCCCGGAGGCGCCGCCGTGCCCTTCCGCACCGCCTCGTCGGCAGCATTCCCCGCGAGCGTGAACGTGTACCCCACCAGGACGAACTGCCACACCACCACCAGAGTCACGATGATCAGCGGTGTCATGCCGAGGAACTCGATGGTGACCTGGCCCCGGTCCTTCGCGAGACGGCCCTTCGCAGGACGGCCCTTCGCAAGACGGCCCTTCACGTGCCTCACGTGCCTCACGTGGCTCACGTGCCTCACGTGCTGCCTCACCTGCCACACGTGCCTCACTCCCTCCGCCGCCGGAACCCGACCGTGCCTCGGTCCCCGCCCCGGTCCTTGCCCCGCGCCCGTCCCCCGCTCCTGCGCACCAGCGCGGTCTCGGGCGCCTTGACCAGCCCCAGTTCGCCGGCGAGCGCCCACAGGGCCTGGCGGACGGCGCCCTTGGCGTCGAGGGTGTCGACGCGGCCGGCGTCCACGGCGGCCTGGAGTTCCTTGAAGTTCGCCGGGACCGTGGTCGCGGCGAGGGCCGTGCCGGTGATCTTCTGGATGAGCGGGGGCTGGATCTCCGTCCCGCGGCTGTGCCGGTTGACGACGACGGTCGTCTCCTCGGCCTTGCGGATCTGGAGCCGGTCCCACATGCGGACGGTGCGTTTGGCGCCGCGCACGGCGACCACGTCGGGGGTGGTGACGAGCAGGGCGCGGTCGGCGAGTTCGACGGCCGCCGCGCCCGCACCGCCGAGCTGGGCGCCGCAGTCGACGACGACGACCTCGTAGCGGGAGCGCAGGGCGCTGAGGATCTGGCGGGCGGCGCGGTCGGTGACCTCCTCGCCCCGTTCGCCCTCACCGGGGGCGAGCAGCAGGGCCACGCCGCTGTCGTGGCGGAAGACCGCCTCGGCGAGGATGCGGGGCGAGATGTCGGCGATGGCGGCGAGGTCGACGACCGAGCGGCGGAACTGGACGTCCAGGTAGGAGGCGATGTCGCCGGCCTGGAGGTCGAGGTCGACGAGCGCGGTGGGGCGACCGGAGGCCTGGGCGGCGAGGGCGAGCTGGACGGCCGTGAGCGTCGCGCCCACCCCTCCCTTCGCGCCGCTGACGGTGACGACGGTGCCGCCGACGCCGGTGAACACGTCGCCGCCGTGCCCGAGATGGCGTCGTACGCCCACCGACCACTGGGCGACGGCCTGGACGCGGCTGGCGAGATCCTCGTAGCTCAGCGGCAGGGTGACCAGGCCGCGGGCGCCGGAGTCCATGGCGGCGGCGAAGAGGCCGGGGCCCGCGTCGGTGGTGACGAGGATGACGCCGACCGCCGGAAAGCGCAGGGCGACCTCGCGGACCAGCTCCAACGCCGGCACGGGACCGATGCGTTCGTGGACGACGACGACCTCGGGCAGCTCGTCGACCGACTCGGCGGCCAGCCGGGCGAGGGTGTCGACGAGCTGCGTGGAGTCGCCGACCGGGGTGACCGGTTCGGCGTCCGGGAGCTGGCTGAGCAGGGTGGTGAGGGAACGGACCGCGTCCGCGTCGCCGACGGCCGGGAGGATCCTCGTGGGCATGGGCGGCGGCCTCTCACTTGTCCGTGGTGAGCTCGTACGTACGGTCCCGTTCGGGGACCGTGGTGTCGCCGCCGGGTGCGACGAGGGCGAGGCGGACGCGCTTGGCGAACGACTCGGCGTAGGTGAGACGCTGGGCGTCGAGGGTGGACAGCGCGAAGGTGATCGGGACCTGGTCGGTGGCCGACCGGTTGCGGTTGCTCTCGTCCGGATCGAGGGCCTTGATCTCGCCGACGTCGAGGACCCGGGCGTTGGTGACGATGATCTTCGACTGGTCGGGGTCGGCCGCGCGGGCGCCTTCGAAGGTGGCGTACACGTTGACGGTCGACCCCGGGGAGATCTTGCCGGCGACGCCGGTGGCCGCGTCGATCATGATGGCGACCTCCTGCTGCCCCGGCTGCAGGGCGGGCTGGGCGACGATCATGTCGCTCTGCAGCAGCGAGCCCTTCTTCAGCGTCGTCACCGCGATCTTGTTGTGGATGGCGGCGAGGTCGGTCACGGCGTTCTCCGACAGCCAGCGCTCCGGCATCTCTATCTTCTTGAACTGGTCCGCGCTCAGGGCGGTGTAGGGGGCCACGTCCGAGCGCAGCTCGTAGGCGGTGACCTCTGGGCCGACCTTGGACTTCACGTCGTCGATGACGGAGAGGACGCCGGCGAAGGCCGCGAGCGCGCACAACACCGACAGGAGCAGGAGAATCACGCCGCGGCGCTGACGGGAGTTCATGGGCCGTACAACCTCGTTGGGGGTCGGGTCGAGCGGACGGAAGGAGGCCTGCAGGTCAAGCTGTCTCAGCCGCCCGCGGTGAGCGCGCGGGCGGGTCGGGCGGTGAGCTCGGAGGCGGGCGGCGGGGTCGCGGAGCAGAAGACGCAGCGGTCGCCGATGACGTCGATGCCGCACCAGTGGCAGACGCCCTGCCGCACCGAGGTGACCAGTTGGTAGAGGACCGAAAGGTCGGGCAGATAGCCGCAGAACTCGATCGCCTTGCCGGTGCCCCACCAGTCGGCGGACTCGGCGGGCAGGGTCGTCTCCCGCAGCCCCTGCGCCTTCCAGGCCGGGGCGAGGACGTCGGTGACCCAGTCGGACTGCAGCTGGCCGCGGGCGACGAGCATCCAGGTACCGAACTCGGGTCCGGGCAGCGTCGCTTCGGGGCTCGCCTTCACCATCTCCGCCTGCGGATGCGCCAGCACACCGAACTGACTACCCGGAACCCATGACCTGGCATGCGACTTCAGGCCGACGACCGGAACCCGGTCGAGGCGGGCCACGGACCCGAGGAGGGCGCCCGCGTGGAGGTAGTGGGTGAGCAGCCGGCCCGCGGAGGCGAGGACGCCGGGGCCGAGGTCGCAGGAGGCCAGCTGACGCAACTGGCGGGCGAGGACGGCGACGGCGAGCGGGGGCAGTTCGGGACGGAACAGTGCGATGCGGTCGCTCTCCAGGAGGGAGCGGATGGTGTGCAGTCGCTGCTCCACGGCGGCGGGCACGGCCCGCGAGTACACGACGATCACGTGCCCGTACTGTTCGAGGAGGGTCTGGACGGCGGCGAGGGCCCCCTCCAGCGGCTGCCGGTCGAGGTCGGCGAGGACGCCGGCGGGCAGGGTGCGCTCGTCCTGGGGCGGCAGCGCCAGGTCCGCTCCGGTCACGGCAATGGCAGTTGGCACGCGCAGCTCCCCGAATTCCCGCGGTCCGGTCCACCGGCGTTACTCCGGTGCACCGGGATGACTTCATTGCGTGACTACCTCAGCACTGTATCCAGGCCCCTGTGGCCGGAGAACAGCTTTCCGTGACGGCCGGGAAACTCTTCATCTCGCAAGTCACAGCAAACCGGGGCAGGTTACGCACCCACGACCCGCCGTCCACCTCCACCGGCCCACCATCCCCCTCCACCGGCCCTCCACAATCGGACTCCTTGACAACGGAATTGGTCTGGACCAACTTATTGTCATGTACCCAATTAAGAGAGCGACACAGCTCTGGGCAGGAGCGGTGACCGCCGCCCTCGCCCTCTCCCTGACGGGCGCGGCTCAGGCGTCCGCCGCGGACCTGAACAACGCGAAGAACGCCGGCTTCGAGTCCGGCCTGACCGGGTGGTCCTGCTCGGCGGGCAGCGGCGCGACCGTCCCCTCCCCCGTACACGGCGGCACGGCGGCGCTGAAGGCGACCCCGGCCGGCCAGGACAACGCCCAGTGCACCCAGAAGGTGGCGGTGAAACCCAACTCCACGTACACGCTGAGCGCGTGGGTCCAGGGCGGCTACGCCTACCTGGGCGTCACGGGCACGGGCACGACGGACGTGTCGACCTGGACGCCGGACTCGTCGTCCTGGAAACAACTCTCGACCACCTTCACGACAGGGTCGTCGACGACCTCCGTGACGGTCTACACACACGGCTGGTACGGCCAGCAGCCCTACTACGCGGACGACGTCTCGGTCTACGGCCCCGACGGCGGCGGAGGCGGCGACCCGGCCCCGACGATCCCGTCCGCACCGGCCGGCCTGACCGTGTCCGGCACGAGCTCCTCGTCGGTGTCCCTGTCCTGGTCCGCGGTGTCGAACGCGACGGGCTACAACGTCTACCGGGGCGGTACGAAGGTCACGTCGGTGACCGGCGTTTCGGCGACGGTGAGCGGCCTGACGGCGTCGACGTCGTACAGCTTCCAGGTGACGGCGACGAACGCGGCGGGCGAGTCCGCGAAGTCCACGGCGGTGACGGGCACGACGACCTCCGGCACCGGGAACGGGGGCGGCTCCCTGCCCAAGCATGCGGTGACCGGGTACTGGCAGAACTTCAACAACGGCGCACGGGTGCAGCGCATTTCGGATGTGTCGTCCCAGTACGACATCATCGCGGTGGCCTTCGCGGACGCGACGACCACCCCGGGCGCGGTCACCTTCACCCTGGACTCGGCCGGTCTGGGCGGCTACACCGTGAACCAGTTCAAGGCGGACATCAAGGCGAAGCAGGCGGCCGGCAAGAAGGTCATCGTGTCGGTGGGCGGCCAGAACGGCACCGTCTCGGTGAGCGACGGGACGTCCGCGACGAACTTCGCGAACTCCGTGTACACCCTGATGCAGACGTACGGCTTCGACGGCGTGGACATCGACCTGGAGAACGGCCTCAACGCGACGTACATGAGCCAGGCGCTCCGCACGCTGTCAGGGAAGGCGGGACCGGGGCTGATTCTGACGATGGCCCCGCAGACGATCGACATGCAGTCGACGTCGAACACCTACTTCCAGACCGCGCTGAACGTGAAGGACATCCTCACGGTCGTCAACATGCAGTACTACAACAGCGGTTCGATGCTGGGCTGCGACGGCAAGGTGTACAGCCAGGGCTCCGTGGACTTCCTCACCGCCCTCGCCTGCATCCAACTGGAGGGCGGCCTGTCCCCGTCCCAGGTCGGCCTGGGCCTCCCCGCCTCGACGAGCGGCGCGGGCAGCGGGTACGTATCCCCGACGGTGGTCAACAACGCCCTGGACTGCCTGACGAAGGGCACAGCCTGCGGCTCCTTCAAACCATCGAAAACGTACCCTGCCCTCCGCGGCGCGATGACCTGGTCGACGAACTGGGACGCGACGGCGGGCAACGCGTGGTCGTCCTCAGTGGGACCGCACGTGCACGGGTTGCCGTAGGGCAGCGGGGGCGGCGCGGACGTTGCGTCGCCCAACCGCCCCATGTGATCTTTGGGACGTGAGCACGAGGGGGGACAGGGGAGCAGGACCGCCGAGCCGCCCTCGAAGCCCCGGGCGCACAGGGCTCACAGGGCGCACAGGGCTCAGGCTCGGCGTCCTGTTCGGGGGACTGACCGCAGCGGTGTCCACCGTCGCCATCGGCAGGTCATGGGCCGCTTGTGACATCGGCATCAACGCAGCGGCCAACAGCATGATTTTGCTGTTCCTCGCCCCTCTCATCTGGATCGCCGCCGCAGTCCCGTGGACAGTCCTGCACCGCGCCCTCGGCAAACGTCACCGAGGGGCCGCAATGACCGCAGGCCTCCTCTTCGCCCTGTGGTTCACCTGGTTTCTCGTGACCTGGCTCGGCATGCCGAACTCCTACCCAGCCCCGTCGTGCCCGAGCAACGTCCCGCCCTGGTGGCCAGGCTTCATCCCCGCATGACCACCCGGTTCACCCCGTAAACGCGTGTGCCCTCTTGCTAGGTCGGCTTCTTTGGGCTTTCTTGACCTTCATGGCGGACACCACGGGACCCCCCACGGGAAACTTCACGCACACCGAGGCTCCATCCGACATCGACCTCCACGGCAACACCTCCCCCCGCAAATCCAGTTGGAAGTACATCGGCCCCGGCATCGTGGTCGCGGCGACCGGCGTCGGCGCCGGCGACCTGGTCGCCACCCTCATCGCCGGAAGCAACTTCGGCTACACCCTGCTCTGGGCAGCCGTCGTCGGCTGCCTCGTCAAGATCTCCCTCGCCGAGGCGGCCGGCCGCTGGCACCTCTCCACCGGCCGCACCCTCTTCGACGGCTGGGCGAGCCTGGGCCGTTGGACGACGTGGTTCTTCGTCGTCTACGTGGTCGTCTGGGGCTTCGTCTACGGCGCGGCGGCGATGTCGTCGAGCGCGCTGCCGCTCCAGGCGCTGTTCCCCGACGTGATGGACCTCAAGTGGTGGGCCATCGCGTGTGGGTTGGTGGGCCTGGTGTTCGTCTGGTTCAACAAGTACGCCGTCTTCGAGAAGGTCATGACGGTCCTGGTGGGCGTCATGTTCGTGGTGACGGTGTACCTGGCGATCCGGGTCACCCCGAACCTCGGCGACGCCTTCGCGGGGCTGCTGCCGGTCCTGCCGGACGAGAAGGACTCCGTCCTCAACACCCTCGGCCTGATCGGCGGCGTCGGCGGCACGATCACTCTGGCCGCGTACGGCTACTGGGTCAACGCCAAGGGCTGGACGAACACGGGCTGGATGAAGGTCATGCGGCTCGACAACCGGGTCGCGTACATCACCACCGGCATCTTCGTCGTCGCGATGCTCTTCGTCGGGGCGGAGCTGCTGCACTCCGCGAACGTGGCGATCGCGAGCGGCGACAAGGGGCTCGTCCAGCTGAGCGACATCCTGGAGGCGGAGTACGGCACGGCTACCGCCAAGTTCTTCCTGATCGGCTTCTTCGCCACCTCCTTCACCTCCCTGATCGGCGTCTGGCACGGCGTGAGCCTGATGTTCGCCGACTTCGTGGCCCGCTACCGCGACCAGGGCGAGTCGGCGGGCGGTGCGACCGGCGGGGCGACCGGCGCCGAGGTCGCCTCCGGCGAGCGGGAACACTCCTGGCCGTTCCGGGCGTACCTGCTGTGGCTGACCTTCCCGCCGATCGTGCTGCTCTTCCAGGGCCAGCCGTTCCGCCTGGTCATCCTGTACGGCGTACTCGGCGCGGCCTTCCTGCCGTTCCTGGCGGGAACGCTGCTGTGGCTGCTCAACACCTCCCGCACGCCCAGGGAGTGGCGCAACGGACTGCTGAGCAACGCGATGCTCGTGCTGGCTGGGCTGCTGTTCCTGGTGCTGTGCGTGAAGCAGATCTGGGACCAGCCGTGGTCTGAGTTCTTCTGAGGGAGACACTGGCCCTGCTGGCCGCCGCCCGAGCCTGAGCCCGGGCGGCCTGAGCCTGCGCCGGAGGGCCAGTCCACCTTCCTCCCTCGACCTTGCGTCCTCCTCCGTCTCTCAGTCGCTCTGGCTCACCCACCGCGGGCTGAGCGCGATCGCCCGCAGCTGCTTGATCGTGAGGGCGGGCTTCGCGCGGGTCGCGGCCTTCTTCTGCTCGGGGGTGTTGAAGGCGCTGACCACCACGCGCAGACCGTCCTTGCGCATGGTGTCGACGGTCCACATCACCACCCCGGCCCCGCCCTTCTCGCCCGGCCCCTGCTTGACCGCGACCCGTGTGCCGTCGGCGAGGGTCTCGGAGCCGGGGCCGTACAGCTGGTCGGCGACGTCGGACATGTTCGGCTGCACGTTGACCTGGACCAGGCTCCCGCCCTTGCCGTCGTCCACGACCATGTAGCCGTACCCGGTCTCGTCGCTGCCGTACGAGACGCGCTTCAGGTCGGACGGCAACAGAAGACTGAGCTTGCGCAGAATGAGCCAGCCCGCCATCTCCGCAGGCCGGGTGCCCGACGAGGCGGTCGGGGCGGTCTGCTTCTTCTCCTTCGGCATGGCGTCGACGATCCGGCGCCACTGCGCGGCCGAGGCGAGCGTCTTCAACTGGGCGGTCGTCAGCGGGGGTTCCGGACGGGTGACCGGCTTCCCCTTCTCCGCCGCGGCGTTCCACTCGATGACGCTCACATGGTGCCCGGCCGGGGTGACCAGGTCCGCCCCCCACGCCTTGGTGTCCTCGCGGCGATCGGGATACTCGTAGCCCTGGTAGACGGTGATCGCCGACCCGTCGGGCAGCAGCTCGGTCTTGCAGCTGTCGAGGCCGGACTGCTCGCTGTCCGCGCAGGGCATCACGGCGGTGGACGGATTGATCTTCCCCGTGTCCGAGTGGACCCGGTCCAGGCCCAGGGAGATGGACCCCTCGCCCTTGCCGTCGTCGAACACGCCGACCGCGAGCGGCGGCAGGTCCTCGCCCGTGCCACGCGCCTCCGACTTGGTGAACTTCCCCTTGGGCAGCAGCTTCTGGAGCGTGCGGACCACGTCGTCGCCGGAGTAGGAGGTCGGCTTGCTGCTGCCGGTGGCGGCGACGGAGGAGGGCGTCGGGGTGGATGTGGCGCCGGGCAGCAGAAGCGCCCCGCCCACCCCCACGAGGGCGAGACTCGCCGCACCCCCCACGACCGCGGCCCTGCGCCGCAGCCGCAGCCGCAGCCCCCGGGCCTGACCGGCGGCGACGAGCGCGCCGCCCGGACTGTCGAAGGTGCCGCCGGCCTCGTGCAGGGCGGCGGAGAGCCGCTCCTCGAAGGGATCGCTGTGCTGGTCTACGGGCATGGTGAACCACCGTTTTCCACGAGGGATGGATGAAATCGAAGGCGCGTGCCGGAGCGGGGGGAGGGAGGCGAGGGGAGCCGGAGAGCCGACATGACCTGGTGGGCCGCACGGCTCAGGGTCTGGCGTACTCGCTCATGTCCTCGCCGAGCAGCTCCCGCAACCGTCCGAGCGCGCGCGTGCACCGCGTCCGCACGGCCGCCGAACTGGCGTTCATCGCGTCGGCGGTCTCCTCGACGGAGCGGTCCTCCCAGTAGCGCAGGACCACCACCGCCCGGTCCTTGGCGGGCAGCCGCCCGAGGGCCTGCATCAGCGTGAGGCGCAACGACGTGTCGCTGCCGCGGCCGTCGGGCAGGTCGGGGAACACGTCCACGGCCTGCTCGCGGCTGCTGCGTCTGCGCTGGTGGGCGAGGAAGGCGCGGGTGAGGACGGTCTGCGCGTACCCGGCCGGGTTGTCGACCCGGGACACCCGTCCCCAGCGGACGTACAGCCTGCCGAGGGTCTCCTGAACCAGATCCTCGGCGAGGTGCGTGTCCCCCGCGGTGAGCAGACACGCCGACCGGTACAGATGGCGGGCACGCGCCGCCGCGAACTCGGCGTACTCGTCCGCGCGGACCTGCCTCATGAGTGTTCCCCCTACGTCGGTTGCCGTGCCGTCCTCACTTCATTGATGCACTGGGTCCGGGGAAATGTTTCAGCGGGTTCAGAGGGGACCGAAAGTGGGCGCGCAGCCGCGGCCGGGTAAGTTTCCGCTGTGACCGACCAGCCCCCGCCTCCACCGCCGTCCACCCCACCGGGCTTCGGCCCGCCCCCGCCGCAGTACGCGCCGCAGCCGCAGCCCGGCCCGGAGTTCCTGGCGGTCGACAAGCACAACTCGGTCGTCGTCGACGCGTCGGGCGTCGCCTTCGAGATGTACGACATCACGATCGACTTCCCCTGGCCCGAGATCCGCAGCGTCCACTACAAGCCAAGCCCCAACGGCAAGTCCCTCATGGTCGCCGTGGTCCACATGGACGGCAGGGTCTACGAGTGCATGGTGACGGCAAAGCCGAGGGACCTGCTACAGGCCTGGTTCACCCAACTGGCATGGGTACTGGGCTACTACCGGCCGGCGGGGTAGCCGTCCCGTCGCGTCAGAGCAGGTGATCCGCCTTGCCCGCCTTGATGTCGAGGATCATCGTGCGGAGCGCTTCGCGGGAGTCGGTGAGGTAGGAGTCCTCGGCCCCGGCTATGGCGATGTAGGCGTTGCCGGTGGGGTCGGTGCCGAGGCGGAAGCAGCTGGCTCCCTCGCCGCAGAAGGGTTCCTCCCACGTGATGTCGTCCATCTGACGTCTCCTCACAGACTGTTGGCGATGTCCCGGACGAAGTCGCGTGATGCCTCGGGCGAGAGGGTGATGCGCTCCATCCAGTCCAGGTGCGTTCGGTACTTGGCCAACTGTGCCTCCCCTCCCAGGAATTCCGGCCCATGGGTGCTGTCGACCTGCACGGTGTCCAGCTGGGGGACCGGACCCTCCAGGAAGTTGAAGGTCTGCCCCGAGCCGGGAAACGAACCGGCGGTGAACGGGATGACCAGCAGCCGCACGTTCGGTCGTTCGGACGCGCTCAGCAGGTGCTCCAGTTGGGCGCGAGCCACCTTTCGCCCGCCGAACTGCATCCGCACCGCGGCCTCGTGCACGACGGCGACGTACTCGGGCGAGCTCGTGCCCTCAAGCACCTGCTGCCGCTCCACCCGGTACGCCAGCCGCAGGGCGACCTCGTGCTCCGGAAGCGGCGGGAGCACGGCTCGGAAGAGTTCGAGGGCGTGGTCGCTGGTCTGCAACAGGCCGGGGATGTGGGCGATGTGCACGGTCCGCATGCGCGTGGCGTAGGCCTCGAACTCGGCGATGTCCAGCAGTCCGGCGGAGAGGGAGCCACGGTAACGCTCCCACCATCCGCGCCTGTCGGGGCGCGCCATGTTGACGAGAGCCTCCACGTACACCGGGTCCGAACAGTCGCAGTTGCACGCCAGGGTGCGCAGCCGTTCCGGACTGATGGTGCGGATGCCCGTCTCGATGTTGGAGATCTTCGCACGGTCGAGGCCGAGCAGCCCGGCGGCCTGATCGGCCGTTATCCCCGCCGCCATCCGCATCTTGCGCAGCTCACTGCCCAGACGCTTCTGACGCTCGGTCGTCGTGGTCCTCGGAGGCATGCCGTTCCTTCCCGTGCGGTTCGTCAGCAGTCTGCCGCCCATCGGCGCGGACGGAACCCGATCGGGTCAATTTCACAGCTGGAGTGGCAATTGAACCATCCATCACCCTACATTCAGTAACGCACCCGCTACACAACGGCAGTTGGGAGTGCACCGCGCGAGCCTGCCCGCACGCTCCTTCCCTGGGAGGGGTGGGTCGCGTCAGGGAGACGAGCCACCGACTGCGGCCGGAACACGAACACGAACTCGAACGACAAGGAGCCCCCATGCCCATCTCCCGCTGTCCCGTCGCCCCCACCTTCCCCGCGGACTTCACCGCCCCCGTCCCCGAGACCCTCGCCTACAGCCTCACGCTCCCCGCCGCCCTGGCGAGCCCCGCCCTCGCGAGGGCGACCACGCGTGAGCTTCTCAAGGCGCACGGCCTGCACGACATGCTGGACCCGGCGCTCCAAGCGGTGGGCGAACTGACAGCGGTGGCAGCCCAGTTCACGGAGTCCCCGAACTTCTACCTCTCCCTCCGCTACCGAGCCGACACCCTCCGAGTGATCGCCTACGACAGCCACCCCCGCCACACGCAGCCCCATCTCGCCGCAGCCTGCGACACCCGCCGCCGCGCGGCCCTCCGCGTCCTCGCCTGCGTCTGCCGTTCCTGCGGCGGCAGCTGGGGCTTCGGCGAGGCCCACGAACCCGGCGGCGGGACGCGGATGTGGGCGAGGCTGCCGAGGGCGAGCGCGGCGGCGTACGGCACGGGGGCTCCGCGCACCCCCGCAGCGATTACCGCTTGAACTGCCGGGCCTCCACGTCCGGGAGTGGACGTGCGGTGAGTGCGGAACGGTGCACGACCGCGATCACAACGCAGCCCGCAACGTCCTTGCCCGCGCAGCGCGGTGAAGCAGGAAGCCCCCGGAAGGGTCAGACGACCCAGGCCGGAATCCCCGGACTTTAGGCCAGGGTGCACGTCGCTATGCGGATGCACACCGGGCTGCGCCGAGCCGTACAGACCTACTCGCAGGCGCAGGTGCCGAGTTCGAACCACACGGTCTTGCCCGGTCCGTCCTGGCAGCAGCCCCAGCGCCGGGCGAGCGCGTTCACCAGGAACATGCCCCGGCCGCTCTCCGTGCCGCCCGCGTGCAGCACCTGCGGGGTGCGACGGCCGGTGTCGGCGACCTCGCAGCGCAGGACGCCGTGAGCGGCGCTCAGGGTGAGACGGAAGCGGCTCGCGCTGTGCAGCAGGGCGTTGGTGGCCAGCTCGCTGACGAGCAGCTCGGCGGTGTCCACGAGCTCCTCCCGGTCGGCCAGCCCCCAGCCCTCCAACTGTCTGCGCACCTGCGCGCGGGCTTCGCGGACGGCGCTGGGCCGGGGGTCGTACTCGACGCTCCAATGGCCTGCCCCTATCGGCGGCTGGGGATAGGCGCCGTACTGAGGAGCGGGGTCCGGGAGGGGGCCGCTTCCCCCGGAAAGTCGCAGCATGGTGTCAGGATCTCCTTCCGGGCGCCGTCCGCGTACGGGGAGGACTACCCGATTCCGTACCTGTCGAGAGGCCGAGTCCGCACATCTATGCGTACTGCAGTCGTACGGTCGTCCCGGCGCCGCCGCCCGTGCCCGCCTGGCGGACGTCCACGTACGCGCACACCTGGCGGGCGAACCACAGGCCCTGGCCTGGCGCCAACTCTGCGGTCTGCGGCGGGACGAAGCCGGCGAGGGGGTCGTCGAGACGGCGGGCCAGGAGCAGTTCGCAGACGCAGCCGGGGGCCTCGCCCCACAGCAGCGCCCCGGCGACCGGTGCGAGGGAGGCCGCCTCGGCGACGGCCGTGGCGAACAACTCCGCGTCGGCGGCGGCCAGTCCACGACCCGTCGCCCAGGCCCGGACGAGGTCCGGCGCGGGGTCGGCGAGCGTCTCGGCGTCGGCGGGGGTCGGAGGCAGCGGTACGGCGTCCAGCTCCCCGGCGAGGCGCAGCGGATCCTCGTACACGCCGCTGTCCGGGTGGGCGCGGCGAGCCGCCTCGATGAGGGCGGAGCCGGCGGTGCGGGTGTCGTAGACGCACATGGCGGTGGTCGCCGTCGGCGCGAAGAGGAGGTTGGCGAGGGCCTCGTAGCGGATCCACTCGGCGCTCTCGCGCGGGGAGCGGCCGGCCCGGCCGTTCCACACCGGCTCCATGAGGAGGTGGGCCCGGCCGCCGGGACCGGCGTGCGCGGCGAGGTGAGCGGCCGCCCGGGCGATGGCGTTGGCGGCGGAGCCGGTGTACCAGTCGGTGTGCGGGACGAGGCCGACGTCCTTCGCGTCGGCGCCGAGGGCGTCACGCAGGAGGTCCAGCTTGTCGGGGGCGACGATGGCGACGGGCGGGGGCTCCTCGGGGGCGGCCAGGCCCTCGGCGAGGAAGGGGAGGGCGGCGGCGAGGAAGGCCTCGTCGCTGGCGGAGACGGACATGCGGTGGTCGAACGCGCCTGGGGCGGCGGCGGTGGCGGTGGCATCGGATTGAGCGGTCATGGGTCCGGGGTCCCCCATCGGGTGAGTGGGTGGATGCGGTGCGGTGCGGTGCGGTGCGGTGCGCGTACGGGAGCGGGAGCGTCTTCTGGAGCGGGAGCGGGAGCGTCTTCGGGAGCGGGAGCGGGGAGCGGGTGGCGGTGCGGGAGCGGGGAGCGGGTGGCGGTGCGGGAGCGGGGAGCGGGTGGCGGTGCGGGAGCGGGGAGCGGGTGGCGGTGCGGGAGCGGGTGGGGGGTGCAGGTGCGGGTGCAGGTGCGGGTGGGGGTGCGGGTGCGGGCGGGTCAGCGTTGGGCGGTCACCCAGGCGGCGATCTGGCTGCGGTTGCTGAAGCCGAGCTTGCTGAGGATGCGTTCGACGTGTCCTTCGGCGGTGCGGCGGGCGATCACCAGGCGGTCGGCGATCTGCTGGTTGGCGAGCCCCTCGGCGACGAGTTCGGCTACCTGGGCCTCCCGGCGGGTGAGGCGCTCGGAGGGGAGTTCCCTGGCTTCGGCGTCGGTCTCGGCCTCGGCGTCGGCCTCGGTCCTGCCTCTGCCCTCGCTCCTGTCCCTTCTCCTGTCCCTGTCCTTGTCCCTGCTCTCCTTCAGTTCGTAGGCGACCACGTCCGCCAGGGAGAGGGCGGCCCCGCGGTCGTACGCCCGGCGGAACGCGGTGGGGCCGAGGGCCTCGCGGACGCGCTCCTCGGTCGTGCGGCGGGTGGAGTTGAGGCAGGCCGCGCCCCAGCGGTCGCGGTCGACGTCCGCCCAGGCGCGGTCGGCGCCGCCGAGGAGGACGCCCGCGCGCTCGTGGGCTTCGCGGGCCGCCGCGATCCGGGCCAGCAGGTCGAGGGTGAGGCCCATGCCCAGGACGTCGTGGACGGCGTGCTTGAGACGTATCGCCTCCCTGCCGTGGCGCTGCGCCTGCGCCCAGTCGCCGCGCACGCTGTAAGCCAGCGCGAGGATCCGTTCCACGTACGACAGCACCCAGCGCTCGCCGTGCTCGGCGCACAGGGCGCGAGTCTGCTCGCAGACCGCGATGGCCTCGTCGGCGCGCCCCAGGAAGGCGAGGGCGCAGGCCAGTTCGACCCGGTCGAGGCCTACGAGGCTGAGGTGCTGGCCGGGGACGCGGCCTCGGTCGGCGGCGGCACGGAAGTGGTCGAGGGCGCCGGTGAGGTCGTCGCTGAAGAGGCGGATGACGCCTACGACGTAGTCGGCGTGGGCCGCTTCGGCCGTGTCGCCGAGGGTGTGGGCCAGGGCGCGGGCCTGTTCCGCCCGGTGACGGCCTCGGGTGAGGTCTTCCGGGCAGCCGGCGAGGAGGCCCGCGACCCACAGGGCGCGGGCTCGTTCGGGGGTGGGGTCGGGGTTGGCTTCGAGGGCGCGGTCCAGCCAGTAGCGGCCCTCTCGGGGGGCGCCGCAGGCGTGCCAGTGGAACCAGAGGGTGCCTGCGAGGCGTAGGCCCGCGAGGGATTCGCCGGGGGTGGTGAGGCTGAAGTCGAGGGCGCTGCGGAGGTTGTCCTGGTCGGCGCGGAGGCGGGCGACGATGTCCGCCTGGGCGGGGCCGAACCAGTGCTTCTCGGCGGCGCCGGCCTGCTGCTGCATCCGGTTCCGGTGCCGGACCCGGACCGTGTGCTCCTCTCCCGGGCGTTCGCGCAGGCGCTCCAGGCCGTAGTGCCGGAGGGTGTCGAGCAGGCGGTAGCGGACGGTGCCCGCCGGGCCGGACTCCCTGGACAGGACGGACTTGTCGACCAGGCCGGCGACGGCTTCGAGGATGTCCAGGCCGGCGACGGCCCGGAGGACGTCGCCGGCCCCCGCCCTCGCCTCGTAGGACTCCCCCGCCTCAAAGCCCTCTCCCGACTCGAGGCCCTGCCCCGCCTCAAAGCCCCGCCCCGCCTCAAAGCCCTCTCCCGACCCGAAGCCCCGCCCCGCCTCAAAGCCCTGCCCCGCCTCGAAGTCCTCTCCCAACCCGAAGCCCCGCCCCGTCTCAAAGCCCTGCCCCGCCTCGAAGTCCTCTCCCAACCCGAAGCCCCGCCCCGCCTCAAAGCCCTCTCCCGACCCGAAGCCCCGCCCCGCCTCAAAGCCCTGCACCGCCTCGAAGTCCTGCCCTGCCCCGAAGTCCTCTTCCGCGTCGCGGACCGCCCCCGTCCCGCGGACCGACCCCGTCCCGTGGACCGACCCCGTCCCGTGGACCGCCCCCGTCCCGCAGTCCGCCTCCGTCCCGCGGACCGCCCCCGTCCCGCAGTCCGCCTCCGTCCCGTGGACCGCCCCTGTCCCGCAGACCGCCTCTGCCGTGTCCAGGTCGAAGGTGCCGGGGAGGATCGACAGGCGGGACCAGGTCAGTTGTTCGTGCGCGTCGCAGAGGTCGTAGCTCCAGTCGACGGCCGCGCGCAGGGTCTGGTGGCGGGGCGGGACGGTGGGGCTGCCGGTGCTGAGGAGGCGGTAGCGGTCGTCGAGGCGGGTCAGGAGCTGGGGGACGTCCAGGACGCGCATACGGACCGCGGCCAGTTCGATGGCCAGGGGGAGGCCGTCCAGGCGCCGGCAGAGGCGGGCGACCGAGGCGCGGTTCGCTGCGGTGAGGCGGAAGCCGGGGACGACCGCGGCCGCCCGGTCGGCGAACAGGGCCAGGGCCGGGTAGCCGTCGGCCGCGGTCAGGTCGCCGTCCGGGTCGGGGACGGGCAGCGGGCGTACCTCCATCAGGTGTTCCTCGGTCAGGCCGAGGCGGTGGCGGCTGGTGGCGAGGATGCGGACGCCGGCGGTGCCCCGCAGCAGGGCGCCGGCCAGCGTCGCGCAGGAGGGCAGCAGGTGCTCGCAGTTGTCGACGACCAGCAGGACGCGGCGGTCGCGCAGGCGTTCCACCAGCGCGTCCAGGGGCGGGCGTGCCGAGTGGTCGTGCAGGTCGAGCGCGTCGGCGACGGCGAGGGGGACCAGGGTCGGGTCGTGCAGGCCGGAGAGGTGCACGAAGCGGACGCCGTCGGGAAAGGCCCGGGCCACGCGGGCCGCGATCCGGCCGGCCAGACGGGTCTTGCCGACGCCGCCGGGGCCGGTCAGGGTGACCAGTCGGGCCCGGGCCAACAGCTCGCGTCCTGCCGCCAGTTCGCCGCGCCGGTCGACGAAGCTGGTCGTCTCCACCGGCAGGTGACAGTCCCGGCGCGGCACCGATCCGCCCATGATCAGCCAGTCCTCTGGGGGTGTGATGCGGTGGGTTCCCGCGCGAGCCCTCAGCCTCCCCCGGGCCGTACATATATGCACTCCCGCCTCACACGCATGGGTGTACTTCCACGGGAACCGCTTCCGGAGATGCGACCGTGGCTACACTGCGCGGCCGATCGCTCACCGCTGCGCATGATTCCGGCCAACCGTCCCTTTGTCGTCTCTTGACCTGCTCATGCCATGCCCCGACGATGAGCGGCACCGCACCGCCGCACACAGCAAGCGCACAGCCCCCCACAACCGCTCCCCACGAGGAGAGTTCATGCGACTTCGCATTCGCGGCTCAGGATCCGGCGCAGGCGGCGCCCGCGGCGGCAGACGAACCGCCGCGCTCGCCGCCCTGCTGGCCCTCGCCCTCGCCGCGCCGCTCTCGGCGACGGTCACCGACGCCGCGGCGGGCAGCGCCCCGAAACCGACCGCCTCCGCCGACGACATCCGCCAGTACGAGATCCACATCGCCCACAGCACGCCCGGCATGCGCACCGCGATCGCCGCCTCCGGGGTCAGCGTCGACGAGGCCGACGAGGAGACCGTGGTGGTCTCCGGGCGCGCCGACCAGATCAAGAAGCTGCGCGCACAGGGCTACGAGGTCTCCCTGCTCGGCTCGGCGCCCAACCGGATCGCCGAGGACGAGGTGCGGTTGTACGACTTCCCGTCCGCCGACTCGAAGTACCACAACTACGCCGAGATGACGACGGAGATCGACCAGCGCATCGCCGCCTACCCGAGCATCATGAGCAAACGGGTCATCGGCAAGTCGTACGGCGGCCGGGACATCATCGCCGTCAAGATCAGCGACAACGTCGGCGCCGACGAGGCCGAGCCGGAGGTGCTGTTCACCCACCACCAGCACGCCCGCGAGCACATGACCGTCGAGATGGCCCTGTACCTGATCCGCGAGCTGGGCGCCGGCTACGGCTCCGACTCCCGCGTCACCAACATGGTCAACGGGCGTGAGATCTGGATCGTCCCGGACCTCAACCCGGACGGCGGCGAGTACGACATCGCCACCGGCTCCTACCGCTCGTGGCGCAAGAACCGGCAGCCCAACTCCGGCTCCTCGTACGTCGGCACGGACCTCAACCGGAACTGGAACTACAAGTGGGGCTGCTGCGGCGGCTCTTCGGGGTCCACGTCCTCGGAGACCTACCGGGGCGCGTCCGCCGAGTCGGCGCCCGAGGTGAAGGTCGTCGCCGACTTCGTGCGCAGCCGGGTCGTGGGCGGGAAGCAGCAGATCACCGCCGGCATCGACTTCCACACCTACAGCGAGCTGGTGCTGTGGCCCTTCGGGTACACCGGCGCGGACACGGCGACCGGGATGACCGCGGACGACAACGCCGCGTTCAAGGCCATCGGACAGAAGATGGCCGCGAGCAACGGGTACACCCCGGAGCAGGCCAGCGACCTGTACATCACGGACGGGTCGATCGACGACTACCTCTGGGGCACGCACAAGATCTTCGACTACACGTTCGAGATGTATCCGTCGTCCAGCTCCGGGGGCGGGTTCTACCCGCCCGACGAGGTCATCGAGCGGGAGACCTCCCGGAACCGGGACGCGGTGCTGCAACTTCTCGAGAACGCGGACTGCATGTACCGGTCGATCGGGAAGCAGAGCCAGTACTGCAGCTAGTCGGCGTCCTTGGCTTCGACGTCCTTGGCTTCGACGTCCTTGGCTTCGGCGTCCTTGGCCTTGACGTCCTCGGCTTCGGCGGCTTCTTCGCCGTCTTCGAAGTAGGCGTCGAGGACCGCGTCCAACTGCTCGTCCCACTCCTGGAAGCGCGCCCTGGCCGTCGCCTCGATCTCGATCGGGTACCAGCGACGGTCAGGGGTGTGCACCGTGATGGTGAACCGCTTGCCGAAGCGCGGCGCCTCCGTCTCGATCGCGCCGATCTCGTCCCAGCGGAACTCGCACTCCTCCTCGTCGAGGCGGAGCCGGACGCCCTTGGCGTCGGCGGCGATCCGCGCACGACGGTCGGAGGCCTCGAAGACGGGACCGTCGGAGGCATCGCTCTCCGCGGACTCGTCCTCGGCGGTCTCCTCCGCGGGGGCCTCCGTCTCCGTCCCCTCGACGACCTCGCCCTGGGCCACGTCCGCCTCGTCCGCCGCCCCGTCCGCCGCCTCGGCCTTCTCGGCCGGGTCGGTGTCCTCCGGCTCCGCGGTCGCGGGCGACGTGAGCCCGGGGATGAAGGCCGGGTCGAATCCGGCGCCCTTCAGGGGCTCGCCCTCCAGGGGCTGGCTGCTCGAACCTATCCGCTGCTGCTCCACAGCGGGAAGTATGGTCGAAGATCCTGTGCCGGACACAGCCAGCCCCCAACTTCGTTATGAGACGCCTACACGAGACACCTACACGAACAGGCTCACGCTTTCCCTTAGGGATCTGCAGTGATGTGCGGTGCTGCGTCGTCTGCCGGTCGTATGGGAGTGCGTGGATCGAATGCGTGACTTTTCCACGGGCGTGTCGTTGATCGGATGACAGCACCACGGGTGAGGGGAGGGGGCGCTGGTGAGCCGGAGGTTTCCGCTCGGTGAGGGGGAGTCGGCCCGCACAGCCTGTGCCCGTGGTCTGCTGCGGGCGGGGGTGGTGGAGAAGACGGGTGAGGTACTGTCGGCCGCTGTGCTGGCCCAGCGGGTGGGCTGGGCCGCGGATCTGGTGTCCGGTATGGCCGCCGGGCTGCTGGCCGCGCACTGGAACGCCGCCGATGTGGACCTGCTGGCCTCGGGCGTGGACGCCGGGGGCCGCGGGCTGCCGTCACAGGCGTGGATGGCGCTGCGACGCCTGGGCTGGACGGTCGGCCCGCCCGAGGGCATCCGTGTCAACGACCGGATCGTGCGCATGGCCCAGGAGCAGGCCGGGCGCCTGCTGCGGTCGGCGAAGTGGCGGGCCGACCTGACCACCGGAGTCATCGAGACGTGGCCCGCCGACCCCGCGAAGCGCACCCCTGCCGAATGGGACGCCGTCCGCGAGGCCATCCCCGACGGCCGTCACCTGCCCTCCGGCGTCATCACCTCTCGCACCAGGCAGATCGCCACCTTCCAGCGCCGGTACGGCTGGTTGCCGGCCGGCGTGTTCGAGCTGGAGACCTCGCCCCAGGCGGCGCGGATGCTGGTGCTGTCCGCGTGCGACGTCCAGCAGGCCACCCTCGCCCGCGCCGACGATCCCGGCCGGGCGCTGCTGCGGCTGCAGCTGCCCACCCGCCCCGACCCGCGCTCTTATGCGGACTGGACGTGGGTCGCCTGTCCGATCACACTGCCGCCCACCGTCCCGCCCGGCGCGGTGCTGCACCTGCCAACGCTCCGCGTCCACCGGGGCCGGGTGTGCGCCGACCTCGCCCACACCCATGCCGTGCCGAAGGCCCGGCGCACCGGGCACACGATCGCGCTGGGCGTGGACTGGGGCCTGAACACCCTGCTCAGCGCGGGCGCCGTCCGGCTCCACGGCAACGGGACGATCACCGCGCTGGGCTCCGGTGCCCAGTTCCGGGCCGCCGGTGTGCTGGCCAAACAGCACCGGCTGCGCCGCGAGAGCGAGCACCTGCACGCCAAGAGCGACCACTACCAGCGGCTCATCGGCGACAGTGACGAGCATCGTCTGTCCGGCAAACAGGCCGTGCTGGCCGAGGAGATCCGGCACGTGTCCCACCGGCGCTCGAACCTCAACGACGCCCTCGCCTGGTCCGCGGCCCGCTGGACGGTCGACCAGGCGATCACTGCCGGTGCGAGCGTGATCTACGTCGAGGACCTCCGCTCGATGGAGGCCCGGGGCATGGGCCGCACCCTGAACACCCGCCTGTCCCAGCAGGTACGCGGACAGATCATGGAGCGGATGCGGCACCTGGCCGCCGAAGCGGGCATCGCCGTGGTCACCGTCCCGGCCCGGAACACCTCGAAGCACTGCCCCCGCTGCATGGTCCCGCTGCGCCACCACAAGGCCCCCGACCGGCCCACCACACCCGGCTGGAAGTGGGCCGTCTGCCCCAATCCTGAGTGCCGCTGGCAGGGCGACCGCGACACCGGGGCGTGGCAGCGCATCGCCGCCCGCGGCCTCACCCACCAGACCAAGACCGCCACCGACCGCGCCAGCGGAGCGATGGTCGTCCGCAGCGTTGTCGACAAGCTCGAAGCCACCGCGGTGGTCGAACCGGCCACCCCACCCACTCGCCGGGACCGGTCCAAGACCGGACCCACCCGGCGCAGAACCCCACGCCCCGCGCCCAGGCGACGCAGGGCACCCTCCCCCACCGGCCCCTCGGGCCCGGCGGGCAAGCGTCCGGAGGGACACGCACCAACGGGCCGGAGACGGCTGCCCCGCGCAGCCCACCGGCACCAGGGCGTGACGACAATCAGCACACCCACCCCCGGACTCCGTCCCGGGGGACCCCCATCCCGCCGACACCGGCCACGAGGGACAGCACGGGGCGCAGGCTTCCACCTGCACGCCCACGCCACCCCACCCAGATGGGAACCGATCCAACCGATCCCGCAACCTGCGGATCACACAGGATCACTTAGCTGATTAGAGACGCTCAATACGGCCGCCACAACGAACCCCGCCACCGACAGCACCGTCTCCAGGACGGTCCACGTCCTGAGGGTGCCGCGCTCGCTGATGGGGGTATCGCGGGACGGCGCGAGATGGTGCGCCGTCCCTGCGTACGGGGTGCGGGAGTTGCGGGAGCGTCAGCGGATCAGCCGAGGACGGCCAGTGCGTCGATCTCGACCAGGAGTCCCGCGGGAAGGCCGACGTAGACCGTGGTGCGGGCGGCGGGCGGGGCGGTGAGGGGCTGTGCCTCGAAGTAGGCGTTGTAGAGCTCGTTGAACTCGGCGAAGTGGCCCGTGTCCGTCAGGTAGACGCGGATCATCATCACGTCGTCCCAGCTCGCGCCGCCTTCCTCCAGGATCGCCTTGACGTTGGCGAGGGTCTGCAGGGTCTGCTCGCGCAGGGTGGGGCCGGCCGGCGTCGGGGGCTTGCCCTCCTCGGCGGGGAGGAAGCCGACCTGGCCCGCGACCTGGAGGATGTTGCCCTTGCGGACACCGTGCGAGAACTTCGCGGGCGGGGTGGTGTGGGTCTTCGGGGTGAGCGCGATCTTCTCGGTCGCGGTCTTCTCGGTCATGAGGTGGCTTCCTTGATAGGTGTCCTGCCGGAGTACTCGCCGCTGATGGCGTCCGCAGCGCGGCGCACCAGCGGGAGGAGGGTGAGGAGTTCGTCGGCGGTGACGACGACGTTCGGCGCGGAGACCGACATCGCGGCGACCACCCGGCCGTCGTTGCCCCTGATCGGCGCGGCGACACAGTTGATGGACTCCTCGTGGCCACCGAGGTCGGTGGCCCAGCCCTGTTCGCGTACCTTCTCCAACTCCCGCAGGAATGCGGGGGCGTTGGGGGTGGAACGGGCCGTGTACAGGGGGTAGTCGAGCTTTTCCGCGACCGCCCGCCGCTCGGGCTCGGGCAGGTCGGCGAGGAGCAGTTTGGCGACGGCGGCGACGGTGATGGCGACGGGCTTGCCGATCCGCGAGTACATGCGGACCGGGTAGCGGCTCTCCACCTTGTCGATGTAGAGGACCTCGCCCTCCTCGTGGACGGCGAGGTGGACGGTGTGCCCGCAGGATTCGTTCAGACGGACGAGGTGGGGGTGGGCGATCTCGCGGATGTCGAGGTTCTCCATCGCCTCCTGGGCGAGGGCGAAGAGGCGGGCGCCGAGGCGGTAGCGCTGGTCGGACTGGCGGTAGACGAGGCCGTGTTCGTGGAGGGTGCGCAGCAGCCGCAGGGCCGTCGATTTGTGCACGCCGAGGCGGTCGGCGACCTGTCCGAGGTCGGCGGGTCCCTCGGCGAGCAGCGGCAGGATGCTCAGGGCGCGGTCGACGGTCTGACTCATGGGGTGCGTGCCTCCTCTTCGGCCTGGCCTTCCCGGTCTTCGGTGTGCGTCCAGCCGGGGCCGAGTCGAAGTGTCCCCCACGTCTCGGGGTCGAGGGCGGCCAGCCGGTCGGCGTGTGGGCGCGTCGGAGGGGCGGCGAGGTCGCCGGGGGCGGTGAGGGCGGCTGCGGCCATGAGGTGTCCGTGCCGCAGGCGTTCGCGTACGGGCAGTCCGCGCAGGGTGGCGGAGAGGAACCCGGCGGCGAAGCCGTCCCCGGCCCCGACCGCCGCGCTGACCTGGACCGTCGGGGCGGTTTCGAAGGTGACCGTCGGCTGTCCGGCGCCGGGGGTCGGCGCGGGCCGGAGCCGGTGCGCGCGGCCCGGCACCGACGGGGCGCCGCCGTCGCATCCGCCCGCGAACGCCGTCGCTCCCCGCGCCCCCTGCTTCACCACCAGCGTGCCCGGCTCCGGCAGCAGGTCCCTGATCGCCGTGGGCCCGCCCGTGACCCCCCACGCCTCCTCCGCCTCGTCCTCCCCCACGAACACGACGTCCGCGGCGCGTGCCAGCTCCAGCAGCACGCGCGGTCCGTCGGCGTCCCGCCACAGCCCGGCCCGGTGGTTGACGTCGAAGGAGATCAGAGGGCGGCCCGGCCGGCAGGCGGTCAGTTCCCGCAGCAGGCCGAGGCAGTCCCCGGAGAGGGCGGCGGTGATGCCGCTCAGGTGCAGTACGCGGCCCGCCCGGACCGCCGTCAGGTCCGTGTTCCCGACCGCCATCGCGGAGGCGGCGGAGCCGGCCCGGTAGTAGGCGACCTCGTGCGCGTCGGTGGCGCGGTCGCCGGCGGTGCGGAAGTAGACGCCGGTCGGGCGGGCCGGGTCCCGGCGTACGGAGGTCACGTCGACGCCGTAGGAGCCGATGGTCTCGACGAGGTGGTCGCCGAACCCGTCCGCGCCCACCCGGCTGACCCAGCGCACCGTGTGTCCGGCCGCCGCCAGCGCGCAGGCCACGTTGGACTCCGCGCCGCCGATGCCCCGGTCGAAGGACGGCACGTCGGCGAGGCGGCCGGGCCGGGAGGGCAGGAAGGCGACCATGGACTCGCCGAGCGCGACGACGTCCACGACGTCGGGGGCATTGCAGGGTCCAGTGGTGGTCACGATCCTCATAGCTCCCGTGCCGGTGCGGGTCGGAGGGTCCGTTGACCCCGCGTTGGCCGAGATGTTAGACAGCAGCAAACGACATACGCAATGGACGTTGCACAAGTTGCAACGCTCCTGATCAGGGAGGTTCCATGGGTACCGAGGCATTCGAGGCGCTCGCCCGACTCGCCGAGGAACGTGTCGACCACCGCTTCAAGGGCCTCCCGCCGGACGCCGACGGCCTCACCGTCGGCGAGCTGGCCGCCCAGCGCCGCAACCTCTTCACCGGCGGTTTCGCGACTCCCGTGCTGGCGCTCTCCGCCGAGCGCCTGGAGCACAACCTGCGGCTCATGGAGACGTACACCGCCCGCCACGGGCTGGTCTTCGCCCCGCACGGCAAGACGTCCATGGCCCCGCAGCTGTTCGCCCGCCAGATCGAGCACGGCGCCGTGGGCATCACCCTCGCGGTGCCGCACCAGATGCGGGTCGCGCGGGCGTTCGGGGTGGAGCGGATCTTCCTGGCGAACGAGCTGGTCGACCCGGTGTCCCTGCGCTGGATCTCCGCCGAGCTGGACGCCGACCCCGACTTCAAGTTCATCTGTTACGTCGACTCCGTGCGCGGGGTCGAGCTGATGGGCGCGGCGCTGCCCGACGCGGGCCGCCCCCTGGACGTCGTCGTCGAACTGGCCGCCGGCGAGGGCGCCCGCACCGGGGTCCGTACGGAGGCGGAGGCCGCGCTGGTCGCGGACGCGGTGGCCGCCGTCCCGTCCCTGCGGCTGGCCGGCGTCGCGGGCTACGAGGGCGAGGTGCCGCAGGCGACGCCGGAGCGGGTGCGGGCGTGGCTGGACAGGCTGGTCGCGCTGGCCGTCGAGTTCGACAAGGCGGGCCGGTTCGCGGGGCTGCACGAGATCGTGGTCAGCGCGGGCGGCAGCGCCTGGTTCGACACGGTGGCGGACGTGTTCGCCGAGATCCCCGAACTGTCCGCGCCCGTGCTGAAGCTGCTGCGCTCGGGCGCGTACGTCTCGCACGACGACGGCCACTACCGCAAGCTGACCCCGTTCAACCGGGTGCCGGAGGAGGGCGCGCTGGAGCCGGCGTTCCGCCTGTGGACGCAGGTCGTCTCCCGCCCCTCTCCCGACCAGGCGTTCGTCAACGCGGGCAAGCGGGACGCGGCCTACGACCTCGACCTGCCCTTCGCCCAGGTCGTCCGCCGTGACGGCACGGAACGCCCCGCCACCGGCCTCTCGGTGACCGGGCTCTCCGACCAGCACGCCTGGCTGCGCACCACACAGGAGGCGGACCTGCAGGTCGGCGACTGGGTGGGCCTCGGCCTGTCCCATCCGTGCACGACCTTCGACAAGTGGCCGCTGATCCCGGTCGCGGAGGCGGACGGCACGGTCGTCGACTACATCCGCACCTTCTTCTAGGAGCCGCAGCGATGGAAGACCTCGTCATCCGGGACGCGGACGTCGTCGACGGGACGGGCGCGGACTCCTACCGCGCGGACGTGCTGATCGACGACGGCCGGATCGTCGCGATCGTCAAGGAGGCGGCCGCGGCGGGCTGCCAACGCCCGAGAGCCGTACGGGAGTTGGACGCGGAGGGCCTGACCCTCTCGCCCGGCTTCATCGACATGCACGCCCACAGCGACCTCGCGCTGCTGCGCGACCCCGACCACAGTGCGAAGGCCGCGCAGGGCGTCACTCTCGAAGTCCTCGGCCAGGACGGGCTGTCGTACGCCCCGGTCGACGACCGCACCCTGGAGGAGGTCCGCCGGGCCATCACCGGCTGGAACGGGTACGGCGACGAGCTCGACTTCGACTGGCGTTCGGTGGGCGAGTACCTGGACCGCCTGGACCACGGCTTCGCCGGCGAGGGCATCGCCGTCAACGCGGCCTACCTGATCCCGCAGGGCACGGTGCGCGCCCTCGCCGTCGGCTGGGAGGACCGCCCGGCGACGCCCCGGGAGCTGGACCGGATGCGGCGACTGGTCGCGGAGGGCCTGGAGCAGGGCGCGGTCGGCCTGTCGTCCGGCCTGACGTACACGCCAGGCATGTACGCGCCGGACTCCGAACTGACCGAACTGTGCCGGGTGGTGGCGCGCCACGGCGGCTACTACTGCCCCCACCACCGCAGTTACGGCGCCGGCGCGCTTGAGGCGTACGCGGAGATGGTGGAGCTGACCCGCGAGGCGGGCTGCCCGCTCCATCTCGCCCACGCCACCATGAACTTCGGCGTGAACGAGGGCCGCGCCCCGGAACTCCTGACCCTCCTGGACAAGGCCCTGGACGCCGGCGCCGACATCACCCTCGACACCTACCCCTACACCCCGGGCTGCACCACGCTCGCCGCCCTGCTGCCCAGTTGGGCGAGCGAGGGCGGCCCCCAGGAGATCCTGCGCCGCCTCGCGGACGACGACACGGCCGCCCGGATCCGCCACGACCTGGAGGTGACCGGCGCGGACGGCTGCCACGGCGTGCCCGTCGACTGGGCCACGGTCGAGATCTCGGGCGTGGGCGACGAACGCCTGGCGGACCACGTCGGCCGCACGGTCCAGGAGTCGGCGGCCCGGCGGGACGAGGAGCCCTGGACGACGGCCCGCCGCCTGCTCCTGGAGGACCGGCTGGCCCCCACGATCCTCCAGCACGTGGGCCACGAGGAGAACGTCCGCACGATCATGCGCCACCGCGTCCACACCGGCGGTTCGGACGGCGTCCTGGTCGGCGCCAAGCCGCACCCGCGCGCGTACGGCACGTTCCCGCACTATCTCGGCCACTACGCACGGGAGTTGGGGATTCTGTCCCTGGAGGAGTGCGTGTCCCACCTGACCGGCCGCCCGGCGGCCCGGCTGCGCCTCCCCGACCGCGGCCTGATCCGCGAGGGCCACCGCGCCGACCTGGTCCTGTTCGACGCGGGCACGGTGGCGGCGGGTTCGACCTACGACGCCCCCCGCACCCTCCCGACGGGCATCCCGCACGTCCTGATCGACGGCCGCTTCGTCATCGAGGACGGCCGGCGCACGGACGTGCTGGCGGGGCGGGCGGTCCGTCGCAGTCCCGTGTGACGGAACGCCCCTCCGCTCAGCCTTACGGCCTGGGCAGGGTGCACCCGCTCGCGCTCAGGTTGAGCTGGTTGCCGGTCGTGAAGCAGGCCGGGATCTGGTAGATCTCCTGGGCGTAGTTGATGCCCTTGCGGACGACGACGTTGCCGCTCGCGTCGACCTCACACGGGTTGTTCTCGGTGCAGCGCTCGCCGTCCTCGTTGCCGGTGTTGTTGACGGCGACGACCTTGCCGGTGGACTGGTCGATCACCGGCGAGCCCGAGGTGCCGCCGATGGTCTGGCAGGCGGAGGTGTAACGGACCGAGTCCTTCCAGGTCCAGTCGCCCTCCTTCATCCGGTACACGAACCCGTCGATGCTGCAGTTGTAGAGCGTCTTCCAGTAGCCGGAGGCCACGGTGATGGCGGTGCCGGCGGTCGGGTGCGTGTCCTGCACGGTCAGCGCGGAGATCCCGTAGGAGCTCCTGATCGCCGCGTAGGTGCTGGTGAGCTGGTAGATCGACACGTCGGTGTCGGTCATCGTCCCGTAGGCGAGCTTGCTGGCGCGCAGGGTCGCGACCCGGGTGCCGGAGGAGTTGAGCAGCCCGAAGGTCCGGCTGGACGCCTGGTTGACGAGCACCTCGCCGGGCTCCGGGAAACCGGTAGACAGGCAGTGGCCGTTGGAGAGCACCAGCGCCGGGTCGGTGTCCAGGGACTTCGGGAAGCGGATGACCGAGCCGGAGCAGTTGCTGAGCGCGACGGTCCCGGCGAGGTTGACGGCCTTGAGCGTGGGCGCGGCCGCCTTGGTGTCCGCCTTGACCGCGATCGCCGAAGCCGAGGCGGCGGGCGCGGCGCTCATGGGCGCGGCGACCGCGGGCGCCGCGCCCGCCCCGGCGATGGCCAGGGCGAAGAACGCGGCGACGAGAGGCTTTCTCATGTGGGGGTCCCCTCTTACGACAAGGCGACCGGAGATCTTCCGGTCGCCCGCTGCTGTGTCATGCGTGTTTTGTCATGCGCATTGTTGGTGTCGGGAGAGGAGAGATCAAGGGTCTGTTTTCAGCCGCGGACAGGGGGCCGCGGCCGTGCGCCCGAGCCCTCGCACGGCGAGGCCGACTCGTGCGGGCCCATCGCGGAAGGGACTCTGCGCGCCCATCGCACCCCGTCGCCGGCGGCCGTCGCGCGCCGGTCGTCGCGAGGGAGGTCGGCCCTCGCGGACCCCAACCCCAGCACCGAAGCCGTCCGGCAACCACCGGACCGGCCCGCCGCCGAGTGGCGCGAAGGCGACGCATGGCTTGCGGGCGGAACATGGCGGAACACGGCTGTTCTCCGCCGAACAGCCGGAGCTGCGCCGCCTGGTCGAGCTGACGGCGCCGCACTGGGACCCCCTGGTCCCGCGCGAGACGGGCCTGGACATCGGCGCGACGTGCGCCGTCCGCGACCTCCACGCCTTCCCGCCGCCGGACGACTGGATCGCGGGCTTGCGCCCAACCTCGTCGGCCTCGGCATCGTCGCCGCCGTGACGGTGTTCTGGGCCGTCGTCTTCTACGCCGTGACCACCCTGATCCGGACCCTGCCCTGACCGTGCCGGGCCACGGCCTAGCGCCGCTTGATGCCTCCCCGGCCGTGCCCGCGGCCGCCGTTTGCGGCCGTGGCCGTCGGGGTGGTCGGCGCGGGGGTGTCGGAGGCGGCGGTAGGCGACGACGTACTCCTGCCGGGGTCGGTGACCGCACTCGGCGAGACGCTCGAAGGAGCGGCGGAGGACGATGACGACGTCTCGGCCGGGGCGGCGCCCGACTCCGCCCGAGGCGTGCCGGACCCGCTCTGCGGACTCCCCGCCCCCGTGGGCGCCACCGACCCCCCGTCCGGCCGCCCCGTACCCGCCTTCCCGCCCGGCGCGTCGCCGGACGACAAGCCCGCGTACCCGGCGATCGCCGCGGCCAGCGACACCGCGCCGGCGGCGACGATCACCCGCCGTGAACACCGGCCGCCCGTGCGGCGCGCGGCGCGGCGGCGGTCCGCGCGGCCGCCCGGCTCCGCCTGGGCCGGGACGACCCGGGGCAGCTCGGTCGTCTGGTCGTACGCGTTCTCCCAGCCGTGCGCGGCCGCCGGGTCCCGGTACTCCTCGTACGAGGTCGGATCGGCGGCCTCGTACGGGTGGTACACGTTCGGCCGCACCTGAGGTTCTGCGTTCTCGCCTGGCGTGGACATGGGCGCGGATTGTAGGGAAAGGCGCGGCCCGTGGGACACCCACCGGCGATAAGCGTGCAAAACACCCGTCTCACGTGGCGGAAAACACCCCCCGGGACGCGTTACCGAGCCGTAAGCTCCCAGACATGCAGGTGATCCAGTCGACCAAGCTCGCCAACGTCTGTTACGAGATCCGGGGCCCGGTTCTCGAGGAGGCGATGCGCCTGGAAGCGGCTGGTCACCGCATCCTCAAGCTGAACACCGGCAACCCGGCCGCCTTCGGCTTCGAGGCCCCGCCGGAGATCCTGGAGGACATCCTCCGCAACGTCTCCTCGGCGCACGGCTACGGCGACGCCAAGGGTCTGCTGGCCGCGCGCAGGGCCGTCGTGATGCACAACCAGACACTCGGCATAGAGACGGACGTCGAGCACGTCTTCATCGGCAACGGCGTCTCCGAACTGATCGTCATGGCGATGCAGGGGCTGCTGGACGACGGGGACGAGGTCCTCGTCCCCGCGCCCGACTACCCGCTGTGGACCGCCGCCGTCTCGCTGTCCGGCGGCACCGCCGTGCACTACCGGTGCGACGAGCAGGCCGACTGGATGCCCGACCTCGCGGACGTGGAGCGGAAGGTCACCGACCGCACCAAGGCGATCGTCATCATCAACCCGAACAACCCGACGGGCGCCGTGTACGACGAGGCGATGGTCCGCGGGCTGACCGACATCGCGCGCCGGCACAACCTCCTGGTCTGCTCGGACGAGATCTACGACAAGATCCTCTACGACGGCGCCACGCACACCCCGACCGCCAAGGTCGCCCCGGACCTGCTCACCCTCACCTTCAACGGCATGTCGAAGGCGTACCGGGTGGCCGGCTACCGGGTCGGCTGGATGTCGATCTCCGGGCCGCGCGCGCACGCCGACTCCTACATCGAGGGCCTGACGATCCTGGCGAACATGCGCCTGTGCGCGAACATGCCGGGACAGCACGGCGTGGTCGCCGCGCTCAGCGGACGGCAGACCATCAACGACCTGGTGCTGCCGGGCGGGCGGCTCAAGGAGCAGATGGACACGGCGTACGAGCTGCTCACGCAGATCCCGGGCGTGAGCTGCGTGCGGCCGAAGGGGGCGCTGTATCTCTTCCCGCGCCTCGACCCCACCGTCTTCAAGATCAAGGACGACCGGCGGATGGTCCTGGACCTGCTCCGCCAGGAGAAGATCATGGTCGTCCAGGGCACCGGGTTCAACTGGCCGGAGCCGGACCACTTCCGGGTCGTCACCCTGCCGACGGCGACGGACCTGCGGGACGCGGTGGGCCGGATCGGCCGCTTCCTGGACGGCTACGGCCAGTCGTAGCCGCGGCTCCCGCGCGCGACTCCGGGGCACGGCTCCAGGGCGCCTCGACGACTCAACCTTAGACGAAATCTAATGTAGGATGGTTTCCTGACATCACAGGAGGCCGTCCTCATGTACGAACCGATCCGCACCAAGTCGGTCCACAGCACGATGGCCGGCACGTCCTCGGACTTCCCCCACCGTTCCCGCGAGGAAGAGCTGGACATCCAGCTCGCAGGTCATCTCGCGGCGCTGCTCACCGTCACCGACGAGCTGTGCGCGACGGCCCCGTCCGCCGACCTGGACACCGCGGGCACACGGCTCGCGCAGCAGGTGGCCCGGCTGCGGGGAGGGCGGACGCAGGTCCGCTCGACCCCTCGCGCCGTCGCCCCGACGAAGCCGTGCCTCGCGGCCCTGCACGAGCGGGCGCACGCCCTGGCGGGCCGGGCCCTCCTCGTCGCCGCGTCCCGCGCGGACACCGCGGCGGCGATCCTGGCGGCCCAGCGCATGGACGCGCACGCCGCCGCGCTGGTGGAGCACGTGGAGAACAAGGAACTGAGCACCGCCGGCTGACTCCCCCTCGGGGGACCGTGAACGGCCCCGGTCCGCGTGCACCCGCAGCGACGCGCGGACCGGGCGCCACGCCCGCCGCGAACAGCGTCCCGAACAGCGTGCGGAACAACGTGCGGAATCCGCGCTTCCCGTTGAGTTCCGGGTCTCCCCCTTCACCTCCCGTTCACCCGGACCGCCCAGGAATGTGGGGTTCCGGGAGCACGCTCCCCCTGTGAGACGAATCGCAGGAATCGTCCTCGCTGTGCTGCTGATGGCGGGTGTGGTGGTCGCCGTCGTCGCGGGGCGCAGTGATGAGGACAAGGGCACGGCAACGAAGACCGTGCGGATGGTGATCGGGTCGGAGAAGGCGGAGTTCTTCGCGGATCCCGACGTGGTGAAGGCCCTCGCCGCCAAGGGCTACACCGTCAAGGCCGAGACCTCCGGGTCCTGGGCCATGGAGGGCCTGGACCTCAAGGGCTTCGACCTCGCCTTCCCCAGCAGCCAGGCGCCGGCCGTCGAGCTCGCCGCGAAGTACAAGGTGACGGGGACCCTCCCCCGCCCCTTCTACTCGCCCCTCGTCGTCGTGGCGCACAAGAGCGCCGCCGACGTGCTCGCCGGCAACGGTCTGGCCACGCTCGACGCCGCCCACCGAGGCACGCTGAAGATGGCCGCCTATCTCGACGCGGCCCGCGCCGACCGGACCTGGCAGCAGCTCAAGGGCGCTCAGAAGTACGGGGAGTTGACGGGCACCCTCTACCTCTCCAGCACCGACCCGGAGACCTCCAACTCCGGCGCCCTCTACCTCGCCGCCGCGTCCTACGTGGCCAACGGCGGCAAGGTGGTCGCGAGCGACGCCGAGGTCGGGCGCACGGCGCCCCTGCTGAAGAAGCTGGTGAGCGTCCAGGGCGCCCAGCAGTCCAGCACGGACGCGGCCTTCCGGGACTTCGTCAGCGGCGCCGGCAACCCGCTCGTCCTGGTCTACGAGTCGCAGGTCGCCTCGCTCCTGGCGGGCGGGCAGCAGCCCGACGACCTGGTGGTCCTCTACCCGGACACCACCGTCAACAGCGACCACACCGCCGTCCCGCTCTCCGAGAACGGCGCCGCCCTCGCCGAACTCCTCTCCAGCGACCCGCAGATGCGCAAGCTGGAGATCCGGCACGGGTTCCGCCCGCAGGGCGTCGCCGCCGAGTTCGCCTCGGCCACCACCTACCTCAAGAAGCAACTGACCGGCGTCCGCCAGGCGCCCGTGCCCACCTCCAAGGTGCTGCACGAGCTGGCGCGACGGGCGCGCGGATAGGGGGAACGACAGATGACCGACGACACCTTCACCCTCACCCCGCCCGAGGCGGTCTCCGCCGTGCCGCGGGAGAAGGCCGGCGGGCTCGTCCCCGTCGACGACGGGGTGCGCACCGACATGGCGGCCAAGGCCGCCGCCTACGTCGAGGGGCTCTCCGCGCTCGACGCCCGCTCGCCCGAGTTCGCGGGCAAGGTCGGCGAGATCACCGCGCTCGGCGCGGGCGAGATGCGCACGGCCGCCGCGCAGTCCAACCGCATGCTGGAGCGGACCATCCGGAGCCTGCCGGACAAGGGCGGGGACGCCCAGTCGCAGGTCGCGGGCTCGCTCGTCGAACTGCGGCGCGTGGTCGAGGACCTGGACCCGCGCGATCTGCCGGCCGCCAAGGGGCGCAAGTTCCTGTCCCGGCTGCCCGGCGGCAACAAACTGCGCGACCACGTCGCCAAGTACGCCTCCGCACAGGGCACGTTGAACAAGATCGTGGGCTCGCTGCGCGGCGGCCAGGACGAACTGCGGCGCGACAACGCCGCGTTGCAGACCGAGCGGGTCCGCCTGTGGGAGTCCATGGGCAAGCTCCAGGAGTACGTCGTGCTGACCGACGCCCTGGACCGGGCCGTCGAGCAGCAGATCGCCGGCGCCGAGGCCGCCGACCCGGAGCGGGCCGACAGTCTGCGCGCCGACGTCCTGTTCCCGGTCCGGCAGAAGCACCAGGACCTGCTCACCCAGCTCGCGGTGTGCGCGCAGGGCTACCTCGCCATGGACGTCGTACGCCGCAACAACGACGAGCTGATCAAGGGCGTCGACCGGGCCGCCACGACCACGGTGTCGGCGCTGCGCATCTCCGTGATGCTGGCCTCCGCGCTCGACAACCAGAAGAAGGTCATCGAGCAGGTCAACGCGCTGCGCGGGACCACCGAGGACCTCATCCGGGGCAACGCGGAGATGCTGGCGACGCAGAGCGGGGAGATCCAGCGGATCGCCGCCGACCCGGCCGTCGGCGCCGAGACCCTGCGCTCCGCCTTCCAGCAGATCTACCGCACCCTCGACGCCATCGACACCTACAAGGTGCAGGCGACCGAGGCGATGGCGGTGACGGTGGAGAACCTGACAGCCGAGCTCCAGCAGGCGAGCACCTACCTGGACCGCAGCCGCTCGCGCGGCGCGCTGGAAGGCGGGCTCGCATGAGACCTCCCGCGAGAGGGCCGCTCCTCGCGCTGACGGCTCTCGCCCTCCTGCTGACCGCGTGCTCCGCCGAGGACGACGCCAAGGACCCCGGCGCCCCGCGGCCCGGCACCCTGCGGGTCCTCGCCTCCAGCGAGCTGAGCGACATGACCCCGGTGCTGGACGAGGTCCGCAAGGACACCGGCCTCACGATCCGGCCGACCTACATGGGCACCCTGGACGCCGTGAACCTGCTGGCGAAGGGCGGCGCCGACGGGAAGTACGACGCCGTGTGGCTGTCGTCCGACGACTATCTGCGGCTGCGGCCCGACGCGGCGAAGAAGGTCGTCTCGGAGACGCCGATCATGTCCAGCCCGGTGGCCCTCGGCGTGAAGAACAGCACCTTCGACTCCCTCGGCTGGAAAGCCGATCACGTCACCTGGACGCAGATCGAGCAGGCCGTCCAGGACGGCAAGCTCACCTACGGCATGACCGACCCCGCCCGCTCCAACTCCGGGTTCTCCACGCTGATCTCGGTCGCCTCGGCGCTCTCGGGAGCACAGTCGGCGCTCACCGACGCGGACGTCACGAAGGCGACCCCGCGGCTGCGGGAGTTCTTCAAGGGACAGCAGCTGACCTCGGGTTCGTCGGGCTGGCTGGCAGCCGCCTACACCCGGCGCGGGGACGTCGACGCGCTGCTCAACTACGAGTCGGTCCTCAAGGGCATCCCGGGGCTGACGGTCGTCCGTCCCACCGACGGCGTCGTCACCGCCGACTACCCGCTCTCCTCCCTCGCCGCGACCGACGCGACGGCCCGGGGCAACGTCAAGCGGGTGACCGACGCGCTGCGCACGGAGGCCGTGCAGCGGCTGATCACCGCCAGGACCCACCGTCGGCCGGTCGTCGCCTCCGTACCGCCCGCGCCCGGCCTCGACACCGCGCGCCGGCGCGAACTGCCCTTCCCGGGCAGCCGTTCCGTCGCCGACGGGCTCCTCGACGCCTACGAGAACAAGCTGCGCCGCCCCTCGCGGACCGTGTACGTCCTCGACACCTCCGGCTCGATGGAGGGCGACCGGCTGCGCCGCCTGAAGGACGCCCTCAGCGACCTCACCGGCGACTTCCGGGACCGCGAGGAGGTGACGCTGATGCCGTTCGGGTCGGATGTGAAGAGCGTCGCCACGCATGTCGTCAGCCCCGCCGACCCGGACTCCGGGCTCGCCGCGATCCGCAAGGACACCGGGCAGCTGCGGGCCGACGGCGAGACCGCGATCTACACCTCGCTGGAGAAGGCCTACGACCACCTGGGCGCGGGCCGGGACACCTTCACCTCCATCGTGCTGATGACGGACGGCGAGAACACCAAGGGCGACGACGCCGACGACTTCGACGCCTTCTACCGGCGGCTCGGCGCCGACCGGCGGGACATCCCCGTCTTCCCCATCCTGTTCGGCGACTCCGACCGCTCGGAGCTGGAGCACATCGCCGAGCTGACCGGCGGCAGGCTCTTCGACGCCCAGAAGGGCTCGCTGGACGGCGCCTTCGAGGAGATCCGTGGCTACCAGTAGGGTCGTGGGCTTCCTGGAGTCCCGCAAGAACATCGCGGGCAGCGCCTGCGGGCTGGTCGGCCTGGCGCTGACGTTCACCGGCGTCGCGGGACCGTACTGGCCGGTGGTCGTGGTCGGCCTGTACGGCGCGGGCGCGCTGATCGCCCCGCCGGAGCGGCCGCCGCTGCCCGACTTCCCCAGCCCGTCCGCCCAACTGGAGGAGATCCGCGGCGACTTCGGGCGGCTGCGGGAGTACCTGGACGGCGTGGAGCTGCCCCCGGCCGCCGCCGGACGGCTCATCGAGCTGACCGGGCTGCTGACCGCGCTGCTCGACCCCGGCTGGGTCGGCGAGGTGCTCGCCCAGGACCCGGAGGGCGTGCACACACTGTCCCGGGCGGTCCGGCAAGACATCCCGGAGGCCGTCGACACCTACGTACGGACGCGGTGGTGGACGCGGCTCGCGCCCGGGCAGGAGTCGCCGGAACGGCACCTGGAGCGCCAGCTCGGCCTGCTGCACGAGGAGGCGGAGCGGCTGGCGGCGAGCCTGCGCGAGACGGAGGCCCGACGGCAGGAGTCGCACACCCGCTACCTGGAGGAGCGCAACCCGTAGCAGACGGGGAGCAGCGGAGAAAGGCGAAGGCCTGTCGTCGCGCTCCTCCCGTCGGGGCGGACGGGAACGCGCGACGACAGGCCCCGGACCCCGCACGCCGTTGTGCGGAGCCTCGCCGGTCCTTGGTGCTCAGCCCAGGCGCTGTACCAGCGCGTGGTACTCGTCCCACAGTTCCTTGGGCGTGTGCTCGCCGAAGGTGTTCAGGTGGTCGGGGACCAGGGCTGCCTCCTCGCGCCAGACCTCCTTGTCGACGGTGAGGAGGAACTCCAGGTCGGAGTCGGCCAGTTCGAGGCCGTTCGTGTCGAGGGCGTCCTTGGTCGGCAGCACGCCGATCGGGGTCTCGACGCCCTCGGCCTTGCCGTCGAGGCGCTCCACGATCCACTTCAGGACGCGGCTGTTCTCACCGAAGCCGGGCCAGACGAACTCGCCCGCGTCGTTCTTGCGGAACCAGTTGACGTAGTAGATCTTCGGGAGCTTCGCCTGGTCCTTGCCCTTGGCGACGTCGACCCAGTGGCCCATGTAGTCGCCCATGTTGTAGCCGCAGAACGGCAGCATGGCGAACGGGTCGCGGCGCAGCTCGCCGACCTTGCCCTCGGCGGCGGCGGTCTTCTCGGAGGCGACGTTCGCGCCGAGGAAGACGCCGTGGTTCCAGTCGAAGGACTCCGTCACCAGCGGGACGGCGGACGCGCGCCGGCCGCCGAAGAGTATCGCCGAGATCGGCACGCCCTTGGGGTTCTCCCACTCGGGCGCGATGATCGGGCACTGCGCGGCGGGGACGGTGAAGCGGGCGTTGGGGTGGGCGGCCGGACGGTATCCATTTGCTTCGCGGGCCGAGGACGGCGTCCAGTCGTTGCCCTTCCAGTCGGTGAGGTGGGCCGGGGTCTCCTCCGTCATGCCCTCCCACCAGATGTCGTTGTCGTCGGTGAGGGCGACGTTGGTGAAGACCGAGTTGCCCCACAGCGTCTTCATCGCGTTGGCGTTGGTGTGCTCACCGGTGCCGGGCGCGACGCCGAAGAAGCCGGCCTCGGGGTTGATGGCGTACAGCCGGCCGTCCGCGCCGAAGCGCATCCAGGCGATGTCGTCGCCGATCGTCTCGACGGTCCAGCCGGAGACGGTGGGCTCCAGCATGGCGAGGTTGGTCTTGCCGCAGGCGGACGGGAAGGCGGCGGCGACGTACTTGGACTCTCCCTGCGGCGGGGTGAGCTTGAGGATGAGCATGTGCTCGGCGAGCCAGCCCTCGTCACGGGCCATCACCGACGCGATGCGCAGGGCGTAGCACTTCTTGCCGAGCAGGGCGTTGCCGCCGTAGCCGGAGCCGTAGGACCAGATCTCGCGGCTCTCGGGGAAGTGCGAGATGTACTTGGTGGAGTTGCACGGCCACGGGACGTCCGCCTCGCCCTCCGCGAGGGGGGCGCCGAGGGTGTGGACGGCCTTCACGAAGAACCCGTCGGAGCCGAGCTCGTCCAGCACCGGCTGTCCCATCCGGGTCATGGTGCGCATGGACACGGCGACGTAGGCGGAGTCGGTGATCTCGACGCCGATCGCGGAGAGGTCGGAGCCCAGCGGGCCCATGCAGAACGGGACGACGTACATCGTCCGGCCCCGCATCGAGCCGCGGAACAGGCCCTTCTCACCGGTGAAGACGTCCCGCATCTCGGCGGGGGCCTTCCAGTGGTTGGTGGGGCCGGCGTCCGCCTCCTGCTCGGAGCAGATGAAGGTGCGGTCCTCGACCCGGGCGACGTCGGTGGGGTCGGAGGCCGCGTAGTAGGAGTTGGGGCGCTTGATCGGGTCGAGTTTGCGGAAGGTGCCCTTCTCGACGAGCTCCCCGCACAGGCGCTCGTACTCGGCCTCGGATCCGTCACACCAGACCACGTTGTCCGGCTGCGTGAGTTCGGCGATCTCGTTCACCCAGGAGAGGAGTTCCTGGTGGTCGGTGGGGATGACGGGGGGAGCCGCGATGTCGCGCGCCACGATTGCTCCTAAATGAGGGGTTTTGGGTTGGAGGCCCCGTGGGGGCTGCGACCCGGATGCTTCACGGTGGTGACCCTGGCGCTCATCCGGTGTCGACCGCACTCATTTGATCATCCGACTGTACCGCCCATCTGTCCAGAGCGCATCACAGGTGAGCGGAGTGAGGATGGCCACGTGTACGGACGTCTTTTTGCGTCCATGTGACGTTCAGGCGGTGGTCCCTTTGCCCAACTCCCGTGAGACGATGGCCACTCTTCACCCTTCATTCCGTCGGACCGAGCTGTAACCTACGGTTCCGTAGGTACGATTCGGCGTATGACTGCGCCCGTCCCCGACGCGACCACGGACACGCCGGCCGCCGGCCGCGGTTCCGTCGCACACGCCCTGTCGGAAGAGATCAAGCCCAAGCTCCGTGGCTGGCTGCATCTCGGCATGTTCCCGGCCGCCCTCATCGCCGGCCTCGTGCTCACCGCCCTCGCCGACTCCACCCGCGGCCGCATCGCCTGCGGCATCTACGCGCTCACCGCATGCCTGCTGTTCGGCGTGAGCGCGCTCTACCACCGCGGCAACTGGAACGCGCGCATGGACGGCATCCTGCGCAGACTGGACCACGCGAACATCTTCCTGATCATCGCGGGCACCTACACACCGCTGACCATGCTGCTGCTCCCCGGCGCCAAGGGACAGTGGCTGCTGTGGGGCATCTGGGGCGCGGCGCTGGCCGGCATCCTGTTCCGGGTCTTCTGGGTCGGCGCCCCGCGCTGGCTCTACACCCCCTGCTACATCGCGATGGGCTGGGCGGCCGTCTTCTTCCTGCCGGACTTCATGCGCACGGGCGGCATCGCGGTCCTGGTCCTCGTGATCGTCGGCGGCCTCCTCTACAGCGCGGGCGGCGTGATCTACGGCATCAAGCGACCCAACCCCTCACCGCGTTGGTTCGGCTTCCACGAGGTCTTCCACTCCCTCACCCTCGCCGCGTTCGTCGTGCACTACGTCGGCATCTCCCTGGTGGCGTACCAGCACGGGTGAGAACCAGCACGGGCGAGAACCAGCCGGGGTGACCGGCGCTTTTCCGCCTCCTTGTGGCCACGGCTTCCGAGCCGTGGCCATTTTCGTATGCCGGGAGTTCATAGCGATTGACATTACCTCGCTTTTGAGAGTTACTCTCATTTCATGGTTACTGTCACGAACGGCGCGGAGGGGACGGACACCTCCGAGGCGGGGCGAGACCCCCGCCGCTGGTGGGCCCTGGGGGCCCTGGTCGCGAGCATGCTCACGCTCGGCTTCGACACGACGATCCTCAACGTGGCCCTGCCCACGATGGCGCGCGACCTGGGCGCCGGCACCGGCGAGCAGCAGTGGATGGCGGACGCGTACGTCGTCGTCTTCGCGGCGCTGATGCTCCCGGCGGGCCTCCTCGGCGACCGGTTCGGCCGGCGCCGGATGCTGATCGCCGGCCTCGGGATCTTCCTCGTCGGCTCCCTCGCCGGCACGCTCGCCGGCGACGTCCACGCGGTGATCGCGGCCCGCGCCGTCATGGGCGTCGGAGCCGCGCTGGTCACACCGCTCGCGCTGTCGGTGCTGCCGTCGCTGTTCGCCCCCGAGGAGCGCACCAAGGCCGTCGGCGTCATCTCCTCCGCCTCCGCGCTCGGCCTGCCGCTCGGCCCGATCATCGGCGGCTGGCTGCTCAACCACTTCTGGTGGGGCTCGGTCTTCCTCGTGAACGTCCCCATGGCCGCGATCGGCATCGCCGCCTGCGTCTTCCTGCTCCCCGAGACCCGCGACCCCGCCTCCCCCAAGGTCGACATCGTCTCCACCGCGCTCACCGCGACCGGGCTCGGCGCCCTGATCTACGCGATCATCGAGGCGCCCACGCGGGGCTGGGGCGACCCTCTCGTCCTCGGGACGCTCGGCGCGGCCGTGGTCCTGATCGCCGCGCTGGTGCTGCGCGAGCGGCGGGTCGAGCGCCCCATGCTCGACATGACGCTGCTCGCCCACCGCGGCTTCCTCTTCAACACCATCGCCGCGACCCTGGTGATGTTCGTCCTGTCCGGCCTGCTGTTCGTACTGCCCCCGTACCTCCAGGCCGTCCTCGGCCACGACTCCCTCGGCACCGGCGTGCGACTGCTGCCGATGATGGGCGGCCTGCTGGTCGCCTCACGCACCGCCGGGCCCGTCGTCACCCGGTTCGGTGCGCGGGCCTCGGTGAGCGCGGGCCTGGTGGTGCTGGCCTTCGCCGCGCTCCTCGGCAGCCGGACGACGGCCGACTCCGGCTACGGCTTCACCGCGCTGTGGCTCTCCCTCACCGGCCTCGGCTTCGGCTTCGCCCTCATCCCGGCCATGAACGGCGCCCTGGGCGCCCTGCCCCGCGACCGCGCCGGCAGCGGCTCCGGGCTCCTGATGACGCTGCGCCAGGTCGGCGGCGCGATCGGCATCGCCCTGCTCGGCAGCCTGCTGTCCGGCGCCTTCCGGGACCGGCTCGACGTCACCGGCCTGCCCGCCCGGGCCGCCGACACCGCCGGGGACTCGGTGGTCGCCGCCCACGTGATCGCCGAGAAGGCCAACCTGGCCGACCTCGCCGCCTCCGCGAACGACGCCTATGTGCACGGCATGGACCTGGTCCTGCTGGTCTGCGGGATCGCCGCCCTCGTCTCCGCCCTGCTGGCGGCCGCGTTCCTGCCGGGAACCCGCGACGCCCAGGACACCGGTGCGCAGGACACCGGAGCCGGGGACGGTCCCGAGAACGCCGGCGCCGAGAACGCCGATCCCGCCGTGGCCGCCACCAAGGCCGATGCCTGACAATGGCCCCCATGACGGCCGCACGCACGAGTTCCCCCGCCGACCGCCCTCACCTCGGTCTCCGTGAGCGCAAGAAGATCAAGACCCGCGAGGCGATCCGCACCGCGACCTACGCGCTGATCAAGGAGCAGGGGTACGACGCCACGACGATCGAGCAGATCGCCGAGCGGGCCGAGGTGTCGCCGTCGACCGTCTTCCGGTACTTCCCGACCAAGGAGGACATCGTCCTCTCGGACGAGTACGACCCGCTGATGGTCGAGGAGTTGCGCTCCCGGCCCGTCGGCGAGACGTGGATGGACTCGCTGCGGCACGTGATGCACACGGCCATCGACGCGCTGATGGCGGAGGACCCCGAGGCGGTTCGCATGCGGGCCCACCTCACGATCCAGGTCCCCGCCGTCCGCTCCCGAATCTACGAGAGCATGTCGGACACCGCGCGGACGCTGCGCGGCGCCATCGCCGAGCGCTTCGGTCTCGACCCGGAGAGCCTGGAGGTGCGCGTCTACGCGATGTCCCTGATCGGCGGCCTGATGGAGGTCAACATGCACTGGGCCGAGGGCGGCTGCGAGGGCGACCTCCGGGGCCTCGTGGACCAGGCCCTGGACGTCATGGAGCACGGCCTCACCGCGAAAAACCCCTGAGGCCACCGCCCTCGTCCATGACATCCTGACCGGGTGAACGGTCCCGAGATCCGCGTCGAAGTCGCCCCCGAGCTGGCCCTCTTCGTGCCACAGGCCCGGCGCGGGGCCGCCACCGCCCTCGCCGTCGACGGCGTCTCCACCCTCGGCCATGTCGTCGAGTCCCTCGGCGTGCCGCTGACCGAGGTCGGCGCCCTGCTCGTCGACGGCCGCGAGGTCCCGGTCTCGCACATCCCGGCCGACGGCGAGTCGGTCACCGTCCGCCCGGTCGCCCGCCCCCAGCGGGTGCCGGGCGCCCCGCTGCGCTTCCTCCTCGACGTCCACCTCGGCACCCTCGCCCGCCGGCTGCGCCTGCTCGGCGTGGACACGGCGTACGAGTCGACCGACATCGGCGACCCGGCGCTCGCCGCCCGCTCCGCGGCCGAACAGCGCGTCATGCTCAGCCGCGACCGGGGCCTGCTGCGCCGCCGCGAACTGTGGGCGGGCGGCTACGTCTACAGCACCGACCCCGAGGAGCAGCTCCGCGACGTCCTCGACCGGTTCGCGCCCGAACTGCTCCCCTGGACGAGGTGCACCGCCTGCAACGGCCTGCTGCGCCAGGCCACCAAGGACGAGGTCGCCGACCAGCTCCGACACGGCACCCAGAAGTCGTACGACGTCTTCGCACAGTGCAGCTCCTGCGGCCGCGCCTACTGGAAGGGCGCGCACCACGAGCAGCTGGTCGCCATCGTGGAACGCGCCCTGGCGGAATTCGCGGGCTAAGGACTGTCCCTCAGCTGAGCCGGGGGCCGGGTCGGGGTGTCAGCCGTTCAGGGTGGTGCGTAGGCGGTCGGGGTCGGTGGTCGGGGCGTCGCAGGTGAAGTTGCGGCAGACGTACGCGGTCGGTTCGCCCTTGCGCAGCGGGCGGTCGGCGAGCAGCGGGAACTCGTCGCTCCCCGGGGTGCCGAACGCGACGACGGCACCCGGGGCCGTGCCCAGCAGGGCCGTGCGGTGCAGGGTCCTGGAGGCCGGGTCGTCGGCGCCGGTGCCGACGACGGCGACCTCGCGCGGCCCGTCGAGCAGCGCCTCCGCGGCGGCCAGCCCCCAGCCGATGAACCGGGGGACGCGCGGTCCGAGCGCCTTCACCACCCCCAACGCCCGTTCGGCGGCGGTGCGGTGGAGCTCCGAGCCGGTGTGGGCCGCGTAGCTCAGCAGCGCGCCGGCCGCGGCGGTCCAACCGGAGGGGACGGCGTTGTCGGTCGGATCCTGCGGCCGCCGGATGAGCTGCTCGGCGTCGGCCGCCGTGTCGTACAACGACCCGGAGTCGGGGTCCACGAACCGGATCAGCACGTGGTCGAGCAGGAACCCGGCGAACTCCAGCCAGACGCCCTCCCCGGTGACGGAGGCCAGGGCGAGGAACCCTTCGGCGACGTCGGCGTAGTCCTCCAGGACGCCCGCGTTGGCCCCCGCCTGCCCGTCCTTGCTGGTGCGGAAGAGCCGGGCCTGCTCGTCGAGGTGCAGCCGGACCAGGAGATCGGCGGCGCCGACCGCGGCCTCGACGAGATCGGGACGGTCGAAGTAGGCGCCGGTCTCCGCGAGCGCGGCGACGGCCAGCCCGTTCCACGCGGCGACCACCTTGTCGTCCCGGCCGGGAGCCGGACGCTCACCGCGCCGGCTCAGCAGCCGCTCCTTGATGCCGGCGACCTTCTCGGCGTCGAAGAAGGCGTCCTGCTGCGGGAGCTGGAGGACCGAGGAGCCGTGCTCGAACGTGCCCTCCTCGGTGACGCCGAAATAGCGGGCGGCGAGCTCGGCGTCGTCGTCGCCCAGGACGTCCCTGAGCTGCTCGGGCGTCCACACGTAGTAGGCGCCCTCGACGTGCTTCCCGCTCCCGTCGTCGCTGTCGGCGTCCAGCGCGGAGGCGAACCCGCCCTCGGCCGTGCGCAGTTCCCGCACCATGAAGTCGGCGGTCTCCAGCGCGACCCGGCGGGCGAGCTCCGAGCCCGTGGCCCGCCAGAGATGGGCGTAGACGCGGCAGAGCAGCGCATTGTCGTACAGCATCTTCTCAAAATGCGGCACGACCCAGTCACGGTCGACGGAGTACCGGGCGAACCCGCCGCCGAGCTGGTCGTAGATCCCGCCCCGGGCCATCCGTTCACACGTGTCCTGGGCCATCTGCAGGGCTCCCTCGGCCCCCGTCCGCGCATGATGCCGCAGCAGGAACTCGACGACCATCGACGGCGGGAACTTCGGCGCCCCGCCGAACCCGCCCCGCTGCGCGTCGTACTCCCGGGTCAGCCCGAGCAGCGCCTGCGACAGCTCCTGCTCGCCGGGGGCCTGGCTGTCCCCGTAGGAGATCTCCCGCCCCGCCAGATCCCGGACGATCTTCCCGGCGACCTCGGCCACCTCGTCTCGCCGGTCCGTCCAGGCCTGCCGCACCCCCTCCAGCACCTGCCGGAAGGAGGGCATGCCGTGCCGGGGCGCGGGCGGGAAGTACGTACCGAAATAGAACGGCTCGGCGTCCGGCGTGAGAAACACGGTCATGGGCCACCCGCCCTGCCCGGTGGCCGCCTGCACGGCTTCCATGTAAACAGCATCGACATCGGGCCGCTCTTCGCGGTCCACCTTGATGGTGACGAAGTGCGCGTTGAGCTCGTCGGCGGTCTCCCGGTCCTCGAAGGACTCGTGAGCCATGACATGGCACCAGTGGCAGCTGCTGTATCCCACGCTCAGCAGCACCGGCACGCCCCGCCTGCGCGCCTCCTCGAAGGCCTCCGCCGACCAGGGCCACCAGTCGACCGGATTGTCGGCGTGCTGGAGCAGGTACGGGGACGTCTCATGAGCCAGTCGGTTCGGCATGGGGTCCATCCTGCCGCAGTACGCCGCCGGTCGGACGGCAGGCATGTCCCGGACGGTGACGTCGATGCCCGCCCAGCCCCGTCAGCCGACAGAAGCGGTCACGTCTGCCGCCCGGGCCGGCGGGCACGCACCCGCCACCGAGGGACCCCTGCGGCGGGCCTCGCAACGCCTGCCGGCTCCTGTCGCCCTCTCGCGCCCTCTCGCGCCCTCTCGCGCCGGGGAGCCGCCCGCAGCACACTTGACCAAGCACAGCTGGGACCGCCGGAGGGGGACGGGACATGCGGGACGGGCATCGGGCGGAAGCCGAGCGGTTGTTGGCGCGAGCCGTGGAGGAAGAGGTGCGGCGGTCCGGAGGGCGCACCGACCGGCAGGCGCTGATGACGCGGGCGCGCGGCGCGCTGGACGCCATGGCGCAGACGGCCGCGCAGGAGTACGAGGAGTACGCCCGTGCCCTGGAGGAGACGGAGGCCCGGCAGATCAGCTTCGGGCAGCGCTATGCGCGAGAGGGCGGGCGAACTCCCCTGCTGGTGGCGGGCGTTGCCGCGCTGACGACGGCGGTCGCCGACCTGGCGCTCGGCACGGGTCCCGGGACGGCCCTCGGGGCCGGGGTGACCGTCGGGGTCGTCGGGGCGGCCGCGACGGTCGTGAAGGTGGCGGGGTCGCATCTGCCGGCCGCGCATCACCGGGCCGGCGAGGCGGGACAGCCGGGCGGCGCCGAGCAGTTGCGGCTGCAGTGGCTCACAGCGCTGGAGGTGCGAGGCATCCGGCCGTTCCTGGACCAGCAGCGGGTGCTGAGCGCGACGACCAGCCCGAAGAAGACGGCGGGACCGCAGCTCAGGGGCGCGGACAAGAGCGCGGCGGCGCGCGGGCGGACCGTGCTCGGCCAGTCGTTCGCCCAACTGCCCGAAGCCGCCGGGCCGTTCGCCGGGCGACGCGCGGAGCTGGCGCGGATCCGGCAGTGGGTGCAGGCGGCGCGAGCCAGTACGGAGACCCGGCCGACGGTCGTCGTACTGCACGGAACCCCCGGCAGCGGCCGCACCGCCCTCGCGGTGCGGGCCGCGCACGATCTGCGGGACCAGTTCCGCGGCGCCTGCGTGGTGGACCTGCGCGGCGACAGCGGCGGGGAGGCGCCCCTGCCCACCCGGGACGCCCTGCTGCACCTGCTGAACCGGCTCGGCGCACCCCGCGAGCAGCTCCTCTTCCGGGAACGCTCCTCCGCCGACCAGCAGGTCAAACGCCTCAGCGAGCTGTACCACCAGCATCTGACCGGCCTGCCGGTCACGGTGATCCTGGACGACGCCTCGGACCCCGAGCAGGTCCGCGCGCTCGTCCCGGAACGCTCCGACAGCCTCGTCCTGGTCACCGCCCGCACCCCGCTGAGCCTCCCGGCCGAGCTGTCCGCATGGGTGCACGAGCTGGCGGTGCGGCCCCTGGAGGCGGCGGGCGCGGAGGAGCTGCTGGGCGCGACGGCGCAGGACGCCTCGGGTCCGTACGACGCCGAGTCCGCAGACCGGATCACGGAGTTGTGCGGCGGACTGCCCCTGGCGCTGCGGGTCGTGGGCTCCTCCCTGGGCCCGCGCTCGCCGCGCGCGCTCGCCTCGGACCTGGGGGCGTACGGCCCGGTCGAGCCGGTCGAGCGCGCGCTGTGGCTGCGCTACACCGACCAACCGGACGTGACGCGTCGACTGCTGCGTCGGCTCGCGCTGGCCGGCCGGGCCTCCCTCGGCGCGGCCGCGGCCGCCGCGCTGCTGGCCACCGACCGGGCGGAGGCGACCCGCCATCTCACGGCCCTCGCCGACGCCGGTCTGGTCGACCACGTCCGCGGTGACCGTTACCGCCTGCACGACCTGGTCCGCGCCTTCGCGCAGGCCCGCCTCCTGGACGAGGAGGAGCAGACCGAGCGCGCGGCGGCCCAGGAACGTCTGCTCGTCAGCTACGCCGAGCTCGCCGACTCCGTGCTGCGGCTGGTCGACGGCAACATGTCGACCCGCTCGGACCGGTTCACCCCGCACGGCTTCACCTCCCTGGACGAGGCGCTGCGCTGGCTGGACGACGAGTCGAGCTTCATCACGGCGACGCTGCGACACGCGGAGGGCGTCGACCAGAACGCCGTGCTGAGCCTGCTGGGCGCGCTGTGCGACTACTGCCTGCTGCGCGGCGACCTCTACCGGCTCGGCGAGATCAGCGAGCTGGCGCAGTCGGTCGGCCAGGACCTCCTGGTGCGGTCCGTGCAGTGGCGTACCGGTATCGCGGCCCGTCAGCTGGGCGAGCTCGACAAGGCGCGGACGACGCTCAGCTCGGTCGTCGACCTCTACCTCCAGGCCCACCACGACGCGGGCGCGGCGCGCGCCCTGTGTTCGCTGGGCATCACCCTGCACCACCAGGGCCAGCTGACCGAGGCGGCGGCGAAACTGCGGGAGGCGATGGACCTGCAGGCCGCGCCCGAGCTGGCCACGGACCGCGCCTGGACGATGCACGCGCTCGCGGCGGTGGAACGGGACCGGGCGCACCTGGCCGAGGCCCTGGACCTGCTCACCCGCTCCCTGGTCCTGCACCGCGAGGGCGGCTCCGTGCACGGGGAGGCCTGGGCCCACTTCCAGCTGGGCCAGCTGAACCTGCGCCGCGGCGACGCCGACCAGGCCGAGGCAGACCTGCGCCGCGCCCTCGACCTGTACGGCCGCACCCGCGACGCCCGCGGCGAGGCGTGGGCCCTGACCCAGCTGGCCCGAGCCCGGCTCATCGCCGGCGACCCCGGACCGGCGGCGGAGGACCTGCGCCGGGCGGCGGCCCGGCACCGGGACAACGAGGACGCGCGCGGCGAGGCGTGGACGGTCTACTACCTGGGCCTGGCCCTGGAGGAGACGGGCGACCTGGACCATGCCGTCCGGGAGCTGGAACGCTCCCGCTCGCTCTTCTCCCGCCTGCGGGACGTCTACGGACTGGCGTGCGCCCGCCACCACTCGGCACGCGTGACCCGCGACCAACGTGCCGCTCAGACCGGGTCGCTGCGCAACTCCGGTTTCGCCCGCCAGCTCCTGGTCGACGCCCGCGCCGACTTCCAGCGCATCGGCGTCGCCCACGGCGAGGCCTGGACCTGCCTGGAACTCGCGATCGTCGACGCGGGCAACGCCCGTACGCAGGCCGCGCTGACCCTGTGCGAGGAGGCGACGGTCCTCTTCGCGTCGTACGGCGACCGCCGTGGCGAGGACTGGGCCCGCTTCCTGCGCTGCACGCTCCTGCCGTACGCGGCCCCGGGCGGCGTCGAGGTCGGCACGGCGGTGGCCCAGGAGGAACTGTCCCAACTCGCCCGCGCCGCCCATCCGTCCCGGGACGGCCAACTGCAGGAGTGCACGACGGCCTACGCACTCCTGCTGGAACGGGGCGTGAACCTGGACACAGGCTGGCAGGCCTGGCGGCTCGGCATGGTCCCCGGCCGCCATGCACGCGAAGTGATGGGAGTGACCCTGACACCAGGCCCCGGAGGCCGGACGGAGGCCACCTGACCGACCCCGCCCTGCGGGACCCGGCGCGAGGTGGTTCATCGCGTTCGGCGTGGGTCGGTCACCGAATCTCGGCCGGTGCGCCTGCCCGCCCGCCTGCCGGTGTCGACGGCCGGCCGTCGGACACGCGCGGTGGCGTGGCCGACGGCGGCTGCCGGTGCCGTTGCCGTTGCCGGTGCGGTCACGTCACCGCCGGTCCGTGGGGCGCCACGGCCGTAGGGGCCGCCCTCGGCGCCGACGTCGGTCGTTCAGCCCTTGGCGGGGGAGGCGGGGGAGGTCTTCTCCGTCGCGCCCTTGCCGGAGGCCTCCTCCGGGTTCGCGGGCTCCTTGAAGTCGACCTTGCCCATGTGCTTGCTCATGGACTTCATCAGGCCCCACACCGCCACCGCCATCGCCGCGAAGACGATGAAGCCGAGGACGCCGGGAGTGACCTTGTTCTCGTCGACCTCCTTGGCGAGGGGGACGAGGTGCGTCATTGCCAGACTCACGCTTGCGCTCATGTCAGGCATTGTCGCGGACGCCCGCAAAGAGGTCGTCCTCGGGGAGGGAGATGTCCACGCGGGACTTCGCGAGCTCGTACTCCTCCGTGGGCCAGACCTCCTTCTGGATCTCCATCGGCACCCGGAACCAGCCGCCGTCGGGGTCGATCTGCGTGGCGTGGGCGATCAGCGCCTTGTCACGGATCTCGTAGAAGTCGGCGCAGGGAATGTGCGTGGTGAGGGTGCGCTCCTTCACCCCGAACTCCTCCCAGCGCTTGAGCCACTCCCCGTAAGGGGACTCCAGGCCCCGGTCGAGCATCGCCTGGTGCAGCGCCTCGGTGCGGGGGCGGTTGAAGCCCTGGTTGTAGTACAGCTTCAGCGGTCGGTAGGCGGGCCCGTACTCGCCCTCGGGGTACTTCTCCGCGTCGTCCGCGCCCTCGAAGGCCACCATCGAGATCTTGTGGGTCATGATGTGGTCGGGGTGCGGGTAGCCGCCGTTCTCGTCGTAGGTGGTGATCACCTGAGGGCGGAAGGAGCGGATCTGCTTCACCAGCTCGCCGGCCGCCTTGTCGACGTCCTCCAGGGCGAAGCAGCCCTCGGGCAGCGGCGGCAGCGGGTCGCCCTCGGGCAGGCCGGAGTCGACGAAGCCGAGCCACTCCTGCCGGACGCCGAGGATCTCGCGGGCCTCGTCCATCTCCTTCTGGCGTACCTCGTGGATGTGCTCCTCGAGGTACTTGTCGCCCTGCAGCTTGGGATTGAGGATGGAGCCGCGCTCCCCGCCCGTGCAGGTCACGACCAGCACGTCCACCCCCTCGGACACGTACTTCGCCATGGTGGCCGCGCCCTTGCTCGACTCGTCGTCGGGGTGGGCGTGCACGGCCATCAGTCGCAGCTGGTCAGTCAAGACTCAATCCTCGGTAAGTCGGCGCCCGGCGTGAACCGGCGCGATCGCAGGCTTCTATAGTGACCGAATCGGGGGGCGATTAATTCCGCGCCGGGAGGACGATCATGAGTACGGCGAGCACGCGACTGCCCGAGGGCCGCTACGGCCGTTCCTCGGACGAGCGCGCCGACCACAAGCTCAAGATCGCCGGCGCCGTGCTGGGCGCGTTGCTGTTGGCGCTGGTGGGGTACTTCGCCTACCACTACGTCGGCCAGAACAAGATCAGCGCCGAGGTGATCACCTTCAAGGCCACCTCGGACGAAGCGGTCGAACTCCACCTGGAGGTCCGCAAGGACTCGGGTGCGAGCGGTTACTGCACGGTCCGCTCGCAGGCCGCCGACGGCACCGAGGTGGGCCGGGCGGACTTCCGCTTCTCCGGTGCGGACACCCGCATCGACAAGGTGGTCACGCTGCGGACGACGGCGAAGGGCACGACCGCGGAGCTGCTCGGCTGTCACGCCGCGTGACCTCGCGCGGCCCGGCCGCGGGGCATCTGCCGCAATACGTACGCACTGACCTGCGCTGACGTAATTCTGATGGCTTATGTCCTCCCCCTTCGGCCACTGAATTGTTAGGCTCGTGGTTTCGCCTATCCCCTGAGGAACATGCTTCTGGGTAGGGCGATGCTTTGTATTCCCAGTACCGACGAGGAGCACCTGTGACCCAGACCAGCGAGTCCGTCACCTGGCTGACCCAGGAGGCGTACAACAAGCTCAAGGTCGAGCTTGAGTACCTTACTGGTCCTGCGCGCACGGAGATCGCCGCCAAGATCGCCGCCGCGCGCGAGGAGGGGGACCTGCGCGAGAACGGCGGGTACCACGCGGCCAAGGAGGAGCAGGGCAAGCAGGAGCTCCGTGTGCGCCAGCTGACCCAGCTTCTCGAGAACGCCAAGGTCGGCGAGGCCCCCGCTTCCGCGGATGGCGCGGTGGCGCCCGGCATGGTCGTGACGATCGCCTTCGACGGTGACGAGGACGACACCATGACGTTCCTGCTCGCCTCGCGCGAGTACGCGAGCTCCGACATCGAGACCTACTCGCCGCAGTCCCCCCTGGGCACCGGCGTGATCGGTCACAAGGTCGGCGAGGACGCGGACTACGAGCTGCCGAACGGCAAGAAGGCCTCCGTGCGCATCCTCAAGGCCGAGCCCTACAGCGGCTGAGCCCCCTTTCCTGGACTTTCCTGAACGTCCTGTTCCTGGAGTTCCTGTTCCCGGATTTCCGGACGAGCCCCCGGCGCCCCCGAGCGCCGGGGGTTTCGTCATGCGGTCGCCGAGCGGTACTTGCGGACCGCTAGCGTCCGGAAGATCAGGACGATCAGGACCGAGTAGATCAGCGAGGCCCAGACCGGGTGCTGCATGGGCCAGGCCTCGGACGGCGACTGGCCGGGGTTGGCGAAGAGCACCCTGGAGGCCTGGACGGTGGCGCTGAAGGGGTTCCATTCGGCGATGTGGCGCAGCCAGGGCGTCATGTTGCTGGTGTCGACGAAGGCGTTGGATATGAACGTCACCGGGAAGAGCCAGATCAGTCCGCCGGAGGTGGCCGCCTCGGGGGTGCGGACGGTGAGGCCTATCAGGGCGCCGATCCAGGTGAAGGCGTAGCCCAGCAGGAGCAGCAGGCCGAAGGCGGCCAGCACCCGGCCGATGTCGGTTTCGCCGTCGGAGCCGACCCGCCAGCCGACGAGCAGGGCGACGACCGCGAGGACGAGCAGGGTGAGCGCCGTCTGCACGAGGTCGGCGAGGGTGCGGCCGGTGAGCACCGCGCCACGCGCCATCGGCAGGGAGCGGAAGCGGTCGATGAGGCCCTTGTGCATGTCGTCGGCTATACCGGCGCCGGCGCCTGCGGTGGCGAAGGTGACGGTCTGCGCGAAGATGCCGGCCATGAGGAAGTTCTTGTAGTCGGTGGCGCTCGTACTGCCGCCGATCCGCATGGAACCGCCGAACACGTAGGTGAAGAGCACCACGAACATGATGGGCTGGATGAGACCGAAAATGACCATTTCCGGAATCCGGCTCATGCGGATCAAGTTGCGCTTTGCAACGACCAGCGAGTCGCGGACGGACTGGCCGAGTGGGTGGGCGGGCGCGGGCGCCGCGCCGCGTACGGCGTCGGTGGCGGCACTCATTTGGCGGTCTCCCTCTCACTCTGTCCGGTGCGGCTGTTCTCGTCGTTCGCCTCGGTCTTCGTCTCGGCGACGTGTCCCGTCAGGGAGAGGAAGACGTCGTCGAGCGTGGGGCGGCGCAGGCCTATGTCGTCTATCTCTATGCCGCGGGTGTCGAGCTCGCGGATGACCTCGGCGAGGAGCTTGGCGCCACCGGAGACGGGCACGGTGAGCTTGCGGGTGTGCTGCTCGACGGCCGTCTCGCCCTTGCCGAAGCCGGCCAGAACCTCTTCGGCTGTGGTGATGTGTTCGCGGTTGTGCACCACGACCTCCACGCGCTCGCCGCCCGTACGGGCCTTGAGCTGGTCGGAGGTGCCGCGGGCGATGACGCGGCCGTGGTCGACGACCGCGATGTCGTGCGCGAGGTGGTCGGCCTCTTCGAGGTACTGGGTGGTCAGCAGCAGCGTCGTCCCGCCGGAGACGAGTCGCTTGATGACGTCCCACAGGAGTTGGCGGTTGCGCGGGTCGAGGCCGGTCGTCGGCTCGTCCATGAACATCACGGGCGGTGAGACCACCAGTGCCGCCGCCAGGTCGAGGCGGCGGCGCATGCCTCCGGAGTAGGTCTTGGCAGTGCGGTCGGCGGCGTCCGCGAGGTCGAACTGGTCGAGCAGTTCGGCGGCCCGGGCCTTCGCCGCGCCGGCCTTCATCTGGTAGAGCTGTCCGACCATCTGGAGGTTCTCGCGGCCGGTGAGGTATTCGTCGACCGCCGCGAACTGGCCGGACAGGCCGATCGAGCGGCGCACCTCGTTGGGGTGCTTGAGCACGTCGAGGCCGGCGACCACGGCCCGGCCGCGGTCGGGGCGCAGGAGGGTGGTCAGGCAGCGGACCGCGGTGGTCTTGCCCGCGCCGTTCGGCCCGAGCAGGCCGAGGACGGTGCCCTCCGGGACGTCGAGGTCGACGCCGTCCAGAGCCTTTACGTCACCGAAGGTTTTCACCAGGCCTTCGGCGTAGATGGCGCCTGGCATATGAGTCTCCACGTCGTTGAGGATTCTTCGGAAAGCCTAGGTTTGTACTTTTCGTCCCGCCCGATAGGGCCGGAAGTGCACGGCGTGAGCGGCATGAGACACACCATAACGCGATGTATCGCGTCTCACAACGGACTTACTCGAATGAGTGACAAAAGGGCTCTGACCTCAGTCGATGACGGTGTAACCGGCGTCGCGCAGAGCCCGGCCGACCTCGGCGCAGTGCGCCGGCCCCTTCGTCTCCAGGTGCAGTTCGACCTCCGCCTCGGTCAGCCCGAGCCGGGGGTCGGTCCGCACATGGCTCACGTCGAGAACGTTAGCGTCGACCACTGACAACACCCCGAGAAGCGTGGCGAGGGCGCCCGGCCGGTCCGTCAGCCGCAGCCGTACGGCCAGGTAGCGGCCCTGCGCCGCCATGCCGTGCCGCAGCACCCGCTGCATCAGCACCGGATCGACGTTGCCGCCGGACAGCACCGCGACGACCGGCCCCTCGAAGGCGCCGGGGTCGCTCAGCAGCGCGGCCACCGGGCTCGCCCCGGCCGGTTCGACGACCAGCTTGGCCCGCTCCAGGCACAGCAGCAGCGCGGTGGACAACTCGTCCTCCGTCACCGTGCGCACCTCGTCCACCAGCTCGCCGATGATGCCGAACGGCACGTCACCGGGCCGGCCGACCTTGATGCCGTCGGCCATCGTCGCCGGGTTCCTGATCGACACCGGCCGCCCGGCCGCCAGCGAGGGCGGGTACGCCGCGGCCCCCGCCGCCTGCACGCCGACGATCCGCACGTCCGGCCTCAGCGCCTTCGCCGCGACCGCGATGCCCGCCGCCAGCCCGCCGCCGCCGATCCCGACGACGATCGTGCGCACCTCCGGGCACTGCTCCAGGATCTCCAGGCCGACCGTGCCCTGCCCCGCGATGATGTCGGGGTGGTCGAAGGGATGGATGAACACCGCGCCCGTCTCCGCCGCGTACTCCTGCGCCGCGTGCAGCGTCTCGTCCACCACGGTGCCGTGCAGGCGCACCTCGGCGCCGTACTCCCGGGTGGCGCTGATCTTCGGCAGCGGGGCGCCCTTGGGCATGAACACCGTGGACCGCACGCCCAGCACCCTCGACGCCAGCGCCACGCCCTGCGCGTGGTTGCCCGCGCTCGCCGCGACGACCCCGACGGCCCGCTCCTCCGGCAGCAGCCCGGCGATCCGGACGTACGCGCCGCGCAGCTTGAACGATCCCGTCCGCTGGAGGTTCTCGCACTTGAAGTGGACCGGCGCGCCGACGAGCTGGGACAGATGCCTGCTGCCCTCCATCGCGGTCACCCGCGCCACGCCCGACAGCATCTTCTGGGCGCCGCGCACATCGTCGAGGGTGATGCGGCGCAAGGAGTCAGCCGTGCTGTAGCTCATGACTCCAGCATCGCAGTTCACAGGCGGGAACGACCGCTGTGACCAACCTCCGAGACCGGTTTCCGCAGCGCCGGTACGACCCGCCTTCCAGCCGCGTACTCTGTCCCCCATTCCAGCAGCCCCTTCATGAAGTGAGCCCCCGGCCATGCCCACAACACCTGAAATGTCGATGGACATGACGACCGTCGGTGACACCGGTCTCCTCGACACGCTGCAGCACGAGGTCGCGGTGTTCGCCCGCCGTGCCGAACAGACCCGGCTCGGCGGCGTCGGGCAGGTGCGCAACTCCATGGACCGTGCCGCGTACCTGCTGCTCAACCGCCTCGACAACGAAGGCCCGATGGGCGTCAAGGCGCTCGCCGCGAGCATGGGCATCGACTCGTCCACGGTCACCCGGCAGGTGGCCCCGCTCGTCGACACCGGCCTGGTCAAGCGGACCTCGCACCCCGAGGACGGGCGCGCGGTGGTGCTCCAGCTGTCCCCGCGCGGGCAGTCGCGTCTCGAGGAAGTACGGTCCTCCCGGCGTCAGTTGATGGCCGAGCTGACGGAGGACTGGGCGCCGGAGGAGCGCGAGTCGTTCTGTGCGCTCCTCACCCGCTTCAACACCGCGCTGTCCTCCCGGATGGCGGCGCAGGGCCTACCGGGCGCGGAGCCGTCGCCGGCCGCTTCCTGAGCGTCGGCCCGACCGCGCGGCGACGCACGCGCGCGTGGCGGCTGTGCGATGGCGGTTCTGCAGCGGCTCTCCCCTCGCTCTCCCGTGACCTTCCGACGACTTTCCGGCGGGCGTGCGCGGCTCTTGACCGAAAGCCCGCCCCTGGCCTCATATGAGACCGGGCCATATGGCCCTCCAGGGGGACGCCGTCAGGCGGGAGGCTCGGTGTGCGAGAGACGCGTACGGCCCAGGAAGCCCGCCGGGCCAGGGAGTTCGAGACGTTCGTCGCGGGCGCGGGCGGGCGGCTGCTGCACGCCGCCACCCTGCTCACCGCGGAGGCTCCGCACGACAACCCGCGCGCGCGTCGTCTGCTGACGCTCGCCCTTGCGCGCACGTACGCGTGCTGGGACCGGCTCCACGGCGAGGACCCGTACAACCGGGCCCGCGAGTATCTGGCCACCCGCTTCGCGCACGAGGCGTGGCACCAGTACGCGTGGCAGCTGTACGACGCTCTGCCCCTGGCCCGTGCCCGCCCGCACTCCGCCTCGGGCGCGCTGGCGCGGCTCACTCCGCAGGAGCGCCTGATCCTGGTCCTGAGGCTCTACGAGGGCGTCGCCGAGGAACAGGTGGCGGCGCTGCTCGGGCTGCCGACGGAACGGGTCCGCACCGCCTGCGACCGGGCGACGGCGACGCTGTTGCATCCGCCGCGGGGACCCGCGCGCGCGGTGCGCCGGGCGAAGGCGGCGGCCTCGTGAACCGGGCCGAGCGGGAGGCCGCGGTACGCCAGATCATGGAGCGGACGGCGCCGCACGTGCCGACGGACCTCCACGCGGACGTCGTACGCCGCGGCACCCGTATCCTGCGCCGCCACACGCTCGCGCTGCGACTGCTGTGGCTGCTGCTGTTCGCGGCGACCGTGGCGTTCGTCGTCTGGGCGGCGGTGGCCGAGCCCTGGGTGGAGCCGCCGTCACAGACGACCCCACCGCTCACCGACTGGTAGCCCCCGAGACCGCCGCCGGACAGGCTCTAGCCGAGGGCCTGCTGCAGGTCCTCGAGGAGGTCGTCGACGTTCTCGATGCCCACGGAGAGACGGACGAGGTCGCCGGGCACCTCCAGCGCCGAACCGGCCACGGACGCGTGCGTCATGCGCCCCGGGTGCTCGATGAGGGACTCGACGCCGCCCAGGGACTCACCGAGGGTGAAGACCTTGGCGCGGTTGCAGACCTCGACGGCCGCCTCCTCGCCCCCGGTGACCCGGAAGGAGACCATGCCGCCGAACGCCCGCATCTGCTTGGCGGCGACCTCGTGACCGGGGTGCTCCGGCAGGCCCGGGTAGAGCACGTTCGTCACGCGCGCGTGCCGGGTCAGCATGTCGGCGACCTTGGCGGCGTTCTGACTGTGCCGGTCCATGCGCACCGACAGCGTCTTCGCGCCGCGCAGCACCAGCCAGGAGTCGAAGGGCCCGGCGACCGCGCCCATCGCGTTCTGGTGGTACGCCAGTTCCTCGCCGAGGGCCTCGTCGGCGGTGACCAGCGCGCCGCCGACGACGTCGGAGTGGCCGCCCATGTACTTCGTCAGGGAGTGCACGACGACGTCCGCGCCGAGCGACAGCGGCTGCTGCAGGTACGGCGTGGCGAAGGTGTTGTCGACGACGAGGCGGGCCCCCGCGTCCCGGGCGACCTGGGCGACGGCGGCGATGTCGGTGATGCCGAGGAGCGGGTTGGAGGGGGTCTCCACCCACACGGCCTTGGTCTTCGGGGTGATCGCGGCCCGTACGGCGGAGGCGTCGCCGGTGTCGGCGACCGACCACTCCACGCCCCAGCGGGCGACGACCTTCGCGAAGAGACGGAACGTGCCGCCATAGGCGTCGTTCGGGATGACCACGTGGTCGCCGGGGCTGAGCAGCGTGCGCAACAGGCAGTCCTCGGCCGCCAGTCCGGAAGCGAACGCGAGGCCTCGGCGGCCGCCCTCGAGGGCCGCGAGGTTCTCCTCCAGGGCGGTCCTGGTCGGGTTGGCGCTGCGGCTGTACTCGTAGCCGCCGCGCAGTCCGCCGACGCCGTCCTGCTTGTAGGTCGAGACCTGGTAGATCGGCGGGACGACCGCGCCGGTGAGGGGATCGGCGGTGTTGCCCGCGTGGATCGCGAGGGTCTCGAAGTGCTGACTGATGTGCCTGTCGCTCATGGGCACCGAGCGTAGTCCGCTCACGCGCCCGGCGTGGGACGGCCGCCGGACCGATCGCGGGACGGCTCCCCGGCCGGTCGCGGGGACGCCGGCCGGAACGGAGGTTTTCCACAGGTGCGGGGGCGGGTTGGCCAATTGTCGGCGCCGTCTGGTTCGCTTGTGGCATGGAGATTCTCTGGGTCCTGATGGCGGTGGTCCTGATCGGCTTCGTGCTGCTGCCGTTCCTGCGGCGCAGGCGCGGCCAGCTCGAGCTGGTTCCGGCTGATCACCCGGACGCCGCGGACCCGGCGACCTACGGTTTCGTGCGCACGGAGGAGCTGGACATCCGCATGCCCGGCCCCGACCAGGACCTGCTGGACGTCCTGGACGTGGTGCAGCACACGCAGGACTACCGGGCGGCCCAGCAGCTGCTGGCCGGCACGGAGACCGAGGGCGAGCTGCGCTGGCAGCGCGTGCAGGCCTTCGCGGGCGCGGCGGCGCTGGAGCTGCAGCAGCGGCCGGGCGGGGTCGGCGAGATACCGGGCGGGCAGTGGCTGCGGGTGTGGCGGACGGAGGCGCCGAAGGACGCGGGCGGTGCGGCCGTGCACGCCGAGTTCCTGGTGCAGCAGGCGTGGCGCACGTCCACGCCGGGCACGGACGACTTCCGGATCATCATGGAGGAGGCGAAGGACGCCTGCGGTCAGGCGGCGCTGCTGTCCCCCGGTGATCCGATCCCGTACATCGTCGAGCTGTCGGTGGCCCGCGGTCTGCGGTACTCGCAGGCCGACTTCGAGCAGCTCTGGCTGAAGATCCTGGACCGCGCCCCGGCGCACATGGGGGCGCATCTCGCGGCTCTGCACTACTGGTGCGAGAAATGGCACGGCTCGCGGGAACTGGCGTACTCGTTCGCGGAAGCAGCGGCGGCAAGAGCGCCCCAGGGCTCCCTCCTCGCGGCCATGCCCCTCTTCGCGGTCTTCGAGCACCTGCCCGAGGTGAACCTCGTCGGCAGCTTCTACCAGAGCGAGGTCGTGACGAAGGCGATGCACGGCGCGCTGTTCGCGGTGCACGCGGCCCGGGCCGACGACCCGATGCTGGCGCACGTCCGTCACCTGCTGGTCTTCTTCCTGGTGCGCGCCGAGCGCTGGTCGGAGGCGATGAACCAGCTCATCCACGTGGACGGGCATGTGGGCGCCCTCCCGTGGACCCTCTCCCCCGACCCGGCCGCGGAGTTCGCGGTCTACCGCGCGCTGGCGGTGGCGGGCTACGAGGCCAACGGCGGCAGCCCGGCGAGCCTGCCGCACTGAGGCGGGCCGGACGTCGGCCACGGGCTCGCGACGGGGGTCGGGCCCGGTCGGTTCGGCGCTGAGCCGCCGAGGGGTGACACCGCCTTCATCATGACAGGTCGGAGGCCGGTTTCGTAGGACGAAAGGCACAGCTCAGCAGCCTTGTCCGGCCGCTCCTGCGGCTCTCAGAATCGCCGTCATGGATCACACCGGCAAGGTCGATCAGGATGCGGTGCTGCGGGCCCGCACGATGTTGCTCGGATCAGCCAGACCGAGCGTCCGCCAACAAGTCGAGGCGTACCGAGTGCTTTCGGCGGTGAGTCCGCTGACGTACCTGCCGAAGCTGACCCGGGCACTGCTCTCGTACGGCTACGCGCCAGAGGTCCGGGACCGGCCGGAGGCGCGACTGGCGCGCCACGCCGAGGCCGCTGCCACGGCACGGCGCATCGACGCGGGCGAGCCCGACAGGACGGAGCTGCTCGTCCGTGCTCTGTCCGCGTACCGGTACGAGCTGTATGCCGCCGGACGCAGGGCCGAGGGCTTCGCCGTATGTGAGGAGATGGCCGAGGCCGGGCGATGGGGTTTCACGCACGGTCAAGTGCCAAGTCCGGTGTACGGGCACTGGCAGCTGGCTGCCGTGCTGGCCGAGGACGGCAATCACCGGGAGGCCGCGGAGCTCTGCGGACGACTGGTCCGGGCAGCTCGCTCGGAAGGCTCGGCGCAGGTCGATTTCTGGACCATGCTGGCGTGGACAGCCGAGCTGGACGCGGCCGGATGTCACGACACGGCTCTGACGGCCTTCGCGGACATCGTGGACGCCAGCCGTGCCGAGGTCGATGAGGGCGACTCGGCGCTGGCCATCCTGACGTGGCAACTGGTCCAACAGGCGGGGATGCTGGACGCCGCCGGCCGACGCGTGGAGGCGGGCAGGGCCCGACAGGACGCCTTGGCGCGCCTGTCCGAGCTGGACAGGACCGGGGAACGCAAGAGCTGGAGCAACATCCTGTCGTGGTGGACCACTCTGTACGCCCTGTCCGGTCGGCGGACGGAGCCCGTCGCGTCTCCGGGTGCGCCCGCGCCTGCGTTCGGCTTCCCGTTCCATGACTGGTCACCCGACGTCAAGCGGGCGTACTTCGACAGCCTGCCCGCCCTCGAAGAACAGGTCGCCGGTCTGAGAGAGGCGGCCAGGACCGACCCCCGCGAACACCTTCCCGCCCTGGTCGCCCTGCACCAGAGGCTCACCATTCGCTCAGCCCTTCACCGGGAGAACCACAGCTACCGCATCCTGAAGCCACTGCGCCCGATCTTCGACGAGAACGTGGCACTCGCGCGCCGCTCGGCCGGCATGGCAGCCACGGAGCAGAGCCTGGAGGCACTGGGACAGGCGTTGACCGGCCGTTCCATGTTCCTCCTCGCCGCCCACCAGTACGGCGAGGCCTACGACGGCTACCGCGAGGTCGTCGACCTGCTGGGTTGACCATCACGTGATCAGCGTGCGGCAAGGGCGTGATCGCGCGGCTCTTCAGGTGATTGCCGGACGTCTTGTGAGCCGGGCAGCCGCCACAGGGGTACGACGTCTCCGCAGAGGACGAACCCAGAACGCGATGAGGAGCTTGGTGATGTACGCAGCAGTCCGGCGGTACGAAGGGGTGACCGATTCAGCCGAGGCGGCACGTCTCGTGAACGAGGGGTTCGTGGCGCTCATGCGTCAGGTCCCCGGGTTCGTGGCCTACTACTGGATCGATGCCGGGGACGGAGTGATGGTCTCGACCAGCGTCTTCCAGGACCGGACCGGCGCCGACGAATCCATTTCGAGGGCTGCGGACTTCGTGCGGGACAACCTTGCGTCGCTCCTCCCCAACCCTCCGCAGGTCATGGCCGGCGAGGTGGTGGCTTCCGCATGACGGAGAGACAGCCCCGATGACCCGGTTCACCAGTCGTGCATGGTGCCGTCCCGCAGCCTGTTGACCGGCAGGTACGCCGGCTCGTAGGGGAAGCGGCGGGCCGCCTCGGGGTCCAGTTCGACTCCCAGGCCCGGGGTGTCGGACGGGTGCAGGAGTCCGTCCTCGAAGCGGAACGACGTGCGGAAGACCTCCAGCGTTCGCACGGAGTGCTGCATGTACTCCTGGATGCCGAAGTTGTGGACGGCCAGGTCCAGGTGGAGCGCGGCGGCCATGCCGACCGGGGAGATGTCGGTCGGGCCGTGCATCCCGGACTTGACGCCGTAGACGTCCGCGAGATCGAGCAGCTTCTTCATGGCGGTGACGCCACCGGTGTGGGTGACGGCGGAGCGCACGTAGTCGATCAGCCGCTCGCTGAGCAACGTGGTGTAGTCGTACACCGAGTTGAAGACCTCGCCGATCGCCAGGGGTGTCGTCGTGTGCTGCCGGATCAGGCGCAGGGCCGCCTGGTCCTCCGCGGGCGTGGCGTCCTCCAGCCAGAACAGGTCGTACGGCTCCAGCGCCTTGCCCAGCTGGGCGGCCTGGATCGGTGTCATCCGGTGGTGCCCGTCGTGCAGCAGGGGCAGCTCGGGACCGAACTCCGCCCGGACGGCCTCGAAGACGGACGGCATGTGCCGCAGATACGCGCGGGTATCCCAGGTCTCCACGAGCGGCAGGGGCCGCCCGCCGACGGCGGCTCGGCGCGCGGGCTCGTAGTCGTAGCGCTCGCCGCCCTCCGCGCCGGAGGCGGCCACGCCGTACACCGAGTCCAGGCCGGGTATGCCGCTCTGAATGCGGATGGCGCGGTAGCCCAGCTCCAGATGCTTGCGCACGGAGTCGAGCAGTTCGGGCACATCGCGGCCCGAGGCGTGGCCGTAGGCCAGGGCTCCGCTGCGGGAGGCGCCGCCGAGGAGCTGGTACAGGGGCATCCCGGCGCTCTTGGCCTTGATGTCCCACAGCGCGGTGTCGACCGCCGCGACGGCCGCCATGGTCACGGGGCCGCGCCGCCAGTACGCACCGCGGTAGAGGTACTGCCAGGTGTCCTCGATGCGGGAGGCGTCCGCTCCGACGATCAGGGGGATGACATGGCTGTCCAGGTAGGCCTGAACGGCGAGTTCCCGGCCGTTCAGCGTGGCGTCGCCGAGGCCGGTGAGGCCGTCCTCGGTGGTGATGCGCAGGGTGACGAAGTTCCGTCCCGGGCTGGTGACGATCACCTCGGCGGACACGATCCGCATGACGAGGTCCCCTCTCTTCGATCGGGTCAATTCTTCGATCGGGTCAATCGGTCGGGTGCCGCCGCGTGCGCCGGGCCAGTTCGGTCTGGACCTCGGCGACGATGCGTTCGACGGGCAGGGTCGCGTCGACGGTCATGCCGGCCTCGTCCTCCTGCAGTGGTTCGAGGTCCTCGAACTGTGAGGGCACCAGGGAGGCGGGCATGTAGTGCGACTGTCGGCCGGCCACGCGGGCGGTGGCCTCGTCCTGGTCGAGTTCCAGGTGCACGAAGAACGCGTCGGGGCGGGCCACGCGCAGCAGCTCGCGGTAGATGCGTCTGAGGGCCGAGCACGTGATCACCAGCCCTTCCTCCGAGCCCGCCGCCCGCATGCGGCCCGCGACGGCGGCCAGCCACGGACTGCGGCTGCGGTCGTCGAGACGGCCGCCGTGCTCCATCGACTCCACGTTGCGTCTGGGATGGAAGCGGTCGCCCTCTTCGAAGGGCGCCCCGAGCGACTCCGCCAGGTACCGGCCGACGGTGGTCTTGCCGCACCCGGTCACCCCCATGACGACGACGGGGGCGCGCCGCACCCGGATCAACGCGGCCATGGCGTCCCGGAAGCCGTCTCGACGGGCGCTCGGCAGGCCGTTCGGGTCGAACTCGTCCAGCCCCGCCCGAAGACGGTCGAGTACGGCGGGGTCCTGCAGTCGGCCGCCTCGGATCTCGGCGAGGATGGCCTCCGCGAAGGCCTCCGAGGCCGTCGGCAGTCCCTGGTCGACGGCGTAGGCCAGCCCCATGTGCAGCCACATGGCGATCGGCTCCGGCCGCGTGGGATAGCTCTGTACGGTGTCGGCGCCGACCGGGGCGCGCGCCGACGTGACCGTCGCCTCCTGGTGGCCGCCCGCCCAGTCCCGGTCGATCCGGTGGTTCAGGGCCATGACGACCGGGTGGGACAGACGCAGGAACAGCTCGTTGCGCGAGCCGGCCAGCAGGGTGTGGTGGAAGGCTGCGTCGACGTCCCGGAAGCGCTGCCGGATCGGGGCTCCTTCCCGCTGCCGCGCGAAGTCCGGTTCCTCGCTGAGGGCGAGCAGGGTGCGGGCCCGGCTGGTCAGGTCGTGACAGACCTCCGCGGATCTGCTCAGCGCCGCCAGCCTGGCCGCCCGGGGCTCGATCACCTCCCGCAGCTCGGTGAGCGACCGCATCTGGCTGTCGGGGGCCACCTCCAGACGCCACGCGATCACGTCGGGGTCCAGCAGGTCCCAACGTTCCAGCGCCTGAACGGTGGCTCCGATCCGCGGCTGCAGATTGATCAGGCCCTTCTGATGCAGCGTCTGCAGTGCCTCGCGCGCCATGGGCCGGGTGGTCCCGAACTCGTGCATGACGGCGTCCACGGTCAGGTGCTGGTCGCGCGGCTTGGCCCCTTCCACGATCTGACAGCCCAGTAGTTCCACCACCTTGGCGGTGGAACCCCGTGTCGCGTCCTCGGAATCCACGTGTGGGTCTGATTCAGCACCAGTCATGGCGAGAACGTTAGGTCACAGAGCAGCTCTGGTCAGCAGTCCGGACAATGCCTGAAGAAGCGCAGAGAGTCGTAAGGGCGCGCACCGGCGCGCACGCCTCCCCGTGGCCGCCCCCCTAAGCCCCCTCCCCCAGCGGTATGCCACATTAGAAGGCTTCTCTGGTACCGCTTACGTGGCTACGGTGGTCAGTCATCGGTCACACCCATTCGAGAGGTTCCGGTGGAGCCAATCCTGACGCAGTCGCAGGAGTGTCGTATGTCCGAACCGACCTCGCCCACGCCACCGCCGGAGCGGCTGTCCTTGCGCTGGGCTCTCATCTTCTTGGCCGCGGTGGTGGCGGGACTGCTGGCAGGGCTGCTGACGTACGCCCAGTCGGGCAACTGGCCCGGATCGCTCATGGCAGCGCTGGGCGCGAGCGGCGCGGCACTCGTGGGCCTGCCGCTGCTGCTCTGAGACGAGTCGCGGGGTTCCGGTCGGCGTGCGAGCCTGAAATCATGATCAGGAAAGCGTCCTCGCCTGTGCATATCGAGGCGGCTCTCGATCCTCGGTTGTCCAGATGGCTTTGGCTGGTGAAGTGGCTCCTCGCGATTCCGCACTACATCGTGCTGTGCTTCCTGTGGATCGCGTTCGTCCTCGTGACCGTCTTCGCGTTCTTCGCCATCCTTTTCACGGGCCGATATCCCCGGTCCCTCTTCGAATTCAACGTCGGCGTCATGCGCTGGAACTGGCGGGTCAGTTTCTACGCGCACACCGCGCTCGGCACCGACCGGTATCCGCCGTTCACCCTCGCGAAGGCGCCCGACTACCCGGCGCAGTTCGACGTCGACTATCCCGAGCGCCTCTCCCGTGGCCTGGTCCTGGTGAAGTGGTGGCTGCTGGCGATCCCGCAGTACATCGTCGTCGGGATGTTCGTCGGCGACTGGGCGTGGGGCTGGGGAGGCGAGGACGGCTGGCACGGCGGTGGCCTGATCCCCTTCCTCTCTCTGGTCGCCGTGGTCATCCTGGCGGTGACGGCCCGTTACCCGGTTCATCTGTTCGACCTGCTGCTCGGCCTGGCCCGCTGGGTCGCGCGGGTGGCCGCCTATGCCGCGCTGATGACCGATGAGTACCCGCCGTTCCGCCTCGACATGGGCGGACAGGCCTCCCCCCTGGCAGAGACCTCGGTGAGCGATTCCGGTCCCGGAGGGCCGTAGCGGCCGGGTGGCTCGCGGAAGTCGGCGCGCGTGGAATTCGGTTGCCTGCGGGGGGTCCGCGGGGGCTAGATGGCGGCATGGCTGACATTCAGGGCTCATACGACGGTCTGTTCACCGCGGTGCCCACGGCGCTGGGCGCCCTGCTGGACGGCGGGGACACCGGCGGTTCGGTGGCCGTCTTCGTGGACGGGGAGCCGGTGGTGGACGTCTGGGGCGGGTTCGCCGACGCGGATCGCACGGTGCCCTGGCAGCGCGACACGATCGTCAACGTCTATTCCGTCACCAAGACGATGACGGCCCTGTGCGCGCTGGTGCTGGCCGACCGCGGCGAGCTCGATCTCGACGCGCCGGTCGCCCGGTACTGGCCGGAGTTCGCCGCGGCGGGCAAGGAAGGCGTGCTGGTACGGCACGTGCTCGCGCACACCGCGGGCCTGCCCGACTGGGAGGGGTCGGTGGAGGAGGTCTACGACTGGCCGGCCGCCACGGCACGCCTCGCCGCCCAGGCGCCGCGGTGGGAGCCGGGCAGCGCGGCCGGGTACCACTCGCTCACCCAGGGGTTCCTGGTGGGCGAGGTCGTACGCCGGATCACGGGCCGGAGTCCGGGCGACTTCTTCGCCGCCGAGATCGCGGGACCGCTCGGCGCGGACTTCCGTATGGGGCTGCCGGCCGAGCACGACCACCGGGTGGCGCTGACGATCCCGCCCCCGTCCCGGGACGAGGACTACGTCGCGAGCGCGCCCGGCGGCGACCCGGCCCCGACTGCCGCGACCGCGTTCCGCGTCCGTGACGGCAACAGCGTGGCCTGGCGCCGGGCGCAGATCCCCGCGGCGAGCGGATTCGGCAACGCGCGCTCGGTGGCCCTCGTCCAGTCGGCGATGGCCTGCGGGGGTGCGGTGCGCGGGGTGCGGCTGCTGTCGCGGGCGGGCCGCGACCGTGCGTGGGAGGAACAGTTCAGCGGCCAGGACCGCGTTCTGGGCATGCCGATCAGCTGGGGCCTGGGCTACGGGCGGTTCGGCAACACCTACGGGTGGGGCGGCTGGGGCGGCTCGCTCGTCGTGATCGATCCCGAGGCGCGGATGACGGTGGCGTACGTGACGAACCAGATGCGCGAGCCCGCGGACGACACGCGGGGCATGGAGATCGCGATGTCCGTCTACGACGGCCTCAAGGGGCTTCAGGCCGGTGGCTGAGGCGGCGGAAGAACCCGTGGGCAGCGGCGATGGGAGCAGTCGGGTGTTCCTGATCGGCGGCGGGTGGGAGGAGACGGTCGCCGACGTCGTCCACGGACCGTTTCTGCGTGCCGTGGCGGCCGGTTCGATGAGGGCCGGCTCGGCGACCGGCTCGGGGGCCGGCTCGGGGGCCGGGGGCGGCTCCGGTCCGCGCGTCCTCTGTGTGCTCGTCGACGAGGGGGACGGCGCCGAGCAGTTCGCGCGGTACGACGTCGCCCTGCGGAAGGCCGGGCCGTGCACGCCCGTGCCCTTGCTGGTGCCGGTCGGGGAGCGGTTCGACGTCGGCGCGCTCTCCGGGGACGTGGACGGGGTGCTCGTCTGCGGTGGGCTGACGCCCGCGTATCAGGAGGCGTTCGCCGGAGAGCTCCGTTCCCTGCCTGCCCTGCTCGCCGAGCGACGTGTTCCCTACGCCGGATTCTCCGCGGGAGCCGCGGTCGCGGCGCGGGACGCGGTGGTCGGGGGGTGGCTGGTGGACGGGGTGGCCGTGTGTCCGCCGGACGCCGCCGAGGATCTCGAGGAGGTCGAGGTCCGGCCCGGGCTGGGGCTCGTGCCGTTCGGGGTGGACGTGCACGCCGCGCAGTGGGGAACGGTGGGGCGGCTGGCCGCCGTGGTGGCCGCCGGGCGGCTGGCGCACGGGGTGGCCATCGACGAGAACACCCTGGTGGAGGTCGGCGGCGGGGGCGCAGGCGGATCCGGGCGGGCGCGGGTGGCGGGGCTCGGGCGGGCCCACTCCCTGCGACCCGCTCCCGGGGGCGGCGTCGTCGTGCGGTCCTACGGCGACGGCGAGACGTTCCCCGTCGCCTGAGCCCTTGTCGGCGCCGCCCTCGGGTCGTCCGGGGCGCTCGTGCAGACGGTCACCCGGAACCCGCTGGCCAGTCCGCACGTGATCGGGGTGGGGCACGGCGCCGCCGCCGTGTCCGTGGCGGGCGGTCTCACGGCCGCCGCCCTCGTCTACGTCCTCGCCTGGCGGCGCGGGATGCAGCCGAACCGCTTGACCTGAACACCGGCGCGATCGCCGACGCCGCGGCCGAGGACGACCCCGAGGGCTGGGCCATCGCGTCCTGGTCCGTCGTACTGCTCGCGCTCGGGGTGCTGACGGCGTACGCGTTCAACGTGTTCGAGGACCGGCACGCCGGTGCGGAGCCGGCCGCGTGCCACGACGTGGCCAACACCTGGCCGATGTACGCGGCGGCGTACGCCGGGCTCCTCGCCACCCTCGCCGCCGTGACGCTCGCCGGCCGGCGGCTGCTGCGGCCGCTGCGCCCGCGCGGGCCGGTGCAGATGGCCGGGTTCGTGCTGCCGGCCGGGCTGCTGCTGCTCGGCCTCCAGGCGCTGATCGTGTGGTCGCTGTACCAGCCGTCCCCGGGCGGAACGATCAGTTGCGCGGGATGAGGCAGGGCCCCCGGCGTTCCTGCCGGGGGCCCTGCTCACCGTACGGTCCTCAGATCGTCGACGCGTCGATCACGAAGCGGTAGCGGACGTCGCTGCTGAGCACCCGCTCGTACGCCTCGTTGATCTCCTCGGCGCTGATCAGCTCGATCTCGGCGCCGAAGCCGTGCTCGGCGCAGAAGTCGAGCATCTCCTGGGTCTCCTGGATGCCGCCGATGCCGGAGCCCGCGAGGGTCTTGCGGCCGCCGATCACCGAGAACAGGTTGAGGTTGACGGGCTCCTCGGGCGCGCCGACGTTCACGAAGGCGCCGTCGGTGCGGAGCAGGGACAGGTAGGCGTCCAGGTTCAGCGGGGCCGAGACCGTGGACAGGATCAGGTCGAACGTGCCGGCCAGCTCCTTGAAGGTGTTCCCGTCGCTGGTGGCGTAGTAGTGGTCGGCGCCCAGCTTCAGGCCGTCCTCCTGCTTGCGCAGCGACTGGGACAGCACGGTCACCTCGGCGCCGAGCGCGTGCGCGATCTTGACGCCCATGTGGCCGAGGCCGCCCATGCCGAGGATCGCGACCTTCTTGCCGGGGCCGGCGTTCCAGTGCTTGAGCGGGGAGTACGTGGTGATGCCGGCGCAGAGCAGCGGCGCGGCCACGTCGAGGGAGAGGCCGTCGGGGATGCGGACGACGTAGTTCTCGTCCACGACGATCTTCTGCGAGTAGCCGCCGTAGGTGGGCTCGCCGTCCTTGCCGACGGCGTTGTACGTGCCGACGCCGCCGCCGGTGCAGTACTGCTCCAGACCGGCCTTGCAGTTGTCGCACTCACGGCAGGAGTCGACGAGGCAGCCGACGCCGACGCGGTCTCCGACGGCGTGCTTGGTGACGCCCGGGCCGACCTCGGAGACGACGCCCGCGATCTCGTGGCCCGGGACCATCGGGAAGATGGCCTCGCCCCAGCCCTCGCGGGCCTGGTGGATGTCGGAGTGGCAGATGCCGGCGAACTCGATGTCGATCAGGACGTCGAACTCGCCGACCGGACGGCGCTCGATCGTCGTGCGCTCCAGCGGAGCCTTGGCGGCGGGTGCGGCGTACGCGGCAACGGTGGTCATGCCGGGGGTCTCCTAGCGGGGGGTTGCGTAGTCCCGGCCTGCCTTTCGGGCCGGGGCTTGCGTCCAGCCTGCCTGACGGCACGGGAATCACCCAGGTCACACTTCTGCGTACGTCTGCTGTGCCTACCACTGGCGGGGTCAGGATCCTGTGCGTACGACCGGCGATACTGGACGGCATGGACGAACACCCCGAACCCGCCGGCGCCCCCCTTGACCGGCGGGCCGAGCTGAGCGAGTTCCTGCGCACCCGGCGGGCCCGGCTGAAGCCCGAGGACGTGGGGCTGCCGGACTTCGGACGGCACCGCAGGGTGCCGGGGCTGCGGCGCGAGGAGCTGGCGCAGCTGGCCGGGGTGTCCGTGGCGTACTACACGCGCCTGGAGCAGGGCAACGGGCGGAACGTGTCGGCGGAGGTGCTGGACTCGATCGCCCGGGCGCTGCGGCTGACGGACGCCGAGCACGCCCACCTCACCCACCTGGCGAAGCCGAAGCACAAGAAGAAGCAGACGGCACGGCCCCAGCAGGCGCGGGCGGCCCTGCGACAGCTGCTGGACACGATGGACGCGGTGCCGGCGTACATCATCGGGCGGCGCTCGGAGATCCTGGCGTGGAACCGGATGGCGGCGGCGCTCTTCGGCGACTGGGGGAAGCTGCCGGAGGCGGAGCGCAACTGGGCGCGGCTGACGTTCCTGCGCCCCGACTACCACGAGCTCTTCGTGGACTGGGAGCAGAAGGCGATCGACATCGTCTGCGCCCTGCGGATGGACGCAGGCTGCTATCCGGACGACCCACGGCTGTCGGCGCTGGTGGGCGAGCTGTCGGTGAAGAGCGAGGACTTCCGGCGGCTGTGGGCCACGCACGACGTCAAGGAGAAGAGCCACGGCGTGAAGCGGATGAGGCATCCGCTGGTCGGCGAACTCTCCCTGAACTTCGAGGGGTTCAGGCTTCTCGACGACGGCGAGCAGACGATGGTGACGTACCACGCGGAGCCGGATTCGGCCTCGGCGGAGGGGCTGCGGCTGCTGGCCAGCTGGGGCGCCGACGCTACTCGGGCGGGGTCCCAGGCGCCGTCCGCCTGAACGCACCGTCCGCCTGAACGCACCGTCCGCCTGAAGGCACCGTCGGCTGGCGCCGGGCCTGCCGGGGGCGGGGCCCGCCGCCCCCAGAGCCCCGCTTCGGCCCAGGTGACTCAGCCCTGGTAGGGCGGAGCCGCCCCCCAGCCCCACTTCGGCACCGGCTGCTCCGCCGGCGGCTTGGCGTCGGGGCCGGAGAAGTACACGGCCAGCCGAGTGCCCCATTCCACGTAGGCGAGGAACGCCGAACGGAACTCGGCGTCGGTCGGCAGCCCGGCCTCGTCGGCTGCGTCCTGGATGAGGTTGACCCAGCGGCGGCGCTGGGGCTCGCTGATGTCGCGGCCGAAATGTTTGGCCACCATGTGGCTGTGCCCGCCCTGGGTCGCCGAGTAGGTCTCCGGCCCGCCGAACACCTCCGCGAGCCACAGGGCGACATGCTCGGCGTGCTCGGGGGCGAGGCCCGCGAAGACCGGCGCGAGGAGGTCGTCGGCGAGCACCTTCGTGTAGAAGACCTCGGTCAGCCGGGCGAAGGCCTCCGCCCCGCCCGCCCACGCGTAGAGCGTGGGCACGGCGGAGCCCGCGCCGCGCACCGAAGTGGCCTTGTAGTGCCGCATCTCGTCGATGTCCTTGATGTACGGCCGGATCTCCGCGAGAAAGGCCGGGAACAGGTCCGAGGTGCGGAATCCCTGGAGATGGTCCTCGGTCGACGTCCAGGTGATCCGCAGGATGAAGTGCTCGAAGTCCTCCTCGCAGCGGGCGAGTTCGTAGTCGACGCAGTGCGGGGATTCGGCGAGCTGCCGCGCGGCGCGGCTGTACGCGGCGAGGAATTCCGCCGACCGGTCCGCGGGGATGCGGTACCGGATGTACTCGACTGTGGTGGGTGCGCTGGCTGTCTCGGCTGCCGTCATGGGCCCACGCAAACACGAAAGAGGCGGCGGAGGCTGCTGTTCCGGGGGCGTGTTCGCTCAGCGCACAGGAGACTCCCCCGGGCGCAGGGCGGGCGCTGGGGCGCGCGGGCGCGGCGCTTCCGTTTCCGCCCTCCCCAACTGGGCCGCCATGAGCCCCTGTTGAGAAGGATCCCACGCCCGACGGCTCGGAAATTCTTCGCTGTAGCGGGGTACGCCGGGCCCTCCGCGCCCCACTCCTCGGTCGACCGGGGAACTCCCCGGCCGGACCGAGGAGGAGCGAGGGTTCATGTTGTTCCGCATCGACCAGCGTCACCGTGCCGAGGACAGGGCGCTGGTCCAGCGCTTCAAGGCACATCCAGCACCGTCGCCGGAGCGCGACCGAGCGTTCGGTGAGCTTCTCACCCGCCACCGACGGCTGGTGCTCTCGTACTGCCGGCGCTGGGTCGACGATCCGGGCCTCGCCGAGGACGTCGCCCAGCAGGTGTTCCTGGCCCTGTGGAACGGGCTGGACCGCATGGAGAACCCGGACGGGCTGCACAGCTGGCTGCGGACGGTCACCCACCACCAGTGCACCGCGCAGTTCGCCGGTCCTGCGCAGGACCGCAGGCCCCACCGCAGGCTTCGTCCCCCGGAGGTCCTCGCGTCGCACGACCAGGCCCTGTTCGAGAACGCGGCGACGGTCGGCGAAGAGGAGGACAGCGTCCTGCTCGCCCTCCAGGTCGATCAGCTGGGCGCCGTCCTGGACCGGTTCGCGGGCGCCCTGCCTCCCCGGCTCCAGCCGGTCTACCGGCTGCATGTGCGCGAGGGCTGGGACGGCGAGGAACTGAAGCGGCGGCTCGGGGTTCCGGACGCCACGATGCGCCGGTTCAAGTCCGACCTGCTGACGGAGGAGTTGGCGCGGCTCCTCGTCACCAACCTCGTCGCGGCGGAGGCTTTGGACCGCGGCAGGGAGGCATCCTGCGGCCGGCTGCTCGACGTGCTGGGCGAGCGGAGGTCCGACGAACCGCTGACGCGCTCCCTCGTCCTGAAGGTCGACAAGCACCTGCGGCAGTGCACCGCCTGCGAAGTCCGCGAGGACCACTTCCGGCAGGAATGGCGTCGGACGCTGCCCCTGCTCATCAGCTCCGGCCTGCACGAGCCCGAGTCCGACCGCATCGAGCTCACGGCTGCCGCGCACGACCTCGCACACGACCTCGCCCGGGGCGGGCCACAGCCCCCTGCGGAGAGGGCGCGGCGTAAGGGACGCCTGCTCGCCGTCGCGCTGGTCGTCGTGCTGGGCGCGCTCGCGGGCGGCGTGGTCTGGCAGGCGGAGAGCAGGCGGTCCCCGGACACGGTCGTAACCGATCCCGACGCTCCCGGGTCGTCCGGCGGCCGACCGTCGTCGGAAAGCGCCCCGGACACCGGCTCCTGGTCACCCCACTCACCTGGCCCCGGCGACAGCGACGGCGACGGCGACGGCGACCGGGGCGCGGGGTCCAGCGCCAGGAAGAAGACGACTCCGGACGGGGGCAACCCCAGCAGCCACGGGAAGGGCGGGAAGGACGCGAAGGGCGGGGCCTACGGGAACGATGGGGACGCCGGCGGCTCGGGCGACCGCACCGGCACCGATCCCAGCGACGGGCCCAGCGACGGGCCCAGCCCCTCCGCCCCCGGCGAAACCGCCCCCTCCCCAGGCCCCGACCCCGCACCCGACCAGCCTCCCGCCGAGCCCGCGCCGCCTCCGTCCGCCCCAGCGCCTCCTTCGTCGGCCCCCGCACCGCCGCCGGCCAAGCTGGTCGTCCACCTCAACGCCCCTTCGGCCGGTGGTGTGACCGTAGCGGTCAACGGCGCCGGGGTCGGTACATGCTCCAAGGCCTACGAGGCGCCGGCGAAGGACTGCGCCTACACCGTCCACGTCGGTGACACCGTGCGGCTCGCGCCGCTCGACAGCCTCGTCACCTGGGGCGCTCCCTGCGCCGGCGGGGCCCCGGAGGCCGTGTGCGAATTCCCCGTCGCAGGGGACGTCACCACGAGCCTGACCACGAGTTACAACCCGGGCTGAGAAACATCCCCGAAGACGTGGGAAACGAGGGGACAAGTCCGCGGCTGCGCCCCACCACTCCGGTGCGCGGGACTCCTCCCGCGCACCGGATCCGCATCCGCATCCGCATCCGCATCCAGCCAAGGAGAGCAGCGATGCACAGCACCTCTGGAACCCCCTGGAAAGCCGGTCCCCCTACCTGGCGTAGTACGCGTCGTACACCGACACCGACCCGGTGTTCCCCTTCCGGTCCACTGCCGTCGCGCGGAAGGAGACCGACTCGCCCGCCGCCGGGTTCGTCACCGTGATCCGCCCGCCGGTCACCGGGCTCCTGGTCCAGGTCCTCCCGTGGTCGTACGACACCCACACCGTCAGCGAGCGGAGGTTCGTGCCGCGGGCCGCGCCCTCCACCGTCACCGATACCGGCGTCTTCCGGCCCGCCTCCGCCCTGCTGTCCGGACCCGTCGCCGCGCCGAAGCGGACCGTCGAGGCGGGGAGGGCCGTCACCGTGTCGCCCGTCGGGCGCTTCGAGCGGAACGTCCAGCTCGCCACGACCCGGGTCGTCGCCGTCGCGACCTGCACGCTCCGACTCACCGATGTCGTGAGGGTGTACCGGGCGTCGCCCGCCGGCACCTTGAACGCCTCCTCGCCGAACAACGGGTCCTTGTTCGTGCCGAGCCTGGCGCCGTCGCGGTAGAGGGTCGTCGCCACCTCCGTGAACCGGGACGAGCCCGCGTGGCCGGCGGAGTCGGCGAACAGGGGGAGGTAGCCGAAGAGGGTGTCGCCGTCCCGGAAGAGGCCGTGGCCGGCTGCCAGGTGCGGGCCTATGACGGCCCGGTTGAAGGTGTTCCTGTACGTTCTGCCGGGCTTCAGCGTGCGGGGGTCGCCCTGGGTGTAGTAGGCCTCGGCGATCGGCTGACCGTCCTCGTCCTTGGCGTCGCCGTACTGCTCGAAGTCGACCGTCCACTGGATCCTGTCGGACGTCGACACGTACAGGGTGCGGGCGGACGGGACGGGCTGGGCGACCGGGAGACCCAGGACCAGGTCCTCGGGAAGGCTGCCCCAGACTGTGAGGCCGCCGGTCTTGCCGGGCGCCGACGCGCCCAGCGTGTTCTGTACCGTCGCCAGTTCCGCCGCCTTGAAGTGGCGCACCCTCGCGCCCTGGATCGCGGGCGCCTTGGCCGTCGTCGCCACGTCGTACTCCGCCGTCGCGCCCTTGGCCCACTGTCCGCTCCAGGTCTGCGTCAGACCGTTCGTCGGCGGGCCCAGGTGGGCCATGCGCAGGTCGGCGAAGGAGCCCAGGCTCAGGCCCACGCCTGCGCCGGACGGACCGTGGAGGTAGGAGATCGTGGCCGACACAGGCTTCGCCCCGGCGTCCGGGACCGTGATGTCCGCGGTCCGTGTCCGCCGTGCGTCGATCGTCACCGTCGTGTCCCTGGTGACGTTCAGCTTCGGCTGGACCAGCCAGTCCACCCCGCCCTTGAAGCCGACCAGGTCCGCGGCGATCCACGCGTCCAGCAGGTAGCCGCCCTTGGGCAGGCGCAGGGTCGTCGTGCCGGAGGCCGCCGTCGGCGCCTGGTAGGCGCGGTCGGTCGCCAGGCCCGTGTAGCCGAGCAGGGCCGTGTCGTAGCCGGCCGCCGGGGCGCCGTCGCGGCCGATGTGCTTCAGCGTCACGTCGTACGACTGCACCTCGCGCTGCACGGCGGCGGCCGTACGCACGGACTGTCCGCCGCCCGTCGCCGTCACGTACGCGGAGTACGCGCCGTCGCGCGTCCCGCCCAGCCGGGTGTCGACCCGTACGCCGGCCTTCGCCTCGCCGCCGGCCGGGACGGTCACCGTGCGCGCCCCGAGCGTGAAGAAGCCTGCGGGGGCCACCCTGCCCCTGGGGTCGGTCGCCGTGACCGTCAGCTTCAGGGTGACGGCCTTCGGGCCCAGGTTGCGGTACGTCAGCTGCTGCGTCACCGGCTTGTCGTCGGTGTGCGGCCACCGCTGGACGCCGAAGCTCAGCGACACCGGGTCCGCGACGACCGTCTGCCCGATCGCCCTGTCGACGCGGATACGCCCCGATCCCTGCGCGTAGGGGGTGAGCCCGCCGGCGCCCTGCGCCGAGCCGACCAGCGCGCCCTTGAGCTGTGTGTACGTCCACGTCGGGTGCCGCTGCTTCAGGATCGCCGCCGCGCCCGCCACATGCGGGGCCGCCATCGACGTACCCGACAGGGTGAGGTAGCCCGGCGGCTTCTCGCCCTCCTCCCGTGCGAGGAAGCTGCCGTGCGCGGAGGCGGCCGTGATGTCGACTCCGGGTGCGGTGACGTCGGGTTTGATCGCGCCGTCGCCGACGCGCGGGCCGGTGCTGGAGAACTCCGCGAGCCGGTCCCTGCCGTCGACCGCGCCGACCGTCAGGGCCGCGTCGGCGGCGCCCGGTGAACCGAGCGACTCCGGGCCGGAGTTGCCTGCCGCGATGGTGAAGAGGATGCCCTTCTCGGCGGACAGCTTGTTCACCTCCGCCTCCATCGGGTCGGCGCCCGGGGCGTCCGGGCCGCCGAGGCTGACGTTGACGATGTCGGCGCCCTGCTGGGCCGCCCAGTCCATGCCGGCGATGATCGAGGAGTCCTCGCCCTCGCCCTCGTCGTTCAGCACCTTCGCGTTGAGGAGCTTGGCTCCCGGGGCGACGCCTTTGTACTTCCCCGCGGACTTCGCGCCGGTGCCGGCCGCCGTCGACGCCACGTGCGTGCCGTGTCCGAAGCGGTCCTTCGCGTCGGCGGCCGTGGAGAAGTTCTTCTCCTCGACGACCTGGCCCTTGAGGTCGGGGTGGGTGGTGTCGATGCCCGTGTCCAGGACGGCGATCCTCACGCCCTTCCCGTCGTAACCGGCCGCCCACGCCTTGGGGGCGCCGATCTGCGGGACCGATCTGTCGAGGCTCGCGCGCCGGATCCCGTCGAGCCACACGTGCGCGACGCCGACGGCCGCACGGTCGCCGTTCGTCACCGCCTCCCACAGCTCGGGCGTGTTCTGCTGCGGGGTCTGCACGGCGTCCGCGTTGAGGGACGTGAGGGTGCGGCGGACGGTGCCCGCGTCACGGACGTCGGCCCTCGCCGCCGTGGCGGCGCCCTGGTAGCCGACGATGACCTTCAACGCCGTACCGCCGCGCGCGGACCCGCTCAACTCGGTGACGTCGAAGAGCCGGCTGTCCAGCCTGCCCGCCGCGACCAGGGCGGCCGCGTCCGCCGGGATGACGAGGGTGTGGCCGGCCCGCCTGCGGATCTGCACGGGAATGTGGGCGCGCCCCGGAGCGCGGGAGAGGCCGACGACCCGCCCTCTGCCGTCGACGGTGACCCGGTCGCCGGTGATGAGGGTGAGGTGACGCTGCCGATCGATCCCTCTGGCAGCACCGCCACCGGCACCGGCACCGGCACTGGCACCGGCACTGGCATGGGTTGTGGGCTCGGCTGCCACCGGGCCGATCGAGCCCGCGAAGAGTAGGAGTACAGCGACGACAACCGCCGCTCGGACATGCGTCATTGCACGCTTCATGCGCAAACCCCCCGGAACACCTAGAAGTATGCCGGGGGGTGATCAGACGCATCAATACGCCAGAAGTACGCCAAACTTGAGGACTACCACGTCAGAGTTACCGCGTCGGAGTTACCGCGTCGGAGTCACCGCGTCAGACTTACCGCGTCAGGCCGACGCCGCGTTCTCCTTCACCGTGATCTTCCCCTTGCGGATCGTCGCCACGCGCGGGGCCTTCTTCGCGATCGAGGAGTCGTGAGTGACCATGATGAAGGTCAGCCCGTGCTCCTTCCACATGGTGTGCAGCACGTCCATGATCTCGTCGCGCATGCTCTCGTCGAGGTTGCCGGTCGGCTCGTCGGCGAGCAGCACCTTCGGCTTCTTCACCAGCGCGCGGGCGATGGCGACGCGCTGCTGCTGGCCGCCGGACATCTCGGACGGCAGGTGCCCGAGCCGCTCGCCGAGGCCGACCGACGTCAGCGCCTCGGCGGCTCGTTCGCGACGCTCTTTGGGCTTCACGCCGAGCGGGACGAGGGCGGTCTCGACGTTCTCCTGCGCGTTGAGCGTGGGGATGAGGTTGAAGGACTGGAAGACGAAGCCGATGTTCTCGCTGCGCACCTTCGTCAGCCTGGCCTCGGAGAGCTTGGCCAGGTCGACGCCGTCCAGGACGACCTCGCCCTCGGAGGGCCGGTCGAGCGCGCCGATCATCTGCAGCAGCGTGGACTTGCCGCCGCCGGTGGGGCCCTGGATGACGAGCCGGTCGCCGTCCGGGATGGTCAGGTCGACGCCGTCCAGGGCGTGGACCGTCTCCTTGCCCCGGGTGTAGCGCTTGGTGACGCCTCTGAGTTCGTACATGGGGACAACAACTCCTGGAGCTGGTAGGTGGGTTGGCTACTCGACGCGGCGCAGCGCGTCCGCCGGACGCAGTCGCGAGGCCCGCCAGCCGCCGAACGCGCCCGCGATCAGACCGCCGGCCACGGCGAGAGCCACCGCGATGGCCACCGTGGTGACGCTCACCGGCGCGGTCAGCGCGACGTCGAGGGTCTTGGCCGCCGCCCGGCGCCCGGGACCGCCGAAGCCGGCGCCACCGGGACCGCCCTGGCCGCCGCCCCCGCCGCCCAACTGGGCCTGCAGCGTGGGGCTGACGGCGGTCACGGCGTAGGCGCCCGCCAGGCCGAGCGCGATGCCCAGGGCGCCGCCCAGCAGGCCGTTGACCATGGCCTCGCCGACGACCTGCCGGGTGACCCGGCCGGACTTCCAGCCCAGCGCCTTGAGCGTGCCGAACTCGCGGACGCGGCGGGAGACCGCCGAGGAGGTGAGCAGACCGGCGACCAGGAAGGCGGCGATCAGGACGGCGATGGACAGCCACTTGCCGACGTTGCCGGCCAGGGAGGAGGCCGTGGAGAGGGAGCCGGAGACGGTGTCGGCGAGGTCGGCGGAGGTCGTCACCGTCGTACCCGAGACGTTCTTCTGGATCGTCGACTTGACGTTGTCGATCTTCTGGGAGTCGGTCGCCTTGACGTAGATCGTGGTGACCTTGTTCTTCGAGTCGCTCAGCGTCTGGGCCTGGGCCAGCGGGATGTAGACGTTGGCGGCGGCGTCGCCGCTGTCGGCCGTGGCGATGCCGATCACCGAGAACGTGACCTTGCCGATGGTGAGCGTGGAGCCGACCTTGAGCGACTTCTCCTTGGCGTACGCGGAGTCGAGGACGGCGACCTTGCCGGTGGTCTCGGTGGTCTTGAAGGTGCGGCCGCTGGTGATCGTGGAGGAGGTCAGCGGGCCGAGTGCGGGCTGGGTGACGTCGGCGCCGTAGACGGAGTAGTTGTTGACGTCGAAGTCGGCGCCGCCGCCCTGCACTTCACCCTGCGGCCGGCCGCTGCCCTGACCGCGGTCGGGACCGCCCTGGCCGCCGCCGTCGGCGCTGCCGTTGCCGCTGCCGTTCTGCTGGAACTGGCCGCGGGTGAACTGGCCGTTGATCTTGATGACCTGAAGGCTCAGCCCGCCGACCGCGTCGGAGACGCCGCTCTGCTTGCCGACCTTGGCGACGGTCGCGGTGGACAGGGTCTGGAAGCCCTGCACCAGGACGCGGTCGGTGCTCTGCTCGGCGTCGGAGTCGTTGTCCTGCGCGTCGAACTGGAAGCGCGGCCGGTCCGAGGCGTTCGCGGTGGGCGCCGCCGCCTTGGTGACCGTCATGTCCGTACCCAGGCCGTACAGCGACTGCAGGACCTTGTCCTGCGCCTTCCCCATGCCGGAGGACACGGAGGTGACCACGATGACCAGCGCGATGCCCAGCGCGAGGCCGGAGGCGACGACGAGGGCCGCTTTTCTGCGGCGGCGCAGTTCGCGCCTCAGGTAGGTGAAGAACATGGCCGCAAGGTAGGTACGGCGCGTGATGAAGCCATAAGGCCGACATAAGAGAACGATGAGAAGGCTGTGGCCGCCCCCGGAAACACCGATGCCGCCCCTGGGGGCGGCATCGGGAGTCTGTGCGTCAGCTGTGCGGACCGGCCGTCAGGATCCCTCTCAGACGGCCGAACCCGCCTTCCACTGCGCCCAGTCCATGTTCCAGCCGTTGAGGCCGTTGTCCGGCGCGACCGTCTTGTCGCCGGTGTTGGAGACGACCACGACGTCACCGACGATCGAGTTGGTGTAGAACCAGTAGCCCGACGTGCCCGTGTCGTTGGCGCCCTTGGTGTCGGACAGGCCCACGCAGCCGTGGCTGGTGTTCACCGAGCCGAAGATGGACTTCGCGCCCCAGTAGTTGCCGTGCACGAAGGTGCCGGAGTTGGTGAGGCGGATGGCGTGCGGCACGTCCTTGATGTCGTACTCGCCCTTGCCGTCGTCGTCGGTGAAGCCCACGGTCGCGCCGTTCATGCGCGTCTCCTTGAACTTCTCCGACATCACCATCTTGCCCTCGTATGTCTTGTTGTCGGGCGAGCCGGCGGAGATCGGGATGGTCTTGATGACCGCGCCGTTGTGCGTGACCTTCATCTGCTTGGTCTTCGCGTCGACGTAGGAGACCTGGTTGCGGCCGATCTTGAAGGTGACCGTCTTCTGCTGGACGCCGAAGACACCGTTGGCGCCCTCCACACCGTCGAGCGCGAGCTTCAGCGTGACGGTGGAGTTCTCCTTCCAGTAGTCGTCGGGCCGGCAGTCCATGCGCTGGGCGGAGAACCAGTGGCAGACGACTTCCTGACCGCTGGTGGAAGTGACCGTGACGCCCTTCTGGACGGCGGCCTTGTTGGTGATCGCCTTGTTGAAGTTGATCGACACCGGCATGCCCACGCCGACGGTCGAGCCGTCCTCGGGGGTGAAGTTGCCTATGAAGCTGTTGTTCGGGGAGACCGTGGTGAACGAGGCGTTCTCGTGGGCCGCGAGACCCGCGGAGTCCTTCGCGCTGGCCGCCACCTTGTAGGTGGTGGAGCGCTCCAGCTGGCTGTTCGGCTTCCAGCTGGTCTTGTCGGCGGAGAGCGTGCCCTGGACGGCGGTCCCCTCGGCGGTGGTCATCGTCACCTCGGTGAGCGTGCCCTTGCTCACGGTGACGGCCGCCGAGTTGTTGATGGAGGCGTTGTCCGAGCCGTCCGCAGGTGTGATCTTGATCTGGGCCTCGGACGACTTCTTGGCCGCCGCCTCGTCGGCCTTGGCCTGCGAGGAGCTGCCTCCGCCGTCGGAGGCGTCGCTGTCGCCGCCGGAACACGCAGAGAGCACCAGAACACCGCCGAGCAGTGCGGACGCGGCCATGAGACCCCGACGCCGCCTACTGTCCGTCATCACACGCTTCTCCATCGTTGCCGATTACAGAACCCCGGGAGTCCCCGTCAGGAAACATCAACGCCACGACCGGTTCGGCCCGTTCCACATTTCCCGAAGGTGTGGGGCACGCCACGTTCATGGCGCGGTTGGTGCGGGTGTCGGTTCGTGCGCCTGCTGAGACGAAGAAACCCCGGAAGGCGGTTGCCGTCCGGGGTCACGGTTTCCCCAAGACGCTCAGCCGATGCCGACCTCTTCGTCGTCCGACTCGTCGTCGGACTCCCCATCATGGTCGACATCATCGTCGTCGAGGTCCCACTCCGGCGAATCCGGGTCGTAGTCGATCCGCTCGCTGGACCAGGAGGCCTGCTGGAGCTCCACCCCGGGAACCTGACTGACCAGGTCGAACGGGTCGACGAGATAGGCGAGGGCCTCGGCGGTGTCTTCCGTCACAGCGCCTTCGGCGTGCGCGCGCTCGTCGTCCGGCAGCTCCGCGTCCGCGGCCAGCCGCCGCAGGGCCGCCGCGCCCACGGCGTCGTCGTCGTGAATTTCGAGCACGAGCTCCACCCGAAGCCGTACAAAACGTGATGTCTCTGCAGTGTTCATGGCCGGAGCGTACGGCTCACAGCTCCGGCAACTTTCCCGCGACCCGCGCCTTTCATTAGCATCGGGCCACACGGCCAATTCGCCAGCGTCACAAGGGGATCGATATTCCGTGTCATCCGTTCGCCGTCCGTTGCTGACCGCCACCGCCGCGGGGACCCTGCTGGGCGCCCTGTGGTTCGTCCCGTCCGCCAACGCGTCCCAGGACGCCCCGGCCAGAGCGGAAACGGCGACGCAGGTCACGACCCAGGCACGGGCCGCCTCATCGACGACGACGTCCGAGACGTCGGCCGGGACGTCGGCCGGGACGTCGGCCCGAACCACGGCCGACGACGGCGCCCGGCTCGCCGACACCGGAAGCTTCGACACGACCCCGTACGTCGTCGGCGGGACCACGCTCCTCGCCCTCGGCGCAGGCTTCGTCGTCTATTCGGTTCGCCGGGAACGCCTGGGTTTTTGAATTAACTTGACGATTCTTTGACGGGCTCTTCATAGTTCGCTCATGAAGAGATCATCGGGGGCGCGGCTGTGCGCCACTGCCGTAATAGGCACACTGTCGCTCTCCCTCCTCACCGCCTGTTCCGACGACGGGTCGAAGGACACCGCGGACTCCAAGTCGTCCGCCTCCGCATCGGCGTCCACCTCCTCGTCGGCCCCGGCGGCGAAGGCGCTCACCACGGCCGGGCTGGAGAAGCTGCTGCTCGCCCAGGGCGACGTCAAGGGTTACAAGGTCGGCCCGAAGGACCCGTCCGCCACAACCTCCAAGTCCGCGTTGAAGGTCGACAAGGCGGCGTGCAACCCGATCGCCTGGGCCACGAACGGGCTCGCTCCGGGCGACACGGACGCGAACGCCACCAACAGCCTCACGGAGGAGAAGCCGACGGCCGCCACCGCGCAGCCCAAGGACCTCGAGGAAGCCTTCAGCATCAAGATGACGTACGTCGGCCTCTCGTCCTACGAGGCCGACGGCGCCGAAAAGACAATGAAGGCCCTGTCCGACGGGGTGGCGGCCTGCGCCGGCGGGTACGGCTTCAACGTCGACGGTGAAGCCTCGAAGGTCGTCAAGGTCGCCGCGGAGAAGGGCTCCGGGAAGGGCGAGGAGTCGGTGGCGTTCCTCCAGGAGACAACGGTGGAGGGCCAGAAGATCACCGCCCACACCGAGGTGGTGCGCAAGGGCGGCACCCTCGCCACGTTCTTCACGATGGACGTCGGCAAGCTCGTGCAGGGCGGGGACATGGGCCCCGTCCCGGTCGCCGTGATCGACGCACAGGTCGCCAAGCTCAAGTAGCCCACTGGACCCGTGCAGGGGCCCCGCCGTCGCGTTCACCGCGTGCGTACGGCGGGGCCCCGACTGCCTTACCGCAGCGGCCCGGTGACGGTCTCCACCGCCGCGACGAGCCGTCCGTCGCGCACGAACGCGTCCGCCGCCGCGAGGTCGGGCGCGAGGAACCGGTCCGGGCCGGGGCCCTGGACGCCCGCCTTGCGCACGGCGTCGATGACCGCCCGGGTCGCGGGCGCCGGGGTCAGCCCCTCGCGCAGCTCCACGCCGCGTGTGGCGGCGTACAGCTCGACGGCGATGACGCGCGTGAGGTCGTCGATGGCGGTGCGCAGCTTGCGGGCGGCGGACCAGCCCATGGACACGTGGTCCTCCTGCATCGCGGAGGACGGGATCGAGTCGGCGGACGCCGGGACGGCCAGTCGCTTCAACTCGCTGACCAGCGCGGCCTGCGTGTACTGGGCGATCATCAGGCCGGAGTCGACGCCGGCGTCGTCCGCGAGGAACGGCGGCAGGCCGTGGCTGCGGTTCTTGTCCAGCAGCCGGTCGGTGCGCCGTTCGGCGATGGAGGCGAGGTCGGCGACGGCGATGGCGAGGAAGTCCAGGACGTAGGCGACCGGGGCGCCGTGGAAGTTGCCGTTGGACTCGACGCGGCCGTCGGGGAGGACGACCGGATTGTCGACGGCCGAGGCCAGCTCGCGTTCGGCGACGAGCCGGGCGTGCGCCATGGTGTCGCGGCCGGCGCCGGCGACCTGCGGGGCGCAGCGCACCGAGTAGGCGTCCTGGACGCGGGGCGCGTCGTCCTGGTGGTGGCCGGTGAGCTCCGAACCCGCGAGGACCGCCAGCATGTTGGCGGCGCTGGCGCCCTGACCCGGGTGCGGGCGGATGGCGTGCAGCTCGGGGGCGAGGACCTTGTCGGTGCCGAGGAGGGCCTCCAGCGACAGGGCGGCCGTGACGTCGGCGGACTTGTAGAGGAGGTCCAGGTCGGCGAGGGCCATGACCAGCATGCCGAGCATGCCGTCGGTGCCGTTGAGGAGCGCCAGGCCCTCCTTCTCGCGCAGCTCGACGGGGGCGATGCCGTGCTCGGCGAGGAGTTCGGCGGCGGGGCGCACGGCCCCGTCCGGCCCCTCGGCGTCGCCCTCGCCCATCAGCGTGAGGGCGCAGTGCGAGAGCGGGGCCAGGTCGCCGGAGCAGCCGAGGGAGCCGTACTCGTGGACGACGGGGGTGATGCCGGCGTTGAGGATGTCGGCCATGGTCTGCGCGACCTCGGGCCGGACGCCGGTGTGTCCGGAGCAGACGGTCTTCAGCCGCAGGAACATCAGCGCCCGGACGACCTCCCGCTCGACGCGCGGGCCCATGCCGGCGGCGTGCGAGCGGACGATGTTGCGCTGCAGCTGGGTGCGGAGTTCCTGGCTGATGTGCCGGGTGGCGAGCGCGCCGAAACCGGTGGAGACGCCATAGACGGGCTCGGGCTTGGCCGCCAGCGCGTCCACGATCTCGCGGGCCGCGGCGAGAGCCGCCACCGCCTCCGCGGAGAGCTCGATGCGGGCGCCGTCGCGCGCCACGGCGAGCACGTCGGACGCGGTCACCCCGGACGTCCCCACCACCACAGTGTGCATATCCATATTCAGGAGCGTACGCAGTGAAGACGAGGATGTCACCAGTGGGGGCCGGGTTCGCCCCTTACCGAATACGTCACAGTCGCCTTACGCCCACAGTCGCCTTACGTCACAGTCGCGTGACGTCACAGTCACCGCGTCAGGGCCGCCCCCTGAACCGCCGCCGCTCGGCGGGCCGCTCCGGCGCCCCCGACGGCGGCTCGTCGGCCAGGCGGACGACGGGGTCGTCGGGCCCCTCCCGCCCGGCCACCACCGGACGGGCGGCCCGTACGGCCTTGGCACGGTACTGGGCTGCGTCGGCGAGCCGGAAGAGCCGGCGGGCGGAGCGCACGGGACCGATGGGATCCCCGGTGGAGGCCACCCCGCAGGCCACGCCCTCGCCGAGCTCCAGCTCACCGGCCCGGCGGCAGAGGTCGTCGGCGACCTTGACGACGTCGTCGGCGGTCGGCCCGACGGCCAGCAGACAGAACTCGTCCCCGCCTAGCCGGGCGGCCAGCGCGCCGGGCAGCATCGCCCCGCACAGCGACAGCACCGACCCGAACCGCTCCAGCAACCGGTCGCCGACGGCGTGCCCGAGGGTGTCGTTGACCCGCTTCAGCCCGTTGAGGTCGCAGACGACGAGGCTGACGACGACTCCCTCCGTCCGGTGCCGCTCGACCGCCTCCTCAAGGCGTACGTCGACGGCGCGGCGGTTGGCCAGACCGGTGAGCGCGTCGGTGAAGGCGAGCCGGCGGGCCTCCTCCAGCCGCTCCGTCTGGGCGAGCCCGGCGGCGACGACGGCGGCGAGGACGGTCGCGAAGTCGGCGTCGGCCCGTTCGAAGACCGGGGTGCCGGCGGAGCGGGCGACATACAACTCGCCCCAGGCCCGGCCGTGCAGCACGATCGGCGCGACCACGCAGGAGCCGCGGTTGCGGCGGCGCAGGGCGGCGACCCGTTGGTGACAGTAGCCGGGGCGTCCCGCGGCGAGCCCCTGGGCCGTCTCGACCCAGGCGTTGGGCTCGCCGCCGGCCACCCAGCGCTCGTGCAGGAACTCGGTGATCTCGGGGAACTGGTGCACCGGGTAGGCCTCGTCCTCCGGGAACTCGTCCTCGTCGGCGGCCCGGTCGCCCACGTTCGCCAGGACGCGCAGCCGCCCGAAATCCCGCTCCCACACCGAGAGCGCGGCGAAGCCTCCGGACAGCGCCCGGCAGGCCCCGAGGGCGGCCGCTCGCCACGACTCGCGGGGGGTGTGCGCGGCCGCCATCCCCTGCGCGAGCGCCACCACGGCCACCAGGCGTCTGTCCTCACCCATCTCCCCAGGCTAGGGATATTTAGGTGAAAAAGAGACACAGAGGACCACATAGAGTGACACGACCGGCGGACGGGGCCCCGAAAAGCGGTCACTCACCCGGCCACTGCGGCTTCACTCACCTGGCCACTGCGGCTTCCGCTTCTCATTGAAGGCCGCCACGCCCTCCGCCCGGTCCCCGGAGAACGCCACCGACCGCCACGCCGCGTCCTCCACCTCCAGCCCGGCCCGCAGGTCCAGCCCCTGCCCCAGCCGCAGCGCCCGCTTCGCCGCCCGCAGACCCACCGGCGAGTTCGCGCCGATCCGCGCGGCCAGCGCCAGCGCGTCCTCCCGGTCCCGCCCCTCCTCCACCAGGACGTCCACCAGGCCCAGTTCCCGCGCCTCGGCCGCCTCCACCCGACGCGCCGTGAAGATCAGCTCGGCCGCGCGGGCCGCCCCCACCCGGCGCGGCAGCAACTGCGTCCCGCCGCCCCCGGGGATCACGCCCACCGACACCTCGGGCAGTCCCACCACCGCCGTGCCGTCGGCCACGATCACGTCGCAGGCCAGGGCCAGTTCGAAGCCGCCGCCCAGCGCGAAGCCGTGCACCGCCGCGACCGTGGGGACCGGCAGCTCCAGCACGCCGGTGTACGCCCCGCGCGTGAGCGGCCGCTGCCGGACCAGCTCGGCGTCGCTGAAGGAGTTCCGCTCCTTCAGGTCGGCGCCGACGCAGAACGCCCGCTCGTGCGTCGAGGTCAGCACGACCGCCCGGACGTCCCGGTCCTCGCCCAGCGCCGCGCACGCCCCGGCGATCGACCGGGCCATGTCGGTGGAGACGGCGTTCATGGCCTTCGGCCGGTCGAGGGCCAGCTCCGCGACGTGCCCGCCGTCCCCGTGCCGCCGCACCAGCACGAACTCCCCGAACCGCTCCTCGTCCACCACACCGCCCATGACACCGCTCACGACACCCTCCGGTTAACGCGGGTTAACATTCTTCGCTCGCCCGATCATCGCAGCCGGGCTCCACGGGCGAAAGAGCGGAATCGTCGCCCGACGCGGCCCCGCCCACCCGTTCGGGTGACATCCCGCCCAACTCCCCCCGCACCGCCCACGGGAGCGCATACCGTGCGTCCGCCCCGGCGCATCGGGGGCGCGACCGCATCGGGAGGGAACGCGCGATGACGAGCACGCGGACCGGGCTGGACGATCCGGCACGTCAGGACGCGACGGCGGCTTGGGACGGGGCGCCTGCCGAGGAGGCCGGCCCGCTGTGGGCCCCGCGCGCCCGCGGCAGGCACCGCCGCCCCCGCCCCCGCAAGGTGCTGTTCGCCGCGGGCGGCCTCGCGCTGGCCGCCGGCATGCTGAGCCTCGTCCGGCTGACTCCCCACTCGGGCGACGTCACCGGCCTGGGCGCGGCGGAGGCCGAATCCCAGCCCGACCCGGTCACGGACGCGGACACGGACACGGACACGGACCCCGGTACGGGTACGAGTGCGGGTACGGGGAGCGGCATCGGCGCTGGCGCCGGCACGGGAACGGGACCCGGCAAGGGCACAGGCCGCTCGGCCGACGGGGCCGCCCCCGTCGCCGCCACCCCGACCGCGCCCAGCGCCATGGGAGGAGCGAGCGCGAGCCCCGCTCCCGAGGTCGGCCTGGTCCCCGGCACCCCGGGCTCGCCCACGTCCGTCGCCCTCACCCCCGGCGCCACCTACACTCCGGTCGCGCCCCACGCCCCGGCGCCCGCGCCCGCGAGGACGGCCGCCCCGCGGCCCACGGCGACACCGACGCCACCGGCCGCCCCGACGGCGGCGACGCCCGCGCCCCAGCCGGAGAAGCCGGGACAGCCGGGCGTCTGCGTCCCGGTCGTCGGCCTCTGCGTGGACCCGCTGGGCGCACCGGTGCCGAAGCTCTAGCCGGCGGCTACAGCTCCGGCCCGGCGGCGGTTCAGACGTCCTCGCTGTTGCGACGGGTGAGCAGCCAGGGCTCGACCACGCCGAGACCGCGCACCGGCCGCTGCCACATGGGTTGCAGCGCGAAGCGGTAGGTGGGCGGCTCCTCGCCCTCCTTCTCGGCGGCGGCCGCCTCTTCCGCGGCCTCCGCCTCCGAGGCCGGGGCGTCGCCGGTGCGGATCAGCTCCTCGGCGAACGCGCTGTCGACGAGGACGGCGTCCCGTGGCGCTATCGACGTCAGCCGCGAGGCCAGGTTGACGGTCGTGCCGAAGACATCGCCCATCCGGGTGGTGACCGTGCCGAACGCCATGCCGACGCGCAGTTCGGGCATCGTCTCGTCGTTGCTCATCGTCTCGACGAGCAGCAGCGCGATGTCGGCGGCGGTGCCCGCGTCATCGGCGGCGTAGAGCACCTCGTCGCCGAGGGTCTTGATCAGGCGTCCGCCGCGGGCGGCGACCAGGTCGGCGGAGGTGGTCTCGAAGGCCTCGACGAGTTCGCCGAGTTCCTCCTCCTCCATGCGGCGGGTCAGCCGGGTGAAGCCGACGAGGTCGGCGAAACAGACGGCGAGCCGCCGGTCGACCATCTCCTCGTCGTCCGCGGCCTGCACGACCCGGCCGGCCGAGGCCGCGAGCTGGCGCCGCCAGACGTAGACGAGGAACTCCTCCAGTTCGGGCAGCAGCAGCTCGACGATGGGATACGTGACCTCGGTGCGGGTCATGCCCGGCTCGGGCGGCTCGGTCAGGCCCTCCAGGAAGGAGTCGATCTGCCATTCCGCCAGCCGGGCGGTGGTCTGCCCGGTGGACCGCGCCACCTGCACGGCCATCGCCTCGCTCAGCAGCCCCGCCTCGACGAGACCCGCCAGTCGCCGCAGGGCGAGGACGTCGGCCTCGGTGAGCGCCTTGGCCTGCCCGATGTCGGCGAAGCCCATGGCCCGCCAGAAGCGCGACGCCAGCTCCATGGAGACGCCGGCGCTGCGGGCGGCCTGAAAGGGGGTGTAGCGCCGCTCGGCGCCGAGGATGAGCTGTTCGAGGCGCAGCGCGAGAGGATGCGGGTCCTCACCGGGGTCGCCCGGCTCGCCGGGTTCGGCGGCCGGCAGGTTTACCCGGCCGTCCGCGCCCGCGCCGGAGCCCGTGTCGTCGACGGTCACGCCTGCTGCCCTTCCGATCTTCCGCGGTCAGGTATCGACCGGCCTCAACTCTACGGCAGGTGTGCCCCAGCTCACTCCGTTCCGTTCGGCAGGGAGCATGGCGCCCGGCGTTCCCGTCGACGGTTCCGGTCGCCGGTTGCCGTCAACCGGGGAACGACGGCCTCACGCCGGTCGCAGGTGGACGATGTCTCCCGCGCCCACCGGCTCCTGCACCCCTTCCTTCGTGGCGATCACGAGCCGTCCGTCGCCGTCGACCGCGACCGCCTCGCCGACGATCGTCCGGTCCCCCGGCAGCTCGGCCCGTACCGTTCGTCCCAGGGTCGCGCACCCTGCCGCGTACGTCTCCTGCAGGCCACTGGCCGCCGGGTCGCCGCCGGCCGCCCGCCAGCGCCCGTACCACTCCTCGAGCGACCGCAGGACGGCCCGCAGCAGCGGGTCCCGGTCCGTGTTCAGCGCGCCCGCGAGCGCGAGCGAGCCCGCCTGGGGGACGGGGAGTTCGTCCGCGCGCAGGCTGACGTTGACGCCGACGCCGACGACCACCGCGTCCTGGCCGGCCCGCTCCGCGAGGATGCCGCCGGCCTTGCGTTCCTCGCCCCCGACGGTCACCAGGAGGTCGTTGGGCCACTTGAGTGCCGTGTCCACGCCCGCCACCCGGGACAGTCCCGTCGCGACGGCGACGCCGGTGAGCAGCGGCAGCCAGCCCCAGCGGGACACCGGCACCTCGCTCGGGGCGAGCAGCACGGAGAAGAACAGGCCGGACCGCGGGGGCGCCGACCACCGGCGGTCCAGGCGGCCCCGGCCCGCCGTCTGCTCCTCGGCGACGAGGATCGCGCCCTCGCCGGCCTGGCCCGCGCTCGCCGCCGCCACCAGGTCGGAGTTGGTGGAGCCGGTGCTCTGCACCACCTCCACCCCCGTCCACAGCCCGTCCCGCCGGAGCAGCGCGCGGCGCAGGGCCAGGACGTCGAGGGGCGGACGGTCCAGATCGGACCACCGGCTGCTGCCTGCGTCTGCTGCATCTCGCGGTGTCATGCAAGCCACCCTAGGTGTGTTGAACGCCGCACTGCCGATCGGTAAGGGCAGCACTACTCTACGGATGAGTAACCGTCCCCCCTTTTGAGCAGGCAGGGAGCCACATCCCGATGTCCGAGCCGGAAGAGCGCCCAGAGATCCCAGGGATCGACATCCACACCACCGCGGGCAAGCTCGCGGATCTCCAGCGCCGCATCCAGGAAGCGACGCACGCCGGTTCGGAACGCGCCGTGGAGAAGCAGCACGCCAAGGGCAAGTTGACGGCCCGTGAGCGGATCGAGCTGCTCCTCGACGAGGGTTCCTTCGTCGAGTTGGACGAGTTCGCCCGGCACCGCTCCACCAACTTCGGCCTGGAGAAGAACCGCCCGTACGGAGACGGCGTGGTCACCGGTTACGGCACGGTCGACGGCCGTCCCGTCGCCGTCTTCTCCCAGGATTTCACCGTCTTCGGCGGCGCGCTCGGCGAGGTCTACGGCCAGAAGATCGTCAAGGTGATGGACTTCGCGCTGAAGACCGGCTGCCCGGTCATCGGCATCAACGACTCCGGCGGCGCCCGCATCCAGGAGGGCGTGGCCTCGCTGGGCGCGTACGGCGAGATCTTCCGCCGCAACACCCATGCGTCCGGCGTGATCCCGCAGATCAGCCTGGTCGTCGGGCCCTGCGCGGGCGGCGCGGTCTACTCCCCCGCGATCACCGACTTCACGGTGATGGTCGACCAGACCTCGCACATGTTCATCACCGGCCCCGACGTCATCAAGACGGTGACCGGCGAGGACGTCGGCTTCGAGGAGCTGGGCGGCGCCCGCACCCACAACTCCACCTCGGGCGTGGCGCACCACATGGCCGGCGACGAGAAGGACGCCGTCGAGTACGTCAAGCAGCTGCTGTCGTACCTGCCGTCCAACAACCTCAGCGAGCCCCCGGTGTTCCCGGAGGAGGCGGACCTCGCCGTCACCGACGAGGACCTGGAGCTGGACTCCATCGTCCCGGACAGCGCGAACCAGCCGTACGACATGCACACGGTGATCGAACACGTCCTGGACGACGCCGAGTTCTTCGAGACCCAGGCGCTGTTCGCGCCGAACATCCTCACCGGCTACGGCCGGGTCGAGGGTCACCCGGTCGGCATCGTCGCCAACCAGCCGATGCAGTTCGCCGGCTGCCTGGACATCACGGCGTCCGAGAAGGCGGCCCGCTTCGTGCGCACCTGCGACGCCTTCAACATCCCGGTCCTGACCTTCGTGGACGTCCCCGGCTTCCTGCCCGGCGTCGACCAGGAGCATGACGGCATCATCCGCCGCGGCGCCAAGCTGATCTACGCCTACGCCGAGGCCACGGTCCCGCTCATCACGGTGATCACCCGCAAGGCCTTCGGCGGCGCCTACGACGTCATGGGCTCCAAGCACCTGGGCGCCGACCTCAACCTGGCCTGGCCGACCGCCCAGATCGCGGTGATGGGCGCGCAGGGCGCGGTCAACATCCTGCACCGCCGCACGATCGCGGAGGCGGAGGCGAACGGGGAGGACCTGGAGGCGGTGCGGGCCCGCCTGATCCGCGAGTACGAGGACACCCTCCTCAACCCCTACATCGCGGCCGAGCGCGGCTACGTCGACTCGGTGATCATGCCGTCCGACACCCGCCGCCACATCGTCCGCGGCCTGCGTCAACTGCGCACCAAGCGGGAATCCCTGCCCCCGAAGAAGCACGGCAACATCCCCCTCTAGGCCTGCTGGGAGCGTCATGAACATCAAGGTCGTACGGGGTAACCCGACCCCCGAGGAGCTCGCCGCCGCCCTGGCGGTGGTCCGAGCCCGCGCCGCGGCGGCGACAGCCGAGCCGCCCGGCGCGACCGGCCCGAGGGACGCGTGGTCCGACCCGTCGCGCATAGCGGCCCGGCGCGTCCCCCACCCGGGCCAGGCGTCCTGGACCCGCACGTACTGGCCAAGCTGAGGACAGCTTCGTTCAGGAGCGCGGGACCGTGCACGGGAGGACGACACCGGGCGCCGAGTTTTGAGTACCCGTACTCAGGCGCCCGGACCCGGCCAGGGCCCACGCTGGTGGCATGCTGTGGTCCGACCCTGAGAACGAGCCCCCGAAGGAACTCCGCGACATGCAGGAGACCCTGCGGAGACTCGGCCTCTTCCTCGCCCTGGCCATGGTGCTGGCGATGATCGTGCTCGGCCTCAGATGACCGGCGATACGCTGACCGCATGACAGCTCAGCCGCGGCGACGTCTCGTCCTCGCCTCCCAGTCCCCGGCCCGACTGAACCTGCTCCGCCAGGCCGGCCTGACCCCCGAGGTCATCGTCAGCGGGGTCGACGAGGACGCCGTCACCGCCCCGACCCCCGCCGAGCTGGCTCTCGCCCTCGCCGAGGCGAAGGCGTCCGTGGTGGCCGCGAAGCCCGAGGTGAAGGGCGCCCTGGTGATCGGCTGCGACTCCGTGCTGGACCTGGACGGCCAGGCGCTGGGCAAACCCGCGGACGCCGAGGAGGCCACCGCCCGCTGGAAGGCGATGCGCGGGCGCGCCGGCACGCTCCAGACCGGTCACTGCGTCTACGACACCCTCAGCGGGCGCTACACCTCCGCGACCGCCTCCACCGTCGTCCGCTTCGGCGAGCCGACGGACGAGGAGATCGCGGCGTACGTCGCCTCGGGCGAACCCCTCTACGTCGCCGGGGCGTTCACCCTCGACGGCCGTTCGGCCCCGTTCATCGAGGGCATCGACGGCGACCACGGCAACGTCATCGGCATCAGCCTGCCCCTCGTGCGCCGACTGCTGGCGCAACTGGGCGTCGGCATCACGGAGTTGTGGGCGCCGCCGGAGGCGTGACCGGCCCGGGCGCGACCGGCGAGCCTCCGTCGCCCTTGGTCCCGCCGTCCTCCGGCGCCTGGGCGGCGGGCCGCTGCTGGGCGTCGTACGTCATCAGGAGCAGCACGATCAGGGCGAGCACGACCACCATGAACAGGAACTGCGGCACGCCCAGCAGGCCCCACGCGAAGGCGCCCAGCAGGCCGTGCACGACGGCGACGCTGATCAGCAGGACGCGGCCGAGGCCCGCGGGCGCGCGGTCGCGCACGGCCACCAGCAGGGCGACCACGCCGCACCCGGCGAAGTAGAGGCCGAAGACGATCCCGCCGACCTTCGAGGACGTCGCCATGACGTTCGGGTCCAGGCCGGCCAGGGACATGTCCTGCCGGTCCACCACGACGCCCATGAACCAGTTCAGCGCGGCGATGCCGAGCGCCTCCGCGAAGAGCACGACCGCCACGATCCACGCCACCGGTCTGCGTACCACCGGTCCCCACCCACTTTCGACCCCGACCCGAGCCAGCCCGAGCAAGGTAGCTGTTACCTCAAGTACGCCCGCCCGTCCCCGACCACCACCCCTCAACGGGGCCCTGCGGGCCACAGGCCTTCTTCAGCATCCTGAACGCTACTAACGGGTAAACCGCGGGACAAGGGTTCTGCGGGCGGCAAAGAATCGTTGGGCCATTCGTAGGGACTCCACAAAGAAACCGAGTGGGCCGCAGCACGCTCTCACAGAGACCTTGACCACATGAGAGGGCTAGGGTTTGCCGGAGGAGTGCTGCGTACGGCGGTACTGCAAGGGATTTCGCGGTCGAGTGAGCCTCGTATCACGCTCCGTGTGGGCAAGCTCACCGTTGGGGACGGGTCGATGAGCCGTGTCGGCAGTCCCTAAACTCGGCTTGTTTCAAGGAGGGAGCCTCAATCGTGCGCAAGGTGCTCATCGCCAACCGTGGCGAAATCGCAGTCCGCGTGGCCCGGGCGTGCCGGGATGCCGGTATCGCGAGCGTGGCCGTGTACGCCGACCCGGACCGGGACGCTCTGCATGTCCGCGCTGCGGATGAGGCGTTCGCCCTGGGCGGTGACACTCCTGGGACCAGTTATCTCGACATCGAGAAGGTGCTGAACGCGGCGAAGGAGTCGGGCGCCGACGCCGTCCACCCCGGCTACGGCTTCCTGTCGGAGAACGCCGACTTCGCCCAGGCCGTCCTGGACGCGGACCTGATCTGGATCGGCCCGCCCCCGCAGGCCATCCGCGACCTCGGCGACAAGGTCGCCGCCCGGCACATCGCCCAGCGTGCCGGCGCGCCCCTGGTCGCCGGCACGCCCGACCCGGTGTCCGGGGCCGACGAGGTCGTCGCCTTCGCCGAGGAGCACGGGCTGCCGATCGCGATCAAGGCCGCCTTCGGCGGTGGCGGCCGCGGTCTGAAGGTCGCCCGCACCCTCGAAGAGGTCCCCGAGCTGTACGACTCCGCGGTCCGCGAGGCGGTCGCCGCGTTCGGCCGGGGCGAGTGCTTCGTCGAGCGCTACCTCGACAAGCCCCGCCACGTGGAGACGCAGTGCCTGGCCGACACCCACGGCAACGTGGTCGTCGTCTCCACCCGTGACTGCTCCCTCCAGCGCCGCCACCAGAAGCTGGTCGAGGAGGCCCCCGCGCCGTTCCTCTCCGAGGCGCAGACGGCCGAGCTGTACTCCTCCTCGAAGGCCATCCTGAAGGAGGCCGGTTACGTCGGCGCCGGGACCGTCGAGTTCCTGGTCGGCGTCGACGGCACGATCTCCTTCCTGGAGGTCAACACCCGCCTCCAGGTCGAGCACCCGGTCACCGAGGAGGTCGCCGGCATCGACCTCGTCCGCGAGATGTTCCGCATCGCCGACGGCGAGGCGCTCGGCTACGGCGACCCGGAGCTGCGCGGTCACTCCTTCGAGTTCCGCATCAACGGCGAGGACCCGGGGCGCGGCTTCCTCCCGGCGCCCGGCACGGTCACCACGTTCGCCCCGCCGTCCGGCCCGGGCGTGCGTCTGGACGCGGGCGTGGAGTCCGGTTCGGTCATCGGCCCGGCGTGGGACTCGCTGCTGGCCAAGCTGATCGTCACCGGCGCGACCCGCGAGCAGGCGCTCCAGCGGGCCGCCCGCGCGCTGGCGGAGTTCCAGGTGGAGGGCATGGCCACGGCGATCCCGTTCCACCGCGCGGTGGTGCGGGACCCGGCGTTCGCCCCCGAACTCACCGGTTCCGCCGACCCGTTCACGGTGCACACCCGCTGGATCGAGACCGAGTTCGTCAACGAGATCCCCGCCTTCGCGGCCCCGGCCGACACCGAGGCCGAGGACGAGACGGACCGCGAGACGATCGTCGTCGAGGTCGGCGGCAAGCGCCTGGAGGTCTCCCTCCCGTCCTCGCTCGGCATGTCCCTGGCCCGCACGGGCCTCGCGGCGGGCGCCAAGCCCAAGCGCCGTGCGGCCAAGAAGTCCGGCCCCGTCGCCTCCGGCGACACCCTCGCCTCCCCGATGCAGGGCACCATCGTCAAGGTGGCCGTCGAGGAGGGCCAGGAGGTCAAGGAGGGCGACCTGGTCGTCGTCCTCGAAGCGATGAAGATGGAGCAGCCGCTGAACGCGCACCGCTCCGGCACCGTCAAGGGCCTCGCGGCCGAGGTCGGCGCGTCCGTCACGTCCGGCGCCGCGATCTGCGAGATCAAGGACTGACCCCACGCTCCAAGCGCCGGCGGGCATGACACAGCCCGTCCGGCGCGACCATCTGCGAGATCAAGAACTGACGCCGCGTTCCAAGCGCCGGCCGGCAGCATCCAGCCCGTCCGGCGCTTGAGGACGAGGCCCCTTGAGGGCCGACAGCGGGGGTCTGGGGGCGGCAGCCCCCAGAGGCGGCCCCGCGACGTCACCGACGACGCAGGTCCGCGACCCTGGCCCGCTCCGCACCGGAGGTCGCATCCCCCAACGCGGCGGTCGCCCGCAGGGGGGCGCCGCCGGGAACCTGCCCCCGGCGCGGAGCCGGCAGCGGCACGTCCCGACGCTGCTGCTGATGGCGCGCCGGGACCGCATCACCCCCCTGGCTTCCCGACGCCCCGGCCACGGCGATCTGCACCCCCTGGTCCGCCAGGGCCTGCAGTTCGGTGGCGGCGCGGTCGTCGTGCGGCGGCGGCTCGTCGGTGACCAGGCGCGTGACGAGGTCCGTGGGCACGGTCTGGAACATGGTGTCGGTGCCGAGCTTGGTGTGGTCGGCGAGGACGACGACCTCGGCGGCCGCCTGCACCAGCGCGCGGTCCACGGACGCCGACAGCATGTTGGACGTGGACAGCCCGCGCTCGGCGGTGAGGCCGCTCCCGGAGAGGAAGGCCCTGGACACCCGCAGCCCCTGCAGGGACTGCTCGGCGCCCGAGCCCACCAGGGCGTAGTTGGAGCCTCGCAGAGTCCCGCCGGTCATCACGACCTCGACCCGGTTGGCATGGGCCAATGCCTGGGCGACGAGGAGGGAGTTGGTGACGACCGTCAGGCCGGGGACACGGGCGAGCCGACGGGCCAGCTCCTGGGTGGTGGTACCCGCCCCGACCACGATGGCCTCGCCCTCTTCGACGAAGCCCGCGGCAAGGTCCGCGATGGCGGTCTTTTCGGCGGTCGCGAGATGGGATTTCTGCGGAAAGCCGGACTCCCGCGTGAAACCGCCCGGCAATACCGCACCGCCGTGTCGGCGGTCGAGGAGTCCTTCTGCCTCCAGCGCGCGCACGTCCCGCCGTACGGTCACTTCGGAGGTCTGGACGACGCGGGCGAGTTCACGGAGCGACACGGCCCCGTTCGCTCGCACCATTTCGAGGATCAATTGACGACGTTCTGCAGCGAACACGAAACTGACAGTAACGCGGACGACCGTCTGCTTTCAGCTCTTTGCGCCGAATAGTAGAAGTTGTTCGCACAGAGGGACGGGAGGTGGTATAGGGCCCAGTTCCGGCGCCTATGCCGCCCGCATGTCCGGTATCAGGCCTCGCCTGCCGCTTTGCGGGTGTGCAGCTGTCGTGCGACCTCCGCGATCGACCCCGAAAGCGACGGGTACACGGTGAACGCGTTCGCGATCTGTTCGACCGTCAGATTGTTGTCGACGGCGATCGAGATGGGGTGGATCAGTTCCGAGGCGCGCGGCGCCACGACCACACCGCCGACGACGATCCCGGTGCCGGGCCGGCAGAAGATCTTGACGAAGCCGTCGCGGATGCCCTGCATCTTGGCGCGCGGGTTGCGCAGCAGCGGCAGCTTGACGACGCGGGCGTCGATCTTGCCGCCGTCGACGTCGGCCTGGCTGTAGCCGACGGTGGCGATCTCGGGGTCGGTGAAGACGTTGGAGGAGACCGTCTTGAGGTTGAGCGGGGCCACCGCGTCGCCGAGGAAGTGGTACATGGCGATCCGGCCCTGCATGGCGGCGACGGACGCCAGGGCGAAGATCCCGGTCACGTCGCCGGCGGCGTAGACGCCCGGGGCGGTGGTGCGGCTGACCTTGTCGGTCCAGATGTGCCCGGACTCGCGGACCTTGACGCCCGCCTCCTCCAGCCCGAGCCCCTCGCTGTTGGGGATGGCGCCGACCGCCATCAGACAGTGCGAGCCGCTGATGACCCGGCCGTCGGACAGGGTGACCTCGACCCGGTCGCCGACCCGCTTGGCGGACTCGGCGCGGGAGCGGGCCATGACGTTCATGCCGCGGCGGCGGAAGACGTCCTCCAGGACGGCGGCGGCGTCCGGGTCCTCGCCGGGCAGCACGCGGTCGCGGGACGACACGAGGGTGACCTTGGAGCCGAGGGCCTGGTAGGCGCCGGCGAACTCGGCGCCGGTGACGCCGGAGCCGACCACGATGAGCTCCTCGGGAAGCTCGGCGAGGTCGTAGACCTGGGTCCAGTTCAGGATGCGCTCGCCGTCGGGCTGGGCGTCCGGCAGCTCGCGGGGGTGGGCGCCGGTGGCGAGCAGGACGGCGTCGGCGGTGAGGGTCTCCTCGGCGCCGTCGGCGGCGGTGACGACCACCTTGCGGGAGCCGTCCAGGGCCTGCATGCCCTCCAGGCGGCCACGGCCGCGCAGCACGCGGGCGCCGGCGCGGGTGACGGAGGCGGTGATGTCGTGCGACTGGGCGAGCGCGAGGCGCTTCACCCGTCGGTTGACCTTGCCGAGGTCCACCCCGACGACCCGGGCCGCCTGCTCCAGCGGCGGGGTGTCGTCGGCGACGATGATCCCGAGCTCCTCGTACGAGGAGTCGAAGGTGGTCATCACCTCGGCCGTGGCGATCAGGGTCTTCGACGGCACGCAGTCGGTCAGCACCGACGCTCCGCCCAGACCGTCGCAGTCGACGACGGTCACCTCCGCGCCGAGCTGCGCGGCCACCAGCGCCGCTTCATAGCCGCCGGGTCCGCCACCGATGATCACGATCCGAGTCACGTACTCCATTGTCCCGCACAGGCGGCGCCGGCACTGCCCCGGGGGCCGTCAGGGTCGCCATTGTGATGAGAGTGACGCGTGCGCCCACTGACGTACTCTCCTTCCATGTCGCTCTACGCCGCGTACGCCGGCAACCTCGACGCGCGGCTGATGACCCGCCGCGCTCCCCACTCGCCGATGCGCGCCACCGGCTGGCTGAGCGGCTGGCGGCTGACGTTCGGCGGCGAGCAGCTGGGCTGGGAGGGCGCGCTCGCGACGGTCGTCGAGGACACCGCGGACCCCGGCGCGCAGGTCTTCGTCGCGCTGTACGACCTCGCGCCCATGGACGAGGAGTCCCTGGACCGCTGGGAGGGCGTCGGCCTCGGCATCTACCGGCGCGCCCGGGTGCGGGTGCACACGCTGGAGGGCGAGGAGTCCGCCTGGATGTACGTCCTCAACGGCTACGAGGGCGGCCTGCCGTCGGCGCGCTACCTGGGCGAGATCGCCGACGCGGCGGAGTCGGCGGGCGCACCACACGATTACGTGATGGAGCTGCGCAAGCGTCCCTGCTGAGCACCGTCGCCCTCTAGCCTCACGAGATGCCTCCTCTCACCTACGAGGTCCACTGCACGGAGCAGGCCGCCGCCGTTCGCGACCGGCTCGACCGCCGACAGCGCACGGCGTTCGACCAGGGCGTCGCCGCGCTGGCCCAGGACCCGTTCCCTTCCGTGTCGCGGCCCGCCGGGTCCTCCGACGAGGACCGCACGATCCGGCTCACGCGGAACATCCATGTGGCGTACACGGCCCGCCGTGGTCGCCTGCTGGTCTTCGGCGTCGCTGTCTTCGAGGACGCGGACATCCTTGTCGCGGATGGCTGAGCGCCTCCGGCGGCCCCCTCGTTGGAAACGACAAGGCAACGATCGCCATCAGGTGGGCTCCGTCATCTACGCGCGTAGGCCTGAACGGGCTACCCTCAGTCGCGTGAACGCATCTCTTCTCCCGGACGACATCCAGGGCGACCCCCACGCCGCCGCCGACGCCGCGGCGGCGCGCCTGCGCGAACTGACCGGCGCCGAGACCCACGACGTCGCCCTCGTGATGGGCTCCGGCTGGGCGCCGGCCGTGGACGCCCTCGGCGCTCCCGACGCCGAGTTCCAGGTGACCGAGCTGCCCGGGTTCCCGCCGCCCGCGGTCGAGGGCCACGGCGGCAAGGTCCGCTCGTACAAGATCGGCGAGAAGCGGGCGCTGGTCTTCCTGGGCCGCACCCACTACTACGAGGGCCGCGGCGTCGCCGCCGTCGCGCACGGTGTCCGTACGGCGGTGGCGGCCGGCTGCAAGACCATCGTGCTGACCAACGGCTGCGGCGGTCTGCGCGAGGGCATGCGCCCGGGGCAGCCGGTGCTGATCAGCGACCACATCAACCTGACGGCGACGTCGCCGATCGTGGGCGCGAACTTCGTCGACCTCACCGACCTGTACTCGCCGCGGCTGCGCGCCCTGTGCAAGGAGATCGACGCCACGCTGGAGGAGGGCGTCTACGCGCAGTTCCCCGGCCCGCACTACGAGACGCCGGCGGAGATCCGCATGGCGCGCGTGATCGGGGCGGACCTGGTGGGCATGTCCACGGTGCTGGAAGCCATCGCGGCGCGCGAGGCGGGCGCGGAGGTGCTGGGCATCTCCCTGGTGACCAACCTCGCCGCGGGCATGACGGGCGAGCCGCTGAACCACGAGGAGGTCCTGCAGGCCGGGCGGGACAGCGCCACGCGGATGGGCGCCCTGCTGGCCCAGGTCCTCGGCCGTCTGTAGGTCCGGCGCCGCCCGGGCCCATCGCGCGCCCGCACCCCCACTCGGTAAGTCGAAAAGGCACACGAGAGGTTGACCCCACCGTGCACGACGTCATCGCCCGCGCCACCGCCTGGCTCGCCGAGGACCCCGACCCGGAGACCCGCGACGAGCTCGCCGGGCTCATCGAGGCCGAGGCCCTCGCCGAGCTCGCCGACCGGTTCAGCGGCACCCTCCAGTTCGGCACCGCAGGCCTGCGGGGCGAACTCGGCGCCGGGCCCATGCGCATGAACCGCTCGGTCGTCATCCGCGCCGCCGCCGGTCTCGCCGCGTACCTCCACAAGAGCGGCCAGGCCGGCGGGGTCGTCGTCATCGGCTACGACGCCCGCCACAAGTCGGAGGACTTCGCCCGGGACACCGCCGCGGTGATGACGGGCGCGGGCTTCCGGGCGGCCGTCCTGCCCCGCCCGCTGCCCACCCCCGTCCTGGCGTACGCCATCAGGCACCTCGGCGCGGTCGCCGGGGTCGAGGTCACCGCCAGTCACAACCCGCCCCGCGACAACGGCTACAAGGTGTACCTGGGCGACGGTTCACAGATCGTGCCGCCCGCCGACTCCGGGATCGCGGCCGAGATCGACGCCATCGCGGCCCTGAAGGACGTTCGCCGTCCGCCGGCCGGCTGGCACGTCCTCGACGACGCCGTCCTCGACGCCTATCTCGCCCGCACGGACGCCGTCCTCGCGCCGGACTCGCCCCGTACGGCCCGCACGGTCTACACGGCGATGCACGGCGTCGGCAAGGACGTCCTGCTCGCCGCCTTCGCCCGGGCGGGCTTCCCGGAGCCGGTGCTCGTCGCCGAACAGGCCGAGCCCGACCCGGACTTTCCGACCGTGGCCTTCCCCAACCCGGAAGAGCCCGGCGCGATGGACCTCGCGTTCGCGGCGGCCCGCGCGAGCGCCCCCGACCTGATCATCGCCAACGACCCGGACGCCGACCGCTGCGCCGTGGCCGTCCCCGACGGCGGCGACTGGCGGATGCTGCGCGGCGACGAGGTCGGCTCGCTGCTCGCCGCGCACCTCGTCCGGCGCGGGGCGCGCGGCACGTTCGCCGAGTCGATCGTCTCGTCCTCCCTCCTCGGCCGGATCGCCGAGAAGGCGGGCCTGCCCTACGAGGAGACCCTCACCGGCTTCAAGTGGATCGCCCGCGTCGACGGCCTGCGCTACGGCTACGAGGAGGCCCTCGGCTACTGCGTGGACCCCGAGGGCGTGCGCGACAAGGACGGCATCACCGCCGCCCTGCTGATCACCGAGCTCGCCTCGGAGCTCAAGGAGGAGGGCCGCACCCTCCTCGACCTGCTCGACGACCTCGCCGTGGAGCACGGCCTGCACGCCACCGACCAGCTGTCGGTGCGGGTGCAGGACCTGTCGGTCATCGCCGACGCCATGCGCCGGCTGCGGGAGCAGCCGCCGACCTCCCTCGCGGGCCTCGCCGTCACCCGCGCCGAGGACCTCACCCAGGGCACGGACAGGCTGCCGCCCACCGACGGCCTGCGCTACACGCTCGACGGCGCCCGGGTCGTCGTCCGCCCGAGCGGCACGGAGCCGAAGCTGAAGTGCTACCTGGAGGTCGTGGTCCCGGTGGCCGACCACTCCGGCCTCCCGGCCGCCCGCGCCGAGGCGGACGACCTGCTCGCCGCGATCAAGCGGGACCTGTCGGCAGCGGCCGGCATCTGACCGCACGTCGGGCGGGGTGCTCCGGGCTGGTCATCGGTCCGGGGTCCGTCCGGGGTCCGTCCGGCCTCCGGTACAGGGTCCGTCCGGTCATCGGTCCGAGGTCCGTCCGGCCGCCGGTCCGGTGTCGGGCCGGCCGCCAGGCCGGGGTCCGTCCGGCCGCGGGCCGGTGTCGGGCCGGCCGCCAAGCCGGGGTCCGTCCGGCCGCGGGCCGGTGTCGGGCCGGCCACCAAGCCGGGGTCCGTCCGGCCGCGGGCCGGTGTCGGGCCGGCCACCAAGCCGGGGTCCGTCCGGCCGCGGGCCGGTGTCGGGCCGCCGCGGGCCGGGGCCGGTCATCGGGCCGGGGTCCGTCCGGTTATCGGGCCGGGGTGCGTCCGGCCGCCGGGCCGGTCAGCCGAAGCGGCCGCCCACGTAGTCCGAGGTGCGCGGGTCCTGGGGGCTGTCGAACATCGCGGCTGTGGGGCCGTGTTCGACGATCCCGCCGGGGGTGCCCTGTTCGGCGAGGAAGAACGCGCACTGGTCGGAGACGCGGGCGGCCTGCTGCATGTTGTGGGTGACGATCACGATCGTCACGTCCTCGGAGAGCTCGTGGATCGTCTCCTCGATACGGCGGGTCGACGTGGGGTCCAGGGCCGAGCACGGCTCGTCCATGAGCAGGACCCGGGGCCGCACCGCCAGCGAGCGAGCGATGCACAGGCGCTGCTGCTGGCCGCCGGAGAGCGCGCCGCCGGGCTGACGCAGGCGGTCGCGCACCTCCTTCCACAGGCCCGCCTTGGTGAGGCACTCCTCGACGAGACCGTCCTTGCCGTCCCGGCCGGCCTTGATGCCGCCCAGCTTCAGGCCCGCGGTGACGTTGTCGTAGATCGACATCGCCGGGAAGGGGTTGGGCTTCTGGAAGACCATGCCGATCTGACGGCGGGCGTGGGTGATGCGGCGGCCGCGGTCGTAGATGTCGTCGCCGTCGAGCAGCACCCGGCCGGCGAGGGAGGCGGAGCCGACCAGTTCGTGCATGCGGTTGAGGATCCGCAGGAAGGTGGACTTGCCGCAGCCGGACGGGCCGATGAGCGCGGTGACCTTGCGGGCGGGCATGGTGAGCGACACCTGGTCCAGGACCTTGTGGTCGCCGAACCAGGCCGAGATGGAGTCGGCCTCCAGGGTGGCCGGGTTGTTCCCGCCCGTGGTCGTGCCCGCGGGCATCGTTCCCGCGGGCACGTGCGGCAGCTTCACGGTCGTGTCCGTCGCTTGGGACATGGTGGGTGAACTCCTCGTCGGTCAGAGCAGGTTGGGCAGCAGACGCGTGGCGGCGCCGGAGACGGCGAGGCCGAGGGCGGCCAGCACGGGCACGCCGACGATCCAGGTCTGCCAGGGGCCCCACACGCGGCGCGCGGCCATGGTGAGCAGGGCGGCGAGCAGCAGCGCCTGCGACCAGAGGAAGACCGGGAGCCAGGCGGCGCCCTCGGTGCCCAGGGCCTGCTCGGACTCGTCGATCCAGCCGGGGGTCAGGGGGCGCGGCGGGGCGGGCTGGGCGGCACTGGTCAGGGTGGCGTCCACGCGGAGGGCGCCGGAGGGGGTGTAGGGGCCGCCGTCGGCGGTGATGAGGGTGAGCCGGCCCTGGCCCCGGGTGAGCGTGGACGGCAGGGGGTCGCCTTCGCGGCGGATGCCCGAGACCGTGTAGGCGGCGGTGCCCTGGCCGGTCGTGACGCGGATCTCGGCGCCGACGGGCAGTTGGTGGAGGTCGTTGAACGGGCTGCCGTACCCCCACTCGCGGCCCATGATCACGCTGGTGCCGGCCTGTCCCGGCAGCGGGGTGTCGCGGCGGTGGCCGGGGCCGGACATCAGCACCCCGGACGTGGTGCCCTCCCCGACGACCTCCTTCAGGCCGAGGGCGGGGATGCGCAGCAGGGCGACGGGCGCGCCCGGCTTCAGCATGTCTCCCTCGTACGTCCGCTGCCCCACCGGTGCGATGCCGAGGGCGAGTTGGCGGCGCAGCTCGTCGTAGGCGGTCTGCTGGTCGCGGGCGTGCTGGAGGTGGCCCACGACGGTGAGGTTGGCCGCGAAGCCGAGCAGCAGGGCGGCGAGCACGCACAGCGCGGCGCCGGCGAACGCGAGGCCGGCGCGCTCGGCCCGCGGCGGCCCGGCGGCGGACGGCGGCTCGGGCGAGGGCGCCGGCGCCTGCACCGGTGACGCCTCGGCCGGCGGGGGCGGGGACAGCACGGTCACGGGAGCGCTCCTGTGAGGCGGTTGTGGGGTGGGGTGGGGTGGGGTGGGGTGGGGGTGGGGTGGACGGGCACGGACGGCGGCCGACAGACGGCGGCCGGCAACGGACGGACGGCGGGCGCGGACGGTGGTCGGTGGCCCGCCGCCCGCGTTCCCCGTCGCCTAGGCGCGGGGCTCGCCGAAGTGCAGCAGGCCGCGTCGGCGGCCGAAGCGGACGAAGAGGACGCCGGCCGTGCACAGGACGACGGCTCCGATGCCGGAGAACAGGGCGATCTCACTGCCGGTGGAAGCGAGGCCGCCGCCCGTCGTGGAGGTTCCGCCGGCGCCGGCGCCGCCGGTGGTGCCGGACGTGGTGCCGGACGTCGTTCCGGCGGTGTCGCCGGTGCCGTCGGTCGGGGCGCCGGTGGGCTGGTCGGGCGGCGCGTCGGTGGGGTCGCCCGTCGGGTCGGTCGAGGGGCCGGTGCTGCCGGTGGGGCTCGGGGAGCCGCTCGGCTCGGGGACGGTGAAGGACGCGGTGGTGAAGTCCACGCCCGCACCGCCGTTGGTCCGGCAGTTCTTGCCGGCCGCGGTGAACGTCCAGGACGCCCGTCCGGCGACCGCGTCGTCGGGGACGGTGAGGGTCGGCCAGGTCGCCACTCCGCTCGCGTCCGCCGTGGCGGCGGCGAAGGCGGCGTCGTTGCCGCTCAGCTTCATCGCGTACGTCGTGCCGGCCGTGCAGCCGCGGACGATCAGCTTGACGGTCTGGCCGCGCTGGAGCTGCGGTTCGACGGCCAGCCGCTTGTCGGCGGCGTCGTGGATCTCGTAGTCCGCGGGGTAGACGAGCACGGTGGCGGCCGCGGCCTCCGAGGCGCCCCACCTGGTCGCGTCGGCGGGGGTGAAGCGGGCGGTGACGTCGTGCCGTCCCCGGGTCAGCGCCTTGGTCTTGAGCTCGGCCTTGCCGTCGGCGACGGCGGCCTCGCCCAGCGAGGTCGTGCCGTCCAGGAAGGTGACCTTGCCGGTCGCCTCGGCCGGCGAGACCGTCGCGGTGAGCGTGGCCTCCTCGCCGGGCTCGATGTCGCCGGGCGCCGCCACGAGGGTGACGCTGGTGGCCTTCGCGCCCTCGCCGACGGCCCAGTCGTCGCCGGTCACGGTGATCTTCTGGGACCAGTACGGGTCGCCGGGGACGATCGAGTCGGGGGCCACGGCGTAGTCGAAGTCGTCCACGCAGCGCAGGCGCAGCTCGTAGGTGCCGTCGCCGGTGATGATGTTCGTCAGCGGGGCGACGAAGAGGCCCGGGTTGTCGGCTGCGGCGAGCGACAGCGTCGAGGTGGCCGCGGAGTAGGGGGCCTTGTCGGTGACGCCCCGCAGCACCAGTTGCTCGGTGCCGTCGGCCTTGACGACGTACAGGTTGAGGGCGTTGTTCCAGTTGATGTCCTCGAGGGTGACGTCGGGACACTTGCCGGGAATCGCGAGGGACCCGGCGATGGGCTGGGTGGCGCTCAGTTTGCCGGCGCCGGGCGTCATGGTGAACGCGCCGACGGAGGCCGCCCGGGCGGGCTGGGACTGGGTCACGGCCAGGGTCACCAGGCCCAGCGCGAGCAGGGCACAGGCGGCCAGGACGGCGGCCGTTCTTCTGAAGGGTTGCGGCACGGTCATTTCGTTGCCCCCCGGGGTCGGTTGACGGGTCGGTTGACGGGTGTGCACGGACAGCGCGTGGGGCCGGGCACCCGTGGGTGCCCGGCCGTTCGCGCAAGGGTCAGATGGCGGTCACGGGTCAGCGCTCGCCCGTGAGGGTCGTGGCGCCGCAGTTGTTCACCGTGCCGAAGCCGTACGTGGTGAGGGTGGAGCTGCTGGCGCAGACCTTGGAGGCGGAGCCGACGAAGGTGTCCGCGATGACCGGCTCGGAGAGCCGGGCGGTCTGCACGACGTTGTAGACGTCCCGCAGGAACTGGGCGTCGAAGCTCGTGTTGAGCGCGATCGAGGTGCCCGAACCGGTGGTGGGGGCCAGGCTGTTGATGCTGCGCAGCCGCGACTCGCCGCGCCGGGCCTCGACGCCCGGGAGGCTCTTGCCCTGGGCGATCCACTGGGCGATCGAGTACGGCATCAGCTGGTTGGCGGCGGTGATCGCGGTGCCGTCGTGCTCCTGGATGCCCTGGGTGACGCAGGAGCCGACCTGCGACTCGCTGACGCCGATGGCCGACAGCCAGAAGGTCCGGGTGCCCGAGCCGGTCTGCGGCAGCAGCGGCGCCACCGTGACGGTGTTGCCCGAGGCGTCGGTGTAGGTGCAGTTGGTGTAGATGCTCGCCAGCTGGGCCTTCGTCAGGTTGGTCGGCACCGAGCTGCCCAGGTCGGTGGCGTAGGTGACGCCGTCCTTGGCGTAGGGGATGAAGGTCAGGTCGGAGGTGGAGGTGTCGGCCGGGCCGCGCGAGGAGCGGGCGAAGTCGAGGCAGCCGGTGCCGGCGGTGATGTCGTTGTTCAGCGCCGTGATGCCGGCCGAGGAGCCGTTCGGGCGGTTGATCGTGCAGTTCGGCTTGGTCGCCGGGTCCTTGGTGGTGACGGTGGCGGAGCCGGTGGCGTTCCAGGAGGCGATGACCTTGCCGCCGGCGTTCGTGACGGCGTCGCCGAGACCGTTCACGACGTACTGCGTGGTGTCCGAACCCACACCCGCCAGCTGACGGTACTCGGTGGTCGAGCCCGGGTCGGCCGAAGCCGGGGCGGCCAGGATGCCGAGGCCGAGAGCCGCGACACCGAAAGCGGCGCCTACCTGAGCGCGAGACTTGACGTTCATTTCTGAACCCCTTGTTCTGGATTTCGAAAGACCGGACGTTCAAGCAAAGGCTGGGCTTTCAAGCACTGCGTACATTTCCAGGAGTTCCGCACGGCGGCCAACCAATCAGCCATGAGGGAAAGGTTAAGAGGAGATTGCCTGGGCGCCCCCTAGGGGGACCGCCGCTGGGCGAGGCGCAGCATTATCGGACCGGAAAGTCCGGCGGCGCCGCCCAGGAACAGAACGACGAGAAGCACCCAGCGGATAATTCCAAGAATTTCACCCGGGGTGACGCCGTTCGCGGATTTCGCGACATTCTGCTGCGGCCCCGAGGAGGGCCCGGCAGCACCGCCCGCGGCGCCGGCCGCGGGGGTGGCGGAGCCCCCGGAGCCGCCCGCCGCGCCGGCGCTCGTGCCCCCTGCGGCCGTACCGCCGGAGGCGCCTGCGGCGCCGGCCGCGGAGCCGGAAGTCCCGGCGCTGTCCGTCCCGCCGGACGCCGGGTCGGTCGTCAGGCCGCGCTCCAGGGCGTCGGCCGCGGTCACGGCCTGCGCCCGCTGCTTCGCGGGCAGCGGCGCGTACCCGGGGGGCAGTCGGCCCGCGGACAGGCCGGGTGTCTGGCCCGCTCCGGCGACGTACCGGATGAACTTCGCGTACGCCTTGCGGGCCGCGGCGGCCTGGTCCACCGAGGCTGCCGCGTAGGCGACGGCGGTCAGCGGGTACGCCTGTCCCTTGGCCCTTGCCGGGTCGGGCCTGAGGACCGTCGCGTCCACGGGCGACGGCCGCATCGCGGCGACGGCGGCCGTCAGCGTGGCGGTCGAGGGCTTCACGAAGGCGCCGTCCGCGTTGCGCAGCGCCGCCGTCTTCAGTCCGTAGCGCTCGGCCGACGCGGTGTCGACGATCGCCAGCACGGCGTGCCGGCCCGACATGGGGACCTCGTTGCCGAGCTTGGGCGGGGTGTTGTTCCCCGCCTGCCACACGACGGTGCCGTTGTTGTTGCCGCGCAGGGTGCGCACCGCGGCTTCGTGCAGGTCGTTGGCGTAGGGGTCCAGGTCCTGCCCGGTGTAGGTGAGCGGCGGGACCCCGTTGGCGACGGCCGGGGACGTGGTCGGGTCCACCTTGGGAAAGTCGGTCAGCGAGGTGGCGTCCGCCAGTTTCAGGTCCTTGTAGTAGCGGTTGACCGTCATTCCCCAGGGGTCCTTCGTCCCGGAGAGGAAAGCCCGGGCCTCCTGGTCCGACTGGAGCCAGTTCCACACGATGCGCGTGGTGTCGGACGTCAGCAGCGGAACCATGAGGCTACTCGGCTGACCGCTCAGCGCCGGGAATTCAGGATTCAGTTTCCTGAATTCCGGATCCTCGTTGAAGAACGCGGGATTTCCGGTCAGGTAATCCGGGGCGGCGCCCAGGGTCACGTCCTTGGTGTAGGAGTGCGTCAGCATCTTGGCGACGATCCGCGGCGAGAGTCTCATTTCCTGCACGACGCCGGACGTCGTTTCCAGGAAGAACGCGATCGCCAGCCCGGACACCGCGACGGGCGCGTGCACGACCTTCGCCGCGCCGTCCGACCCGGCCACCGGATCGACGGTGAAGCCCAGCATGGGCGCGTCGCCCGTCGCGGCCAGGACCTGGGTCCTGGCCGGCTCCTCGCCGCCCTGGGAGAAGGCGAACGTGGTTCCGGTGGTCGTGCACAGCTTGGGCTGCCAGGAGGTGACGGCGTCCGTCGCCAGCTGTGAGCCGGCCGTGGGCTGCTCGGGCTGGCCCTCCGGGCAGAACTCGTCGACGGGCAGGAAGTCCAGCCGGACCGCCATTCGCTGTGCCCAGTTCGTCGTGGTCAGGGGCGAGCCGTCGAGCTTCCCGTCCTGGCCCGGCGCCGTCACGTCCGTGCCGTCGGGGTTGTGCGTGCCGCGCGGCACGATGACCAGCCAGCACGACCGGGGTGCGGGAGCGCTGCCGGCGGCCGCCGTGTTCAGCCCGCATCCCAGGTGGGAGGCCTCGATCCCGTCGAGCACCTGGAAGGTGGCCTCGCCCGTGCCGCTCGCGAAGGTGCGGCCGGCGGGCTGTTCGTTGGTGTCCAGCGGACCGAAGTAGGTCTTGTCCGTGGGGGACGTGGTCGCCGGGGAGCCGTTGGCGGGGCGGAACGGCACGAACGCGCCCGCGCCCGTGTACTGCGTCTCGTCGGGGTCCGGCGTCGCGGACACCGACCGGCTGTCCACGCCGGTGCCGGGCAGCGGGACGCCGGAACCGCCGTACTCGCACTGCTCGCGCGTGGGCCCGGTTGGGCTGTCTCCCCAGCACTGCATGATCTGCAGGAAGTTGCTGTTGACCGTGGACTCGGGCGTGGGCGCGCCGCCCTTCCAGGTGATCAGCACGCCCTGGGTGCGCAGGTTCTTCGTTTGGTGGACCGTCACCTTCAGCCCGGAGAAGTCGTCGTACTTGCCCCGGGTTCCGGTCACCGTCACCGCGGAGTCCACCGCCGTGCCGTCCGCGGCCGCCGCGGGCGTGGCGCCGGACGGCACCGGCAGCAGGGCCAGGACGAGGGCGGCCAGCAGGGCGCCGACGGCGGCGACGACACGCGGCCGGGCCCCGCCGCCCCTGGGCGCTCTGTCCGTGCGGGTCACGGTGCTCATGCCGAACCCCCGTTCCGGCGCGACCGGTTGGTCATCAGGCGTCCGATCAGCGGCGGTCCGACGACCACCCCGACCAGCAGGACGGCCGACAGCGCCATCAGCGCGGTGCGCAGCCCGAGGGCGTCGCCGGAGGCCAGGGAGACCGGGGTGGCGGCGACCGAGGTGTCGCCGGCGCCGCCCGCGCCGCCGAGCACCTCACCGGTGTCGGGGTCGACGGCGCCGCCGGTCGTGCCGCTCGTGCCCGCCGTGGCCCCGCCGGTCGTGGCGCCGCCGCCGGTGGCGCCGGCCGTGCCGCCCATGGAGCCGCCCGTCGCGCCGGCGCCGCCGGTCGAGCCGGTACCGCCGGTCGCACCCGCGCCGCCCGACCCGGCCCCGCCGCTACCGCTGGACGTGGTCGGCGTCTTGGCGCCGCCGGTGCCGGTGACGCACTGGTCGGCGCCCTTCTTGTCGCAGGCCTGCGGGAACGCGGCGTTCTTGGCCAGCAGGTTGGTGCCGTCGCCGGAGAACGTGGGGTTGTTGCACTTGTTGATGTTGATGTTGTCCGTCTCGGCGCCGGGGATCTTGCGCACCTGCTCCATGGCCGCCCGGACCAGGTTGATCGGCAGCGGCGAGTAGCCGAGCCGGTCGGCCTGCTGCTGGCCCTCGCAGAGGAAGTAGTTGCTGAACGCGCTGAGCGTGGCCCCCTTGGCCTTGGTGAAGCCCATCTCCTCCTTGGTCGGGATGATCATGTAGCTGTAGCTGGACAGGGGGTAGGTGCGCCGGTCGCCGTAGGTGTAGACCTCGTCCAGGTTCTGCGTGAGGTAGTTCGCCGAGCGCGGGTCGTTGTTGATCTTGGCCTTGGTCAGGGCGACGGCCACGCTGGAGGCGGTCGGCTCCACGTAGTAGCCGGAGTCGTTGAGGACCTTGACCACGGGGAAGCCCGCGTTCCTGGCGTACGAGTACTCGACGTAGGTGATGGCGCCCTCGGCCTGAGGCTGCTTGGTGTAGCCCGCGACGCCGAGCGAGCCGGACTGGGCGACGAAGCCGGAGCCGGGGATGTTCGGGAAGTACGAGGTCAGACCACACGGCGTGGGCTTGCCCGCCCGCCGGCAGTAGTCGTTCCACTGGGAGCTGTGCTGCTTGGACATCCACAGCGTGAACTGCGCGGTCGTACCGGAGCCGTCGGAGCGGACGACCGGGACGATCCGGCGGGCCGGCAGGGCCAGCTTGGGGTTGTCGGCCTTGATCTCGGCCGCGTTCCACATCGTCAGCTTGCCGGTGAAGATCTTGGACAGGACGTCCCCGGACAGCCGCAGGTTGGTGACCCGCTGCCCGCCGATCTTCAGGTTGTACATGAACGACGTACCGCCGGCCACGATCGGCATGTAGGCGTACTTGCGCTGCGGCGGGGTGTCCGTCGCGCCGAACTCGGTGAGCCCGTAGGGGATCTCGGAGACGCCGAAGTCGGAGGTGCCGTTCGCGAACTGGGTACGGCCGACGGTCGAGCCCACGGAGGAGTAGTTCACGGTCATGCCCTGCTGACGGACGTTGCGGCGCCACTGCTCGATGGCGTTGGCGCTCCACGTCGAACCGGAGCCGCTGATCTTCACATGGCCGGCGGCGAAGGCGCCCGGCGGGTGCAGCGCGAGCAGCGCGCAGACCAGGGCGACGACCAGCGCCGATGCCTGGTACACACGCGTGGCGCGCGGACGACGGACGGGTGCGGGTATCACGTGGTGCTCCTCGTCGATACGGAACTGGCCGTGGAGTCGGTCGATGCGGCGCCGGCGCCGGCGCTGCCGGGTGCGGCGGCGCGCGCGGCGAAGCGCTGCGCGTCCCGGCGGGACGCCCTGACCCGGCGGTGTTCCTGACGGCGGGTCAGCTTGCCCGGTCCGCGTCCGCCGATGACGCGGGCGATCACGAACAGGACGAGCACCAGCACCAGCAGGACCGCCGCGGTGCCGAACCCGCGGGCGATGTAGGTGGGTTCGGGGGACTTGACGAGCTCGAAGGCGGCCAGCGGCAGCGACACCATCGGGTCCTGGAGCGGATTGGTGTTGAGCTCCGCGGTGAAGCCGGCGGTCAGCAGCACCGGCGAGGTCTCGCCCACCCCGCGCGCGGTGCCCAGGATGACGGCCGTGGTGAGCCCGGAGCGGGAGGTGGGCAGCACCACGTGCCAGACGGTGCGCCAGCGGGAGGTGCCGAGCGCGTAGGACGCCTCCCGCAGCGTGCCGGGGACCAGCCGGATCACCACGTCCGAGGCGCGGATGATGATCGGCAGCATCATCACGGAGATCGCGAGCGCGGCGGCGAGACCGGACCGGTCGAAGCCGAGCCCCAGGATGATCGTCGCGTAGATGAACAGGCCGGCCACGATGGACGGCAACGCTGTCATCGCCTCGACGATGGTGCGCACGAACCGGCTGAAGGCGCCCGGGACCTCGTTGAGGAACACCGCGCACACCAGCCCGGTCGGGATGCAGATCACCAGGGCGATGGAGATCTGCCACAGCGTGCCGACGATCGCGTGCAGGATGCCGCCGACGCTGAGCGGCTCCACCGGACCGGCGTCGGCCATCGACTGCGTGTAGAAGTTCAGGTGCGGCAGCGCCTCGCGGCCCTCGTACAGGGTGTAGACGACCACGAACGCCAGCGCGGCGAGCATCACCAGGCCGAGACTCTGGACGACGACGGCGGCCACCCGGTCGCGGACGGCGGGACCGTCCTCGTCGAAGGAGACGAGCAGCGCGTAGAACCCGACGAAGAGCGCGTAGGCGATGACGAGGAAGCCCAGCGTGCCGTTGAAGGGCAGCAGCCGGTCGAACATCAGCCAGGTGACGGCGAGGGCCGCGGCGCCCGCGCCCAGCAGCGCGTACACGTCGGTGGCGTGCAGCGTGGACAGGTTGCGGCGCGAGTCTGCGCGCGTCGACAGGCCGCCGGGGCGGCGTGCGGGCAGCACGGTGGCCACGGCGGACGGCGCGGCCTCGGGCCTCGGCGCGGGGTCCGGCCCGGGGCGCGGGCCCTGGTCGCCGGGCGGACTGTGGGAAGCGGTGACGGTCATCGGGCTCGTTCTCCTCAGGAGTCGCTCGTCGCGCCGGAACGGCTGCGGGCGACGATCGACGAAGCGGCGAAGTTGACGACGAGGGTCATCAGGAAGAGCGCGAGGCCGGCGGCCATCAGCGCCGACATGCCGAGGTCGGTGGCCTCGCCGTAGCGCAGGGCGATCAGCGAGGAGACCGAGCTGGTGCCGTTCTGCAGGATGTGCGGCTGGATCGCGAAGACCGGCGAGATGATCAGGTAGACGGCGATGGTCTCGCCGAGTGCCCGGCCCAGGCCCAGCATGGTGCCGCCGATCATGCCGCCCTTGCCGAAGGGCAGGACGACGCTGCGGATCATGCCCCAGCGGTGGGCGCCGAGGGCGTATGCGCCCTCCCGCTCGCCGACCGGAGCCTGCGAGAACACCTCCCGCACCACCGAGCAGATGATCGGCGCGACCATCAGGGAGACGACGATGCCGGCGATGAAGGTGGAGGAGGTGAAGACCGTCGCGGTGGCGAGCGGGTCCCGCGGATCGGCGCCGTCGACCTTGAACAGCGGGATCCACCCGAAGTACGTCGAGATCCAGCGCGCCACGGTGACCACGTGCCCCTGGAAGAAGAACAGGCCCCACAGCCCGTAGACCACGGACGGCACGGCGGCCATCAGGTCGACGACGCTGATGAGGGTCTGGCGCAGCCGCGGCGGCGCGTACTCGGAGATGTAGAGCGCGGTGCCGATGGCCAGCGGAACGGCGAACACGATGGCGACCAGGGCGATCAGGACGGTCCCGACGAGCACGGCGGCGATGCCGAAGTTCCCGCCCTCGGGCTCCCAGGCCTCGGTGGTGACGAAGTCCCACTTCGCGACCGACAGCGCCTGCCAGGCCCGGTACGTCAGAAACCCGCCGACGAGCAGCATGATCGCGAGGACCAGGGCGCCGCCGCCGCGCAGGATGCCCCGGAACACCCGGTCGGGCATGCCCTGGTCGGGATACAGGCGTCTGGGAGGGTCGTCCCCCGCGGCCACGGAGCGCTCGATGATTCGCGTCGTCACACGTGACGACACTTCTGAGCCGTGATGGACACGCGCGGACCTGAACGTGAACGAGACGCCCCCGCGAGGCAACTTCCGATGTTGACGTGAACGCGGCGAGAGAAGGGCCGCAGGAGCGGGCAACGGAGGGGACGCCGGAAGGGGTGAGGGAACGGGCCTCCCGGCCGGCGCCTCCCCCACCCCTCACGCACACGCCGGACCCTCAGCCCGACCTGCCTGCTCTGCCCGCCCTGGCTGACGCGCCCGCCCTGGCTGACGTGCCTGACCTGCCCGTGCGGCTCATTCGCCGTCCCCCCACGGGATCGCCCCGCCCGACCCGAGCTCGGTCAGCAGCGCCCGGAAACGCTCATAGGCGGCCTGGCAGGTCGAGTGTCGTTCATAGGCCCGCGAGGACACGGCCACGGTGCCGCCGACCGGGTCACGTAACCGCCAGACCCAGCCGCTGCCCTCCGAGGTGTGGTGCACCGCGCCGGTCAGTTTCCCGACGTCCGCGCACATCCGCTCGAACCCGGCCCGGCACTCCCCGTAGTCCCGGTACGTCCTCGCGGCCACGGCGATCACCCGCCCGTTCGTGGCGGTGAGCCGCCACGAATAAGTGCCGTCTGCACCTATGTCTGTTTGACAGCGCGTGCCGGGTGCGGCCGCGCCCCCCATTCTTGCCGACATCCATCCCCACTCCTGTATCCCCATATCAGGAAACCGCACGATTCGGCGCTGGTTCACCGGTCAACCGGTCATGCGGCACACGCAGGCTAGTGAGAGCGAAGAGACAGGAGATCAACAGCTTCGACACTTTTCACTCTAAAGTTGCCCCTCGTTCACACATTGATCGACAGAAACCGCCAGGACTGGGCGGATTTCCGCGTCAGACCCACCAGTCGGCACGCCTAGGTGGTCGCCAGGTCCGCCGATATTCGAATCGAATTTCCCCTTCGGCTTTCCAAGAATTCGACCGATCTGAATTCCCGCGACAACGAGTACGCTGCACACGCCAATTCGGTTTCGCCGCAGGTAAATGGACCATCCGCGGCATTCACACATCACCTTGGGGAATTCGCATGCGCATGTACTCCGCCGTCGCCGCCGCGTGCGGCGTCGTCGCCCTGTCCGCCCTCGCCGTCCCGGCCGCGCACGCCGACGAGAGGTTCGGCGACACCGACATCACCGGTGTGGTCGTGAACCACGGCGACCCCGTCGTCGTCGGCACGACCGCGAGAACCGTCACCGTCGAGGTCACCGCGACCGACCCGTCCGGCCTCGACCAGATCAACGCCACCCTCTACCACGGCTCGTTCGAAGCCCCGGACGCCACCGTGGCCTCGAAGGCGGCCTGCGGCGCGACCACCGACACCACCAGCACCTGCACCCTGACCTTCACCCTCAACCCCGGCGCCGCCCCGGCCACCGACACGCAGGCCGGCGCCTGGAACGTCAGCGCCTACGCGATCGCCCCGGACAGCGACGCCGTGTTCCTGAACACCGCGGCCACCTTCAGCGTGCGACGCGACACCCGGCTGACCGTCGCCGCCACGCCCCAGCGGGTGAAGTGGGGCCGCACCCTCACCGTCACCGGCGACGTCCGCAACGCCGGCTGGGCGACCGGCGCCTCCGTCCCCGCCGCGGCCGGACAGCCCGTGGAGCTGCAGTTCCGCCCGAAGGGCAGCAGCGCCTACTGCACCGTGAAGACCATCCGGACGGCCGCCGACGGCACCCTCTCCACCACCCTCCGCGCGTACGCCGACGGCTCCTACCGCTGGTCCTACGCCGGCACGGCGACCACCGCGGCCGCGATCTCCCCGGGCGCCTTCGTGGACGTCGTCGGCTGACACCCGAAGCACTGTGCGCCGGGCATCCCTGAGGGCCCTCCCGCACGGCCCTCACGGAAGCCCCGGCGCCAACCGCAAACAACCGACAGCCGCCACAGCAGCAGAACCGACAGTCTCCAAAACAGGCCGACCGGCGACCGCCACAACAGCCGACCGGCGACCGCCACAGCAGGAGACCGGGCAGCCGTCACGACAGGAGACCGACGACCGCCACGGCAGGAGAACCGGGCCACCACCACAACAGGAGAAACCGGCGACCGTCACGGCAAGAGAACCGACAGCGGTGACGGCAGGCCGACTGGCGACCGCCACGGCAAGAGAACCGACGCCCGCCACAGCAGGAGAACCGGGCAGCCGCCACGACAGAAGACCGGCGACCGTCACGGCAGGAGGAACACCGCCGCCACACCCAGCGCCCCGATGACGCCCCCAGCGGCCACAGCGCCCGCCCGCGCTGCCGCTGGTCGGCCTCGCCGACCGGCCGCACCGTCGGGTCCCGCCACATCGCGGTGATCTCGGCGGCCGTCCGTTCGTACGGGTGCAGCACACCGAGCCTGCGCTCCAGCCACGGCCGGCGGGGCGAGGCCACCCGCCACTCCTCGAACGACGCCCCCTGCCGTCGATCCTCAGCCGGACGCCCTCGCACTCGACGGCCCTGACGTCCTCCCCGGCCAGGTGCCGGGTCCCACGCAGACGGCAACGCCACGAACACCGACGCCCGCGCCCGCACGGGCGCCCAGCGCGGAGGCGGCGCCCGCGTCCAGCGCCGCGCCGCTGCACCGTCCCAGGCCGCGCACCCGTCCGGCGCCGCCGACCCGGCCGGCAGCCGCAGCACCCCGCCGGCCAGCACCCCGCCGGCCAGCACTCCGCCGGCCAGCACCCCCGTCGGAACGCGAACTCACCGCGTCACCCGGCTCTCCCCCGCCTTTCCTCACCTCACCCCACAGCGAGCAGAATCCCCAGCACCACGGCCCCCGCCACCGCCGGGCCGAGAATCTCCCAGGCCCAGCGCACGGTCACCTCGCCCTGGGCGCTCTCCTCCTTCTGCCGCGCCTCCCACAGCTCCCGCAGCTCGTCCATGACGCGGTCGGTCTCGGCGCGCACGGGCCCGTCCGGCGCCGCGCCACGGCCCCCGCGCGACAACCCGCCGCCGAGTCCCCCGAGCCCCGGTCCGCCGGCGGCCCGACCGCCCTGGCCGGCGTTCCCGCCGTCGCGCTGCGCCGCCGCCCGGGACTCGCGCCGGTTCGCCTTCTTCCGCGCCCGCAGCGAGACGGGGATGGACCACAGCTGGAACTTCTTCCCCGACGCGTCGACGACCTCGTTGGAGTAGCCGGACCGCAGCGAGGCGACCTGTCCCCAGGGCAGCACGATCACCCGGAACGGATTGCGCACCCGCAGCCGGTCCTGGCCCGCGTACACGGCGGGCCGCAGCGTGAAGGCGACGGTCAACGGCACCACCAGGATCAGCGTCGCGAGCGCCAGCCACGGCGTCCGCCCCTCGCCCGCGACGATCGCGTCGATGCCGAGCCAGCCCACCAGACCCAGCAGCAGCACACCGCCGACGATGCCCGCGGGCGATCGATAGATGCGGTCCTTGAACTCGGGCCCCGCGGGCCCCGGCGCTGGTGACTGGTCTTCCGGGCTCGTCATGGCCCCGATTGTGCCCGACGCCCCGCCCCCGCTCATCCGCGATCCCTCCACCGCCGACGAGCTGTCGGCCGGCATCAGGGGATGTACATCCGCTACGCGCGTAGATATGCTCGTCTGGTGACCATGCCCACCAATGCACCTATCGCAGCCGATGCCCTCAGGGACGTGACCACGTCCGACAGCTCGCTGCGCCGCTTCCTCCACGGGCTGCCCGGCGTCGACGCGGTCGGCCTGGAGGCGCGCGCCGCGGCGCTCGGCACCCGTTCCATCAAGACGACCGCCAAGGCGTACGCCATCGACCTCGCCATCTCGATGGTCGACCTGACGACGCTGGAAGGCGCGGACACCCCGGGCAAGGTCCGGGCGCTCGGCGCGAAGGCGGTCCGCCCCGACCCGACCGACCGGACGGCCCCTGCCACGGCCGCGGTCTGCGTCTATCCCGACATGGTGGCCGTCGCCAAGGAGGCCGTCGCGGGCTCGGGCGTGAAGGTCGCCTCGGTCGCCACCGCCTTCCCGGCCGGCCGCGCCGCCCTCGACGTGAAGCTGGCGGACGTCCGGGACGCGGTCGCCGCCGGCGCCGACGAGATCGACATGGTCATCGACCGCGGGGCGTTCCTCGCGGGCAGGTACATGAAGGTGTACGACGAGATCGTCGCCGTGAAGGAGGCCTCCGGCGCGGCCCGCCTGAAGGTCATCTTCGAGACGGGCGAGCTGTCGACGTACGACAACATCCGGCGGGCGAGCTGGCTCGGCATGCTGGCCGGGGCGGACTTCATCAAGACGTCCACCGGCAAGGTCGCCGTCAACGCCACCCCCGCCAACACCCTGCTCATGCTGGAGGCCGTCCGCGACTTCCGCGCGCAGACCGGCGTCCAGGTCGGCGTGAAGCCCGCGGGCGGCATCCGCACCTCCAAGGACGCGATCAAGTTCCTCGTCCTGGTCAACGAGACCGCCGGCGAGGACTGGCTGGACAACCACTGGTTCCGCTTCGGCGCCTCCTCGCTCCTGAACGACCTGCTGATGCAGCGTCAGAAGCTGGCCACCGGCCGCTACTCCGGCCCCGACTACGTGACGGTGGACTGAGACCCCATGACTATGGAAAAGCAGACTTCGGTGTTCGAGTACGCACCGGCGCCCGAGTCCCGCTCGGTCGTCGACATCGCCCCCTCCTACGGCCTCTTCATCGACGGCGAGTTCGTCGAGGCGGCCGACGGCAGGGTCTTCAAGACGGTCAGCCCCAGCACGGAGGAAGTGCTGTCGGAGATCGCCCAGGCCGGCGCGGAGGACGTCGACCGCGCGGTGAGGGCCGCCCGCAAGGCCTTCGAGAAGTGGTCCGCGCTGCCGGGCTCCGAGCGCGCGAAGTACCTCTTCCGCATCGCCCGCATCATCCAGGAGCGCAGCCGCGAGCTGGCCGTCCTGGAGACGCTGGACAACGGCAAGCCCATCAGGGAGACGCGCGACGCCGACCTCCCCCTGGTCGCCGCGCACTTCTTCTACTACGCGGGCTGGGCCGACAAGCTCGACCACGCCGGGTTCGGCTCCGCTCCCCAGCCGCTGGGCGTCGCCGGCCAGGTCATCCCCTGGAACTTCCCCCTGATGATGCTGGCGTGGAAGATCGCGCCCGCGCTCGCCACCGGCAACACGGTCGTCCTCAAGCCCGCCGAGACGACCCCGCTCTCGGCCCTGTTCTTCGCGGACATCTGCCGCCAGGCGGGCCTGCCCAGGGGCGTCGTCAACATCCTGCCCGGCTACGGCGACACGGGCGCCGCGCTGGTCGCGCACCCGGACGTGAACAAGGTCGCCTTCACCGGCTCGACGGCCGTGGGCAAGGAGATCGCGCGCACGGTCGCGGGCAGCCGCAAGAAGCTCACGCTGGAACTGGGCGGCAAGGGCGCGAACATCGTCTTCGACGACGCGCCGATCGACCAAGCCGTCGAGGGCATCGTCAGCGGCATCTTCTTCAACCAGGGCCAGGTCTGCTGCGCGGGCAGCCGGCTCCTCGTCCAGGAGTCGGTCCAGGACGAGCTGCTGGAGTCGCTGAAGCGCCGCCTGTCCACGCTCCGCCTCGGCGACCCGCTGGACAAGAACACCGACATCGGCGCGATCAACTCCGCGGAGCAGCTCGCCCGGATCAGCTCGCTCGTCGAGCAGGGCGAGGCCGAGGGCGCCGAGCGCTGGTCGCCGGCCTGCGAACTGCCCACCTCCGGCTACTGGTTCGCGCCGACGCTCTTCACGAACGTCACGCAGGCCCACACCGTCGCCCGCGACGAGATCTTCGGCCCGGTGCTGTCGGTGCTGACGTTCCGTACGCCCGACGAGGCGGTCGCCAAGGCCAACAACACGCAGTACGGGCTGTCGGCGGGCGTCTGGACCGAGAAGGGCTCCCGCATCCTCGCGGTCGCGAACAAGCTGCGCGCGGGCGTCGTGTGGTCCAACACGTTCAACAAGTTCGACCCGACCTCGCCGTTCGGCGGCTACAAGGAGTCGGGCTTCGGCCGCGAGGGCGGTCGCCACGGCCTGGAGGCGTACCTCGATGTCTGAGAAGAGCGACAAGACCGAGCAGCAGCGACTCAGCGTCTTCAAGACCTACAAGCTGTACGTCGGCGGGAAGTTCCCGCGTTCCGAGAGCGGCCGGGTGTACGAGGTGACTGACCCGAAGGGCAAGTGGCTGGCGAACGCGCCGCAGTCGTCCCGCAAGGACGCCCGTGACGCCGTGGTGGCCGCCCGCAAGGCGTTCGGCGGCTGGTCGGGCGCCACGGCGTACAACCGGGGCCAGGTTCTTTACCGGGTCGCCGAGATGCTGGAGGGCCGCCGGGACCAGTTCACCCGCGAGGTGGCCGACGCCGAGGGCCTGTCGAAGTCCAGGGCCGCGGCGCTCGTCGACGCCACGATCGACCGCTGGGTCTGGTACGCGGGCTGGACCGACAAGATCGCCCAGGTGGTCGGCGGCGGAAACCCGGTCGCGGGCCCGTACTTCAACCTCTCCTCCCCCGAGCCGACGGGCGTGGTCGCGGTCCTGGCCCCCCAGGAGTCGTCGTTCCTGGGCCTGGTCTCGGTGCTGGCCCCGGTGATCGCGACGGGCAACACGGCCGTCGTGGTCGCGAGCGAGAAGTCGCCCCTCCCCGCCCTGTCCCTCGCCGAGGTCCTGGCCACCTCCGACGTCCCCGGCGGTGTCGTCAACGTCCTCTCCGGCCGTACGGCGGAGATCGCGGCGCCTTTGGCCGCGCACCAGGACGTCAACGCGATCGACCTCGCGGGCGCGGACGACGTCCTCGCGAAGGAGCTGGAGATCGCGGCGGCGGACAACCTGAAGCGGGTTCTCCGTCCACAGCCTGTGGACGACTGGTCGCAGGCTCCGGGAACGGACCGCATGACGGCCTTCCTGGAGACGAAGACGGTCTGGCACCCGACGGGCTCCCTGGGCGCGTCCGGCTCCGCCTACTGAGCCGCGCGGCCCGCATGCCGGGCCGTCCCACGAACGAGCCGCGCCGCCCCTCCGTCCGGGGGCGGCGCGGCTCTCCCGTACGGGTGGGCGGGGCTTCAGCCGCCCAGCGCCTTCGTCACGTCCCCCAGCACCGGGATCGACCCGATCGACTGCGCCTGGGCCACCGGCCCGGTCAGCATCTGCGAGGTCAGCGGCTGGAAGTCGGCGAGTTGGGTGCCGACGCCGTTGTCGAGGGGGTCGACGCCGGTGCCCGCGAGCGGGTTGGGCTTGAGCCCGGAGACGGTGCCGGTGACGTACGACAGGGAGCCGAGCGCCCCCTGCAGGCCCGCCTGCGGGTCGATCTGCCCGACCGAGGTGGGGTGCGAGCGCATCACGTCGACGGGTTCGCCGGTGGCCGCGGCGGCGGCGCCGGCGCCCGCGCCCAGCGCGACTCCGGCGGTCGCGAGGGCGGCGAGGGCACGCCGGCCGGTGGGGGTCTGGGAGGTGTCGTGTCGGGCCATCGCGTTGCCGCCTTCTGGTGCGCAAGGTAATCAGGTCGACACAAAGGGTAGTTGAGGTGTGACGCGCGCTTCAAAGCCGACCCGCGAGGCCGCCGCGGCCCCGGAGATGCCTCACACTGGTGTCCCGTGACCTCCCCATTGCCCATACCGACGCGAGTCGTGCTGCTCTGCGGCCCTTCCGGCTCCGGCAAGTCCCTGCTCGCCGCCCGCTCCGGCCTCCCGGTCCTGCGGCTCGACGACTTCTACAAGGAGGGCGACGACCCGACGCTGCCGCTCGTCGCCGGGAGTTCCGACATCGACTGGGACCACCCCGGCTCGTGGGACGCGGACACGGCGGTCGCCTCGATCGTGGAACTGTGCGGCACGGGTCGTACGAACGTTCCGGTGTACGACATCTCGCTGAGCGCCCGCACCGGCGAGGACGCGATCGAGATCGGGCGGACCCCGCTGTTCATCGCGGAGGGCATCTTCGCCGCCGAGATCGTGAACCGCTGCCGGGAGCTGGGCGTCCTGGCGGACGCGCTGTGCCTGAGCCGCGGCCCGGTGAAGACGTTCCGCCGCCGCTTCCTGCGGGACCTGAAGGAGGGCCGTAAGTCGGTGCCGTTCCTGCTGCGCCGCGGCTGGCGCCTGATGCGCGCGGAACGCTCCATCGTGGCCCGCCAGACCGCGCTCGGCGCGTACGCCTGCGACCGCGACGAGGCGATGGGCCGCCTGGCGTCCGCGGCGGCGGGCCGCCTCGCGCCCACGGCCCGCACAGCCGTCTAGGCCTCCGGGCCGTCCGGGCCGTGTGGGAGTTCCGGGCCGCCCAGGGGACGCGCCGCTGGGACGCGCGCACGCAAAAGCGGGACTGGACGGACCCCCCGGCCCTCCAGTCCCGCTCCCTTGCGCTCCCCCGTGTTCCCCGTTCCCCCGTTTCCCCCCGGGTGGTGCTTCCCCCGTGGCGGCGCGGTACCGCTCCCCCGGACGTCCCCCGTCGGTTCCCCCCGGTACCGCTCCCCCGTCACCGGCTTCCCTGAGCGAAGCCGGGCCCTTCCCCCGTCACCTTCAGGCGACCAGCTCCCCGAAGGCGTCCTCCTCGTCACGGCCGAAGCTGAGGACCTCGTCCTCGCGCAGCCGGCGGAGCGACCGCCAGATGCTGGACTTCACCGTGCCGACACTGATGTCGAGGATCTCCGCGATCTCCGGGTCGGTGCGGCCCTCGTAGTAGCGCAGGACCAGCATCGTCCGCTGGAGTTCGGGCAGTCGGGCGAGCGCCTGCCACAGGACCGCGCGCAGTTCGGTGCCGCGCATCGCGTCCGTGTCGCCGGGCGTCTCCGGCAGCTCCTCGGTCGGGTACTCGTTCAGCTTGCGGCGGCGCCACGCGCTGATGTGCAGGTTCGTCATGGTGCGGCGGAGGTAGCCCCCGACCGCGGCCTTGTCGCTGATCCGGTCCCACGCCCGGTACGTCGAGAACAGCGCGCTCTGCAGCAGGTCCTCGGCCTCGAAGCGGTCGCCGGTGAGGTGGTAGGCGGTGGCGTACAGGGAGGCGCGGCGCTCCTGGACGTAGGCGGTGAACTCCGCCTCGGTCAGCGAGCGACGCTCCCCCGTGTCCTCCCTGTACGCGGCTCCCCCGTGAGCCGCCTGTTCCCCCGTGTCAACCACCGTCATGTACGCGGTGTGCTGACGCCCGGCGCCGCGAGCGCACCCCCGCCCGCTCACGGCGCCGGACTTCTCGGAACCCCGGTTCACGTCGTGCAGGCGGGTGACGACTGCGACTGCGTTGGTGCTCCTACCGTGCAGCGTGTTCATCTCGCGCCCCCCGTCGTGGACTTACCGGTGTTCGGTCTCTTGCGTCTTGCGTGGGATCGGCTTCGCTGTTGTTCCCGGCGCCGCCTTGCCCGTGTCGAAAAGATTGCCCGGGCCACTTCATCGCCGTGTCCGCCGACTGTCACAGACCTGTCACAGGGCCCTGCCACGGGAACACCACAGACCGTTCACAGCCGTCCGCAGTACGGGAGTTGACTTGGTCGGCGCAGGTCATCGTGGGACTCTTCGAGGGTGACTCTCGGCATGGTGCTGTTCGACTCCCGCCTCCGCGCCTCGACGCGGACGCGGTAGCGGCCACCCTCTCCCCGACCTCGCGCGTCCCGCCCGCACCGGGCCGGGCGCGGGTCGTGCCTGCTCACTGCGGGCTTCCGGCTGTCGGCTCCCGCTCCTCGTCCCGTCGAAGTGCCCTTCGTGACCCGGCATTCACGACCACGAGGAGTACGCACGTGGAGTCCCACGACCTTCCCTCCGTCCGCCCCGCCCGCCCCTACGGCCCCGTCGTCGTCGCCGACGACCGTATGCGCGCCGCGACCGCCCACCGTCTGGCCCGCGCGGGGACGTCCCTGCTCTGGCGGGGCGACTTCCAGGGCGCCCGCCAGCTGCTGCGGGCGATGGACCGCCGTGTCGGCGGCGCCGGACCCGCCTGCGCCGACCCCGCGGAGGCCTTCCGCCTGCACCGCCGGGCCCGCGCCCACCGCGCCCGGGTCCTGGACCGGCTGCTGGTCGAGCTGGCCGACGACCACACGGTGGCCCTGCGCCGGGCCCCCGACGTCCGCGAGGCCTGCCACGCCGCCTACGGCCCGCCCACCGGCCCGGCCCTGGTCCCGCTGCGGGAGCTGCTCGGGGTGATCGGCGCCCACCAGTGGCGTCTGAAGGGCGTCGAGGTCCCGGCCCTGGGCGCACGCATCCACCCCCACTACGGCGTCTTCGCGCCGACGCGGAGCGAGTACGTCGACCTCGTGGCGGAGGCCCCGCTGCCGGCGACGGTCCGGCGCGACCCCGCCGCGGCCACCGCGTTCGACCTGGGCACCGGCACCGGCGTCCTCGCGGCGGTCCTGGCCCGCCGAGGCGTCGGGCGGATCGTCGGGACGGACATCAACCCCCGCGCCCTGGTCTGCGCCGAGGACAACGCCCACCGGCTCGGTCTCGGCGGACGGCTCACGGTGGCCCCGGGCCTGTATCCGCCCGGCCGAGCCGATCTCGTCGTCTGCAATCCGCCGTGGCTGCCCGGCCGGCCGTCCGCCGCGCTGGAGCTGGGCGTCTACGACGAGGGCGGCGGGATGCTGCGGGGATTCCTGGGAGGTCTCATGGAGCACCTACGGCCCGGCGGCGAGGGCTGGCTGATCCTCTCCGACCTGGCCGAACACCTGGGCCTGCGGACCCGCGACGAGCTGCTCGAACTCATCGAAACCGCAGGTCTACGGGTTGTGGACCGGATCGATGTACGACCCCGGCACAGGCGTGCGAGCGACGTCTTCGACCCCCTGCACGCGGCCCGTGCCGCCGAAACCACCACCCTCTGGCGTCTCAGCCCTGCCCCATAGGTCGAACGACAGCCCCCTCATGGGCCAGAATGAGCCCGTGCCTTCCCTGTTGCTGATCGAGGACGACGACGCCATCCGTACGGCCCTGGAGCTCTCACTGACGCGCCAGGGACACCGGGTGGCCACCGCTGCCAGCGGTGAGGACGGTCTGAAACTGCTGCGCGAGCAGCGGCCGGATCTCATCGTGCTGGACGTCATGCTGCCCGGCATCGACGGTTTCGAGGTGTGCCGACGCATCCGGCGCACCGACCAGCTGCCGATCATTCTGCTCACCGCGCGCAGCGACGACATCGACGTCGTGGTCGGGCTGGAGTCCGGCGCCGACGACTACGTCGTCAAGCCCGTGCAGGGGCGGGTGCTGGACGCCCGGATCCGGGCCGTGCTGCGGCGCGGCGAGCGGGAGTCGAGCGACTCGGCGACGTTCGGCAGCCTCGTCATCGACCGCGCGGCGATGACGGTGACGAAGAACGGCGAGGACCTGCAGCTGACGCCGACCGAGCTGCGGCTGCTGCTCGAACTGTCCCGGCGGCCGGGGCAGGCCTTGTCGCGGCAGCAGTTGCTGCGCCTTGTCTGGGAGCACGACTACCTCGGTGACTCGCGGCTGGTGGACGCCTGCGTCCAGCGGCTGCGGGCCAAGGTGGAGGACGTGCCGTCGTCCCCGGTCCTGATCCGTACCGTTCGTGGCGTCGGCTACCGCCTGGACGCCCCTCAGTGACACAGGCGCAAGGGGGGCTCCGCGGCTGGTCCGCGGCGCGCAGGGGAAGACTCTCACGGCTGCGTTTCACCAGCCTGCGGCTGCGGCTCGTCGTCGTCTTCGGGGCGGTGGCGCTGACCGCCGCCGTCTCCGCGTCCGGCATCGCGTACTGGCTCAACCGCGAGGCCGTGCTGACCCGTACCCAGGGTGCGGTGCTGCGGGACTTCGAGCAGGAGATGCAGAACCGGGCGGGTTCGCTGCCCGAGCATCCCTCGCAGGACGAGCTCCAGCACACCGCCGGGCAGATGGCCAACAGCAGCCAGCGTTTCAGCGTGCTGCTGGTGGGCGCGGACGCGAGCGGCAAGACCGTCTACGGCAACTCGGGCGGGCTGAACGGGTTCTCGCTGGACGACGTGCCCGAGTCGCTGCGCACGGCCGTGAACAAGCGGCAGGATCTCACCGGCGGCAACACGTCGCAGTACCACCTGTACTGGCAGCGGGTCGTCGACCACGGGACGCCGTATCTGGTGGCCGGGACGAGGGTCATCGGGGGCGGCCCGACCGGGTACATGCGCAAGTCGCTGGAGCCGGAGGCGAAGGACCTCAACTCGCTGGCCTGGTCGCTGGGGATCGCCACCGGCCTCGCGCTGATCGGGGCCGCGCTGCTCGCGCAGGCCGCCGCCACGACCGTCCTGAAGCCGGTGCACCGGCTGGGCGTCGCGGCCCGGCGGCTCGGCGAGGGCAGGCTGGACACCCGGCTCAGGGTGTCCGGAACCGATGAACTCGCCGATCTGTCACGGACGTTCAACTACGCGGCCGAGGCCCTGGAGAAGCGGGTCGACGACATGGCCGCGCGCGACGAGGCGTCCCGGCGGTTCGTCGCGGACATGAGCCATGAACTGCGTACGCCGCTCACCGCGATCACCGCCGTGACCGAGATCCTGGAGGAGGAGCTGGAGGCCGAGTCCGGGTCCGTGGACCCCATGATCGAGCCGGCCGTACGGCTCGTCGTCAGTGAGACCCGGCGGCTCAACGACCTCGTCGAGAACCTGATGGAGGTCACCCGCTTCGACGCGGGCACCGCGCGGCTGGTCCTGGACGACGTCGACGTCGCCGACCAGATCACGGCCTGCATCGACGCCCGCGCCTGGCTGGACGCCGTCGACCTGGACGCCGAGCGGGGCATCCACGCCCGGCTCGACCCGCGCCGGCTTGACGTCATCCTCGCCAACCTCATCGGCAACGCCCTCAAGCACGGCGGTTCGCCGGTGCGGGTGTCGGTGTCGACGGCGGACGACGCGGTCGTCATCGCGGTGCGCGACCACGGGCCGGGCATCCCCGAGGAGGTGCTGCCGCACGTCTTCGACCGGTTCTACAAGGCGAGCGCCTCCCGGCCGCGCTCCGAGGGCAGCGGGCTCGGCCTGTCCATCGCCATGGAGAACGCCCACATCCACGGCGGCGAGATCACCGCCGCCAACTCCCCGGAGGGCGGCGCGGTGTTCACGCTGCGGCTGCCCCGGGACGTGTCCGAGCTGACGGAACAGAACGGCGTCGGCGGCGGGCAGGGCGACCAACCGGCGCAGGCGAAGGGGGACGCATCGTGACCACGGGGCGCGCGAGGACCGTACGACGACGGCTGCTCGCCGTCCCCGTGCTGGCCGGGCTGGCCGGGCTGCTCGCCGGCTGCGGTATCCGGGCGACCGAGGTGCCGACCGACTTCGGGGCCGCGCCCTCCCGGGCGCGCTGCTCGCTCACCGAACCGGACGTGGCGGCGCAGTCCGGGCGCGCGGGCGTGCCGGTGCAGGTGTTCCTGCTGTGCGGTTCCTCGCTGGTCGCCGTGGACCGGTACGTGCGGGTGCCGGACGGTGCGCCGGACTCCGAGCGGCGCGCACTGGTGGCGCAGGGCCTGCTCGACCAGCTCGCCGAGTCGCCGTCGGCGGCCGAGAAGGAGGCCGGGTACACGACGGACGTGCGCGGCGGCATGTCGGTCGGCGGACCGCGTCCCAAGGACCCGGACGACGCGCTGCGCCTGAGCACCTCGCCCGGCAGCCTCACCTCCTACGCGCTCGCGCAACTCGTCTGCACGTTCTCCGACTCGGCGGCGGCCGAGGGCGACGGCTCGGTGATCCTCGGCGGCCCCGGCTCCGACCCCCTGCGCCGCTACGAGTGCACCAACGAGGTCCGCGCCCGCCCCGGCAGCACGGAACCCCCGTCCACAGCGGTCAAGGACGGCGGCTGAACGACTCTCCCGGCCCCCGGAGACAACGGACCGCCGACCGGCGTGGCGGGACGCGTCGCGAGCCGGTGTCGCGGGACGGTGTCGCGGGCCGGCGTGGCGAACCGGTGTGGCGAACCGGTGTCGTAGGCCGGTGTGGCGAACCGGTGTCGCAGGCCGCGTCGCGGGACGGCGTGACGAGCAGGCGTCGCAGGACGGCGTCGCAGGACG